>CALWWB010000007.1 GCA_944385175.1 uncultured Oscillospiraceae bacterium | reverse complement strand
ATGCGGCCCGGCTGATCCGGGAGGGAATGCCGGTGAGCAAGGCAGCCGCTGAAAGCGGCTTTGGCGACTACTCCTCCTTTCACCGGGCCTTCCGGGAGAGCTTCGGCATCAGCCCCGGGAGCCTGAAAAGGTGAGAGTGACATATATGCCCCGGCCCTGGGAAATTCCGAGAAAGTTCCCAGGGCTGGGGCTTGATTTTATTTATGAAACAGTTTTTTTGCCTGATACCTGGGCTCGGAGGAGATGTTTATACCCAGCTTTCTAAAGAGATCTTCGTCCACATGGGACAGGATAACGGAGGAGTGGGCCTCGCAGCCCTTGAGATTATCCAGCTGCTCTATGGCGCAGCCGGCCATGGGATTGGTGACGGAGCAGATGGACAGGGCAATAAGTAACTCATCGGTGTGGAGGCGGGGGTTGTGGTTGCCTAGGTGCTCCACCTTCAGGTGCTGTATGGGCTCGATGACGCCGGGGGCAATGAGGGGCAGCTTCTTGTCTATACCTGCCAGAGCTTTTACGGCGTTGAGCAGGCAGGCGGAGGAGGCTCCCAGCAGGGAGGAGGTCTTACCGGTGACTATGCGCCCGTCGTTGAGCTCCAGTGCCACGGCGGGGCCGCCGGTCTTTTCGGCCTTTTCCAGGGCGGCGGCCACCACGGGCCGGTCCTCGGGGGTAAGGCCCAGGGAATTCATAATGAGCTCTATCTTCCTGACCTCGTTGGGGTCGGCGGTGCCACGGCGCACGCCGCAGGCGGCGGCGTAGTAGCGGCGGATTATCTCCTGCTTGGAGGCCTGGGAGCAGACCTCGTCATCCTGAATGCAGAAGCCCAGCATATTTACTCCCATATCTGTGGGGCTCTTATAGGGACTGCTGCCGTAGATGCGCTTGAATATAGCCTCCAGTACCGGGAAGATCTCCACGTCCCGGTTGTAGTTGACGGTGGTGACGCCGTAGGCTTCCAGATGGAAAGGGTCTATCATATTCACGTCGTCCAGGTCGGCGGTGGCTGCCTCATAGGCCAGGTTCACCGGATGCTTTAGAGGCAGGTTCCACACCGGGAAGGTCTCAAACTTGGCGTAACCTGCGCTGACACCCCGCTTGTGCTCATGGTAGAGCTGGCTGAGGCAGGTGGCCATTTTGCCGCTGCCGGGGCCGGGAGCGGTGACTACCACCAGGCTGCGCTCGGTCTCTATATAGTCGTTGAGACCGAAGCCTTCCTCGGATACTATCAGGGGTACATTGGAGGGATAGTCGGGAATTATATAATGCTTATAGACCCGGATACCCAGCATCTCCAGACGTTTTTTGAACTGGTCCGCGACGGCCTGGCCCCGGTAATGGGTGATGACTACGCTGCCTATGTAAAGGCCGATGCCCCGGAAGGCGTCGATAAGGCGGAGGGTATCCTCGTCATAGGTGATGCCCAAGTCTCCCCGGCGCTTGCTGCGCTCTATATCGTCAGCGGAGATGGCGATGACAATCTCGGCGTCATCCTTCATCTCCAGGAGCATGTTTACCTTGCTGTCCGGCTTGAAGCCGGGCACTACCCTGGAGGCATGGAAGTCGTCAAAAAGCTTGCCGCCGAATTCCAGGTAAAGCTTACCGCCGAATTTGCTTATCCTGTCCCGGATGTTCTGGGACTGGAGCTTAAGGTATTTCTCGTTGTCAAAGCCTATCTTGTTCATGGGACAGTGCCTCTCCCTCTTTATTCTTCCTAAAAAGGGATTCTACCACAAAAAAAGTGCCATGGCAACGGCCAGATATTGCACCTGGTACAATATTATACTTTTTTTGTTCACAAAGATGTGTTACAATACACTCTGTATCGGTATGGGCCCGGGGAGGGCCCGAAAAACACTATCAGAAAGGCACAGTTATAATGGGCATACTTAACAAATTGTTCGGCTCCTATTCCGACAGGGAGCTTAAGAGAATATATCCGATAGCCGACAGGATCGAGGCCTTGTCGGAGGAATACTCCGCCCTCAGCGACGAGGAGCTGAAGGCCAAGACCGGGATATTCAAGGAACGCCTGGCCCAGGGAGAGACTCTGGATGACATTCTGCCGGAGGCTTTTGCCACGGCCAGAGAGGCCGCCTGGCGTGTGCTGGGCATGAAGCCTTTCCGGGTGCAGCTAATAGGCGGCATAGTCCTGCACCAGGGACGCATAGCCGAGATGAAGACAGGTGAAGGCAAGACCCTGGTGGCCGTGCTGCCTGCCTACCTCAACGCCCTGGCCGGGGAAGGAGTGCATATCGTCACGGTCAACGACTACCTGGCCCGGCGTGACAGTGAGTGGATGGGCAAGGTACACCGTTTCCTGGGCCTCAGCGTAGGCCTTATCGTCCATGGCCTCACCAACGAGGAGCGGCGCAAAGCCTATAACTGCGACATCACCTACGGCACCAACAATGAGATGGGCTTCGACTATCTGAGGGATAATATGGCTCTCTACAAGGAGAGCATGGTGCAGCGGGGCCACGCTTTTGCCATAGTGGACGAGGTGGACTCCATCCTTATAGACGAGGCCAGAACACCGCTTATCATCTCCGGCCAGGGGGATGAGAGCACCGACCTGTACCGCCAGGCCGACGATTTTGTCAGCAGGCTCAAAAAACAGGTCTATGCCTCCGTGGACGAAAAAGAGGAAGAGGACGAGAATCTGGACGCCGACTATGTGGTGGACGAAAAGGCAAAAACCGCCACTCTCACCGCCCGTGGAATAGCCAAGGCGGAGCGGGCCTTTGGACTGGAGAATCTGGCGGACATGGAAAATGCCACTCTCAGCCACCATATAAATCAGGCCCTGAAGGCCCACGGCATAATGAAGCGGGATATAGATTACATAGTCAAGGACGGGGAGATCATCATTGTGGATGAGTTCACCGGAAGACTTATGCTGGGACGCCGCTACTCTGAAGGACTCCACCAGGCCATTGAGGCCAAGGAGCATGTGGATGTGCAGAAGGAAAACAAGACCCTTGCCACCATCACCTTCCAGAACTACTTCCGCCTGTATAACAAGCTCTCCGGCATGACCGGTACTGCCGTCACCGAGGCGGAAGAATTTGAAGCCATATACAAACTGGACATTATCGAGATACCTACCAATAAGCCGGTTATCCGTCAGGATGACCCGGATGTTGTATACAAAAACGAGACAGGGAAAAACAGGGCCATTATAGATCAGATCGCCGCCTGTCATGAAAAGGGGCAGCCAGTGCTGGTGGGCACCGTGTCCATAGAAAAGAGCGAATATCTCTCCTCTCTGCTGAAAAAACGGGGCATAGCGCATACCGTGCTGAATGCAAAGTATCATGAAAAGGAAGCGGAGATAGTGGCCCAGGCCGCCAAACTGGGAGCCGTGACCATTGCAACCAACATGGCCGGCCGCGGCACCGACATCATGCTGGGCGGCAATGCGGAATTCCTTGCCAAGAACGACCTGCGCAAGGCGGGCTTTACTGAGGAGGTCATCAGCGAAGCTACCGGCTACGGGGACACCGAGGACGAAGAGATACTGAAAGCCCGGGCGCTGTTTGCCGAGAAGCTGAAGGAGCACAAGGCCGTCACCGATGCCGAGGCGGAAAAGGTAAGGGCCGCCGGCGGGCTGTTCATTCTGGGCACCGAGCGCCATGAGTCCAGACGTATCGACAACCAGCTGAGAGGCCGTGCCGGACGTCAGGGAGACCCGGGCGAAAGCCGCTTCTATCTGGCTCTTACCGACGACGTGATGCGCCTTTTCGGCTCCGAACGGATAATGAATATCATGGAGACGCTGAAGGTGGAGGAGGACATGCCTCTGGATCACAAGATGCTCTCAGGAGCCATAGAACAGGCCCAGAAGACAGTGGAAAGCCGCAACTTCCAGACCCGTAAGAGCGTACTGGAGTACGACGACGTGATGAACCAGCAGCGCAACATCATCTACGGCGAGCGCCGGAAGGTGCTGGACGGAGAGGATATACAGCAGCAGATCATGGGCATGATCCACGAGTTCGTCACCTCCACCGTCAGCGACGGCTTGGCGGGGGCCGCCGCAGAGAGCCAGCAGCAGCTGGACGAAGCCCTGCAGCCCTTTGAAAAACTTTTCATGCGTCCGGGTACCTTCAGGATAGAGGACTTCAAGGGATTTGCCAAATGGGAGCAGGTGGCGGAGAAGGTGAATGAACTGGCGGAGAAGGTCTATGCCGCCAGGGAGGCCGCCTTCGGCCCGGGGCCCAACGGACTGCCGCTGATGCGGGAGCTGGAGCGGGTCATCATGCTCCGTGTGGTGGACGAATACTGGATGGACCACATCGACGCCATGAGTGAGCTGAAGCGGGGTATCGGCCTGCGGGGCTACGGCGCCGTAAAACCCATAGATGCCTACAAGCAGGAGGGCTTCGACATGTTCGAGGCCATGATCCACGGCATCAGGGAGGAGACGGTGCGCCGCCTCTTCACCGTGCAGCTGCGCCGGGAGCAGCCCATTGAGCGCAAGGCCGTGGCAAAGAATGCCGCCGCCAACGTGGGAGGGGAGCCGGTGAAAAAGCAGCCGGTGAGAAAGGCACCCAAGCCCGGGCGCAATGACCCCTGCCCATGCGGTAAGATGAAGGCCGACGGCAGCAGGCGGCTGAAATATAAGGAATGCTGCGGAAGAAACCAATGAGAGCAAAAGAAAGCCTGCCTCTGGCCGGCAGGGAGATGCCATGAGCTTTAAAGAAAACAACAGGGATGGGCTCATATATATGAGCTCGGACATAATAGGTGTAAGGCACGCCTTTACAACCCGCTTCGGCGGAGTCAGCCGGGGAGAGTTCAGCTCCCTTAATCTGGGCAGCAACCGGGGGGACGAGCCGGAGGCAGTGCGGGAGAATTACCGCCGTCTCTGTGCCCTCATGGGCGTGGGCATAGACGGCATGGCCGTCACAAACCAGGTCCACGGCAATGAGGTGCGCATAGTGACACAGGAGGACAGGCATGTCTGCCTGTCCCGGGTGCCCTATGAGGCCGACGGTCTGGTGACCAATGTAAAGAGCCTGCCCATACTTTGCATGGTGGCCGATTGTGTGCCGGTGCTGCTCTGGGACGGGGAGCATTCCGTGGCCGGGGCCATACATTGCGGCTGGCGCAGCTCCGTGGGGGATATCCTGAAAAACGCCTTGGATAAGATGGTGAGCCTGGGGGCAGAGCCCGGCAGCATCCGAGCGGCTATAGGGCCGTCTATAGGCCGCTGCTGCTTTGAGACGGACGACGATGTGCCTCAGGCGATAGAGAAATATCTGAGGGGAGATACCCTGGGACTCTTTGACCGGAGGGACGACGGCAAGACCATGGTGGATCTGCGCGCCGCCAATGCCCGCAGGCTTATGCAGCTGGGGCTAAAGGCGGATAATATAGATATATCCCGTGAGTGCACTGTATGCAGCCATGAAAAGTACTGGTCCCACAGATATACCGGCGGGCACAGAGGCAGCCAGGGTGCTGCCATAGTGCTTTGAAACTAAGGAGATACACATGAACAAATGCTTTAAGGTCCTTACCCTTCTGCTGGCCCTGGCAATGCTGCTCTGCTGTGCCGGATGCAGCGACTCCGACTCCGACGATCCCTATGCCGGAATCCCTGATTCCACCGAGGGTAAGGACGTCACCCGCAGCCTGGGGGCAGACAATGTCTTCTCCCTCAACTGCAACACAGAATATTCCTTCAATCCTCTTATAGCCACCAATCGCTCCAACCAGTTGGTGTGCAGCTTAGTGTATGAGAACATGGTGGAGGTGGACACAAATTTTGAAGCCATCCCCAACGTGCTCACTGAGTGGAGCTGCTCCGAGGACGGCAAAAGCTGGACTTTTAAAATCGGAGAGGGACATACCTTCCATGACGGCACTCCGGTGACGGGCCAGGACCTGGGCTATTCTCTGAACATGGCCGTTAATTCCGACCGCTACAGGGGCCGCTTTTCCAGCTTCCAGGGGGCCGGATATGACGATGAAAATTTCTATGTCACTCTGGGCATTGGGGACACCCAGTTTGTAAAACTGCTGAATATACCTATAATAAAATCCGGAGATATGAACGAGGCCCGTCCTATGGGCAGCGGACCGTACACCTATAACGCAGACTATACCGCCCTTGTGGCCTATGAAGGTTATGCCGGATATGATACACTGCCCGTAGATACTGTATATCTCAAAGAGTACTCTTCGGCGGAAAGCATAATCAGTGCTTTCGACGACGGTATAATTGACGTGGTCACCAATGACCCTTCCAGCTATACCAACCTGGGTTATGCCCGTACCAGCGAGATCCGGAGCTATCCCACAACCAACTTCCATTATATTCAGTTCAACCATGAGAGTGCCCTGGGCCGGTACGAGACCATACGTATGGCCATGAACTACGCTTTCGACCGGGAATACTTTGCCGAGGAGCTTCTCCACGGAAATGGTGTTGGCTCTTCGGTGGCAATGTATCCTACCTGTGCCGCCTATCCCCAGACCTATGCGGACAGTCTGAACTATAATTTGGATGCCTGCAAGTCCATCCTTGAAAATGCCGGGCTTAAGGATTACGATGGGGACGGTTGGCTGGAATTCATGTCTGCCGGTGAGGATGCATCGCTGAAACTCATTGTGTGCAGCGACAGCAGTGCCAAGACCGGCGTGTGCCAGCGTTTTGCTGAGGACATGGCCGGCATTGGGCTTAAAATCGACGTACAGGGGCTGACTTGGGACGACTATATGACTGCCCTGGAGGAGGGCGAATTCGACATGTACTACGGCGAGGTGAAGCTGCGCAACAACTTCGACCTCACCGAGCTTCTGGACCCTGACGACGAGCTGAATTATTCCCGCAGCAGCGACACCATTTTTCTGGGCTATCTGGAAGATTACCTGGCTGCCTCCGAGGCAACCCGCTCCAGCATGTACCAGACCTTCTATGAGCATGTGGCCAGCAGAGGGCTGCTCATATCCATCGGCTTTGAGCACCAGGAGATCATTGTCCACCGGGGTATGATCAGGGGCCTGAATGCCAACGTGGGAAATCCCCTGTATGATTTCCAGAATTGGGAGATCATATTGGATGAAGATAATACTGAACAAGGAGAGGGAGAGTAATGACTGACAGAGAATTGATGTCCAGAGCGAAAAAAGCGTCCTTAAATGCCTATGTCCCCTATTCCCGCTTCCCCGTTGGCGCTGCCTTGGAGTGCAGCGACGGAACGGTGTACACCGGCTGTAATGTGGAAAATGCCGCTCTGGGCAGCACCATCTGCGCCGAGCGCACAGCCTGCTGCAAGGCGGTGAGCGAGGGACACAGGGAGTTCCGCCGCATAGCCATCTATGCCGACAGTGAAAACTGGTGCACGCCCTGCGGGGCCTGCCGTCAGTTCCTGGCGGAGTTCTCCCCGGACATGGAGGTGCTCTGCGCCAAGGCCGGGGACCGCTACGTGAGCTATAAGCTCTCGGAACTGCTGCCCTACATATTTAATTATTGAGGCGGTGCCATGGAGCTGGAGCAGCTTAGAATGTTCGTGGCCGCGGCGGAAACGGGCGGCTTCTCCGCCGCCGGGCGCAGCCTCTACACCAGCCATTCCACCGTGAGCAGGGCTGTGTCGGCCCTGGAAAAGGAGCTGGGTGTAAAGCTTATCAGCCGTACCAATCGGCTGCTGGCCCTCACCCCGGCAGGGGAACTGCTGCTGAAGGAGGGCAGGGAACTGCTGGCTGCGGCAGACGGACTGAGCGCGAAACTGAGGGAGCCGGAATTACCTGAGGAATAGGGCCGGCGCAAGGAAAAAGCACAAGATATTGTAGCTTAAAACAGGATGAAAAGGCCGGGCTTACCCCGGCCTTTTCGCTTTTAAAATTTCGTGGAGCCTGCACAAAAAAATACGAAAAAATTTTTGCAGAAAAGAGAAAATTCTCTTGACAGAAGCGGCAATACTTGGTATATTATTTGAGCGCGTGTGCGAGAGCACGGGCGTATTATGCGATGAAGCGGGAGATTGCTCGCCAGGCGAGGTAACTTCCGTGGAGTATGTCCGGTGTTGAAATGTTTTCAACACGCAATCGGGCGGCTGAAACCTATCCGATACACGCGTATATCGCGTGGACGGGGGATCTGACCGGCTGAACAGCCGGTTTGTTTTTCGGACACGGCCTGATACGCACGGTTGTGTGTATAGGAATTTGGGTTTCATCCGTACGCATAGTAAAAGGCGGAGCCAATGCCGCCGAAACAAAACGTACGAAAAGGAGAAAACACATGGCAGCAAACAACAAGAACATGATCCGTATCCGCCTGAAGGCCTACGATCATCAGCTCATCGACAAGGCCGCCGAGACCATCGTCGAGGCAGCAAAGCGCACCGATGCAAAGGTGTCCGGCCCCATCCCCCTGCCCACTAAGACCGAAATAGTCACCATCCTTCGTGCCGTTCACAAGTACAAGGACAGCCGTGAGCAGTTTGAGCGCCGCACCCACAAGCGCCTTATCGACATCCTCAGCCCCAATCAGAAGACCGTTGAGGCCCTGATGAATCTGGAAGTCCCTGCCGGCGTGGAGATCGAGATCAAGCTCTGAACCAAACCCTTTGCCCGCTGGGGCAAAACCCACAAGTCAACGACCCATTGTCCGCAGCTTGCGTATGCGGACGGGTTAAGTTGCCAGCCTCTGGACGGGCGCCCAACACCCGGGCTAAGCGAGGCAACCAATAACCAATAGGAGGAAATAAAATGAAGAAAGCCATCATCGGCAAGAAGGTCGGCATGACGCAGATCTTCGACGAGACTGGTAAGGTCATTCCCGTAACCGTCATTGAAGCCGGCCCCTGCGTGGTCGTGCAGAAGATGACCAAGGAGAAGGAAGGATACGAAGCAGTCCAGTTCGGTTACGAGGAAGTGGCCGAGAAGAAGCTGAGCCAGCCTGAGCAGGGCCACCTGAAGAAGGCGGGCGTAGGCATGGTGAAGCACCTCAAGGAGTTCCGCCTGGAGGACAGCAGCAAGCTTGAAGTCGGCGATGTTGTCAAGGCCGACGTCTTTGCAGAGGGCGAGAAGGTAGACATCACCGGTACCAGCAAGGGCAAGGGCTACGCCGGCGTTATCAAGCGCTTCGGCCAGGGCCGCACCCCCACCAGCCACGGCGGCGGTCCCGTTCACCGTCACGCCGGTTCCATGGGCTCCAGCACTGATCCTTCCCGTATATTCCCGGGCAAGAAGCAGGCCGGCCACATGGGCGTGGACCAGGTCACCGTCCAGAACCTGGACGTGGTGAAGGTCGACGCAGAGCTGAACATGATCGCAATCCGCGGCGCCGTCCCCGGCCCCAAGGGCAGCATCGTGTATATCAAGTCCACCGCCAAGACCCAGCCTGTCAAGAAGGGCGAAGGCGCCGGCATCAGCCTCAATCCTCAGAAGGCTTCCGCCCGTGTCAATCCCCAGAAGGCTTCCGCACGTACCAAGTAAAGAAAGGAGAGCAGCATAAATGCCTAAAGCAAACGTTTTTAATATGGCAGGCGAGAAGATCGGCGAGATCGAGCTCTCCGAGGCCATTTTCGGCATCGAGCCCAACAAGAGCGTCCTGCATGACTCCGTCAAGAACCACCTGGCCAACTGCCGCCAGGGCACCCAGAGCGCTCTCACCAAGGGTGAAGTTTCCTACACCACCAGAAAGCCCTGGCGCCAGAAGGGCACCGGCCGCGCCCGCGCCGGTTATGCAGGTTCCCCCGTGTGGTATCACGGCGGCGTAGCCTTTGCCCCCAAGCCCCGGGATTACAGCTACAGCCTCAATAAGAAGGTCAAGCGTCTGGCCCTCAAGTCTGCCCTGTCCGCCAAGGCCGCCGAGGCCGAGATCCTGGTGGTAGACGGCCTGAAGATGGAAGAGATCAAGACCAAGGCCTTCAAGAACTTCCTCACCAAGATCGGTGTGGAGGGCAAGGCCCTTGTAGTGACCGAGAACCTTGACGAAGCAGTGGTCAAGTCTGCCCGCAACATTGCAGGCGTCAGCACCACCGTGGCCAACATCCTCAGTCCCTACATGATACTCACCAGCGGCAAGATGGTAGTTGACAAGGCTGCCCTTGCCAAGATCGAGGAGGTGTACGCCTGATGAAGACCGCATACGACGTTATCATCCGTCCCATCATCACCGAGCAGTCCATGGAAGACCTGGACATCAAGAAGTACGCATTCGAGGTTGCCAAGGATGCAAACAAGATCGAGATAAAGAAGGCCATCGAGGAGATCTTCGGCGTCAAGGTCATCAAAGTCACCACCATCAACATGATGGGCAAGGCAAAGCGTACCGGCGCTTACCCCATGGGCAAGACCGCCTCCTGGAAGAAAGCAGTCGTGAAGCTCAGCGCCGACTCCAAGAACATCGAGCTCTTTGAAGGCATGGCATAAGGGAGGAATAAAGAATGTCTATCAAAACCTACAGACCTACAACTCCTTCCAGACGTCACATGACCGTCTCCGGCTTCGACGGTGTTGCCAAGCACGTCAAGCCCGAGAAATCCCTGGTAGAGGTTCTCAAGAAGAACGCTGGCCGCAACAGCTACGGCCGCATCACCGTCCGTCATCAGGGCGGCGGCAACCGCCAGAAGTACCGCGTTATCGACTTCAAGCGCAATAAGCTGGATGTCAGCGCAAAGGTCCTTCGTCTGGAGTATGACCCCAACCGCAGCGCATACATCGCCCTGTGCGAGTATGAAGACGGCGAGCGCCGCTACATCCTGGCTCCCGTCGGCCTGGCCGCAGGCGACACCATCGTCTCCTCAGCCGCTGCTGACATCAAGCCCGGCAACGCACTGCCCCTGGCAAACATCCCTGTGGGTACCGTTATCCACAACATCGAGCTCTATCCCGGCAAGGGCGCCCAGCTGGTGCGCAGCGCCGGCGTGGCTGCTCAGCTGATGGCAAAAGAGAACGGCATGGCTACCGTGCGTCTCCCCTCCGGTGAGTTCCGCAAGGTCCGCCTGGAGTGCTACGCCACTGTGGGCCAGGTGGGTAATATCGACCACGCCAACATCCACATCGGCAAGGCCGGCCGCAAGCGCCATATGGGCATCCGTCCCACCGTCCGCGGCTCCGTCATGAACCCCTGCGATCACCCCCACGGCGGCGGCGAAGGCAAGTCCCCCATCGGCCGTCCCGGCCCCGTTACCCCCTGGGGCAAGCCCGCACTGGGTTACAAGACCCGCAAGACTAAGAACCACACCGATAAGTTCATAGTCAAGCGCCGCAACGCTAAGTAAGGAGGGAATAGATAAATGAGCAGAAGCATAAAGAAAGGCCCCTTCGTTGCTCCCGAGCTGCTGAAGAGAGTCGAAGAGATGAACAAGACCGGCAACAAGCAGGTCGTGAAGACCTGGTCTCGTTCCTCCACTATATTCCCGTCCTTTGTTGGACACACCATCGCCGTCCATGACGGCCGCCGTCATGTGCCCGTGTATGTCACCGAAGATATGGTTGGCCACAAGCTGGGCGAGTTCGCCCCCACCCGTACCTTCCGCGGCCACGCCGGCAGCAAGACCGGTAAGTAAGGAGGAGAAAAAATGGACGAGAAGAAAATTGCCCGTGCGGAGCACAAATACGCCCGTATTTCTCCCCGCAAGGTAGAGATCATCTGCGACATGATCCGCGGCAAGGACGCAAACCTTGCCATGGCCCTGATGGAGAACACCCCCAAGGCCGGCTGCGAGCTGATGATCAAGGTGCTCAAGAGCGCCATGGCCAACGCCGAGAACAACTTTGAAATGGACCCCGAGAAGCTCTACGTCTGCGAGACTTACGCAAACGCCGGCCCCATCCTCAAGAGGGGTATGCCCAGAGCTCAGGGCCGTATGTACCGCATCAACAAGCGCACCAGCCACATCACCATCGCCGTGGCTGAGAGAGACTAAGGGAAGGAGGCAGAATTATGGGACAGAAAGTTAATCCTCACGGCCTGCGTGTCGGCGTCATCAAGGACTGGGATTCCAGATGGTACGCAAGAGAGGACAAGGTAGGCGATCTGATAGTCGAGGACTACAAGATCCGTCAGTTTTTGAAGAAGACCCTCTATTCCGCCGGTGTCCCCACCATCGAGATAGAGCGCGACAGCGCAAAGGTCCGTATCTATATCCACTGCAGCCGTCCCGGTGTCGTCATCGGCAAGGGCGGCCAGGAGATAGAGCGCCTGCGCCAGGAGGTAGAGAAGCTCATCGGCAAGCCCGTGGCTCTCTCCATCGTTGAGGTTCGTACCCCCGACACCAATGCCCAGCTGGTGGCTGAGAACATTGCCCAGCAGTTGGAGAAGCGTATCGGCTTCCGCCGTGCAATGAAGAACGCCATGGGCCGCGCCATGAGAATGGGCGCCCGGGGCATCAAGGTCAAGTGTGGCGGCCGTCTGGGCGGCGCCGAGATCGCAAGAAGCGAGTGCTATCATGAGGGCACCATCCCCCTGCAGACCATCCGTGCCGACATTGACTACGGCTTTGCCGAGGCAAACACCACTTACGGCCGCATCGGCGTGAAGGTGTGGATCTACAAGGGCGAGGTCCTCTCCCAGACCCTGCGCACCACCCCCCGTACCATGGATCTGTCCAAGCCCGCCGGTGAGCGCCGCCGCAGAGACGACCGCCGGGGCGACCGCCGTCAGGGCGGCTACAACCGGGACAACCGTGGCCAGGGCGGCGAGCGCCGTCAGCCTTATGGCAGCAGACCTGCCGGCCAGGGCGGTTACAACCGTGGCCCCCGCAGCGCTGCCCCTGCTAAGGAAGGAGGCAACGACTAATGTTAATGCCCAAGAGAGTCAAGTACCGCAGAGTACAGCGCGGCCGAATGAAGGGCAAAGCTACCCGCGGCAACGTAGTCAACTACGGTGAGTTCGGCCTGGCCGCACAGGAGCCCGGCTGGATCACCTCCAACCAGATAGAGGCAGCCCGTATCGCAATGACCCGTTACACCAAGCGCGGCGGCCAGGTCTGGATCAAGATTTTCCCCGACAAGCCCGTTACCGCAAAGCCTGCCGAGACCCGTATGGGTTCCGGTAAAGGTTCCCCCGAGTATTGGGTCGCTGTCGTCAAGCCCGGCAGAGTGATGTTTGAGATCGCAGGCGTCTCCGAGGAGATCGCCCGTGAGGCTCTCCGCCTCGCCAGCCACAAACTGCCCATCAAGACCAAGATAGTCATGAAGGGCACCGAGACTGAGAACGGTGGTGAATAAGATGAAGGCAAACGAAATACGCTCCCTGTCTGTGGATGAGCTCCAGAGCAAGCTGGTCGACCTGAAGAAGGACCTGTTCATGCTCCGTATGCAGCATGCCACCAATCATCTTGACAACCCCACCAAGATCTCTGCTGTGCGCCGTGACATTGCCCGTGTCAAGACCGTGCTGAGCGAGAAGCAGAATTGAGGAGGTAAGGAATAATGAACGAAGAAAGAACTACTTCCCGTAAGACCCGCGTAGGCAAGGTCGTATCTGACAAGATGGACAAGACCGTGGTCGTCATCGTGGAGGACCGGGTTGCCCACAAGACCTATAAGAAGATCATCGGACGCACCTACCGCCTGAAGGCCCACGACGAGAATAACGAGTGCGGCGTCGGCGATATCGTCCGCGTGATGGAGACCCGCCCCCTGTCCAAGGACAAGAGATGGCGCGTGGTCGAAATAGTTGAGAAGGCTAAGTAAGGAGGCGCCAGAATGATACAGCAGGAATCTTATCTGAAGGTCGCCGACAATACCGGCGCCAAGGAACTTAAGTGCATCCGCGTGCTTGGCGGCTCCAAGCGCAAGTATGCCAGCATCGGTGACGTTGTAGTTTGCTCCGTCCGCAAGGCTGCTCCCGGCGGTCAGGTGAAGAAGGGCGACGTGGTCAAGGCCGTTGTCGTCCGCACCGTCAAGCCCGTGCGCCGTGCCGACGGCACCTATGTCCGTTTCGACGAGAATGCCGCCGTTCTTATCAACACCGGCGATAAGAACCCCCGTGGCACCCGTATCTTTGGACCCGTCGCCCGTGAGCTCCGCGACAAGGAATACATGAAGATCCTGTCCCTGGCTCCCGAAGTGATTTAATGGAGGGCAAAGAGATATGAACATCAAGAGAGACGATAAAGTCATCGTTCTGTCCGGTAAGGACAAGGGCACGCAGGGCAAGGTCCTGTCTGCCGACCCCAAGGGAATGAAGGTCGTCGTTGAGGGCGTGAACGTGGCCACCAAGCACCAGAAGCCCCAGAAGCAGGGCCAGGACGGCGGCATCATCAAGATGGAGACCCCCATCTACGCCTGCAAGGTGCAGCTGGTCTGCCCCAAGTGCGGCAAGGGCACCCGCGTCGGCCACAAGATAGTGGACGGCAAGAAGGTCCGCGTCTGCAAGAAGTGCGGCGCAGAAATCTGAGAAAGGAGATAACTTACTATGACAAGAATGAAGAAAAAGTATCTTGAGGAAGTTGCTCCTGCTCTCATGGAGAAGTTCCAGTACAAGTCCACCATGCAGATCCCCAAGCTGGACAAGATCGTTGTGTCTGTGGGCTGCGGCGACTGCAAGGATAACGCAAAGGCCCTGGAGGCCGTCATCAAGGACATCTCCGCCATCACCGGCCAGCACGCTGTCGCCACCGTGGCAAAGAAGTCCGTCGCCAACTTCAAGCTCCGTGAGGGCATGAAGGTTGGCGTGAAGGTCACTCTCCGCCAGGACCGTATGTGGGAGTTCCTGGATCGTCTGTTCAACGTGGCTCTGCCCCGTGTCCGCGACTTCCGCGGCATCTCCGCAGACGCCTTCGACGGCCGCGGCAACTACAGCCTGGGCCTGAAAGAGCAGATCATCTTCCCCGAGATCGAGTACGACAAGATCGAGAAGCTGCGTGGTATGAACATCGCCATCACCACCACCGCAAAGACCGACGAAGAGGCCCGGGAGCTGCTCAGGCTCATGGGTGCTCCCTTCGTGAGCTAAGGAGGACTAAGAAATGGCTAAGAAATCTATGATTCTCAAACAGCAGGCTCCTGCTAAGTTCTCCACCCGCAAGTACAACCGCTGCAAGATCTGCGGCCGTCCCCACGCTTACCTGCGCAACTACGGCATCTGCCGCATCTGCTTCCGCGAGCTGGCTTACAAGGGCCAGATCCCCGGCGTGCGCAAGGCCAGCTTCTAAGGCAGCCCCGGCTGCACAGGTCATGCTGGGCCGGAAGGCACAGCATGTACCGGCGGCCTATTCCGGGAATCCGGAAAAACCTTGGTTGTAAGCGGAAGCTGATCCCTTCCGCCTGCAATATATAACGGATGGCGAAAGGCCATGGTCAATCATGTATTGACATGGAACCTCGCCGCCGAAACTGCCGAAAGCAGTAACTCTAAATTAGGAGGATAAAATCAATGCAGATCACTGACCCCATTGCAGATATGCTTACCCGCATCCGCAACGCCGGTAGCGCAAAGCATGAAACCGTCGATGTCCCCGCTTCCAAGATGAAGAAGGCTATTGCCGAGATCCTTCTCAACGAAGGCTACATCAAGAACTACCAGGTCATTGATGACGGCACCCAGGGCATCATCCGCATCACCCTCAAGTATCTCCCCGGTAAGGAGAAGGCTATTCAGGGTCTCCGCCGCGTCAGCAAGCCCGGCCTGCGCGTGTATGCAGGCGCCGACGAGCTGCCCCGCGTTCTCAGAGGCCTGGGCATCGCTATTATTTCCACTTCCAAGGGCGTCATGACCGACAAGCAGGCTCGCAAAGAGCATGTGGGCGGGGAAGTCCTTGCGTTCATTTGGTAAGGAGGTAGCAGAATGTCTAGAATAGGAAGAGCTCCCATCACCGTGCCCGCCGGCGTTGAAGTCAAGGTTGACGAGCATAACCACATCACCGTCAAGGGGCCCAAAGGCATCCTGGAGCGTGACCTCGTCCCCCAGATGAAGGTCAATGTGGAAAATGGCGTTATCACCGTTTCCCGTCCCGACGATACCAAAGAGAACCGTTCCCTCCACGGCCTGACCAGAACCCTGATTGACAACATGGTCATCGGCGTGACTCACGGCTTTGAGAAGAAGCTGGAGATAAACGGTGTTGGTTATCGTGCAGCTAAGGAAGGCAAGAATCTGGTCATGAACCTGGGCTATTCCCACCAGGTCATTATGTCCGAGAATGAGGACATCCAGATCGACGTTCCCGATGCAAACCACGTCACCGTCAAAGGTATCGACAAGCAGAAGGTCGGCCAGTTCGCAGCAGAGCTTCGCGGCAAGCGTCCTCCCGAACCCTACAAGGGCAAGGGCATCAAGTACGACTACGAAGTCATCCGCCGCAAAGAAGGCAAGACCGGTGCTAAGTAAACGGAGGTGTGCCTGAATGATTAAAAGACCTGATACCAGAGGACAGCGCATCAAGCGCCACAACAGAGTTAGGGGCAAGATCTCCGGCACCGCCGAGCGGCCCCGTCTCAGCGTATTCCGCAGTGAGAACAACATCTATGCCCAGATTATCGACGATGTAGCCGGCGTCACTCTGGCTGCCGCCTCCACCGTGGAGAAGGGCTTTGAAGGAAGCGGCGGCAACATTGAAGCCGCAAAGAAAGTCGGTGCAGCCATAGCCGAGCGTGCTCTGAAGAAGGGCATCGAGGACGTGGTGTTCGACCGCGGTGGCTACATTTATCACGGCCGCGTCAAGGCACTGGCAGAGGGCGCCCGTGAGGGCGGCCTGAAGTTCTAAGGAAGGGGGATAACTGATTATGGCTTACAATAATGACAGAAGAGACCGCCGCAAGGACGAGGCTCCTTCCGAATTCGTTGAGAAGGTTGTATCCCTCAACCGTGTCAGCAAGACCGTCAAGGGCGGCCGCGTGGCCAAGTTCTCCGCCCTGTGCGTAGTGGGCGACGGCAAGGGCCGTGTCGGCTACGGCATGGGCAAGGCAAACGAGGTCTCCGAGGCCATCCGCAAGGGTCTTGAGGACGCCAAGAAGAACATCTGCACCGTGACCCTCCAGGGCACCACCATTCCTCACGAGGTCCTGGGCGAGTTTGGTGCCGGCCGCGTGCTGCTCAAGCCCGCCCCCGAAGGCACCGGCGTTATCGCCGGCGGTGCCGTGCGTGCCGTTGTGGAAGCAGCCGGTATAAAGAATATCCGTACCAAGTGCCTGCGCACCAACAACCCCGCAAACGTTGTCGCCGCCACTATGGAAGGCCTCAAGTCTCTGCGCAACGCCGCTCAGGTGGCCGCCGTCAGAGGCAAGACTCCTGAAGAGATCCAGGGTTAAGGAGGACGGAACATGGCAAATCTTAAGATCAAGCTCGTCAAGAGCCTCAACGGCAGACTGGATAGCCATATCGCAACTGCCTACTCTCTCGGTCTGCACAAGATCGGCAACGAGACCGTACAGCCCGACAATCCCCAGACCCGGGGCAAGATAGCCAAAATCGGCTACCTGCTGAAGGTCACTGAAGAATAAGGAGGGCTAGAGAAATGTATATACATGAACTTTCTCCCGTACCCGGCTCCACCCATGTCGACAAGCGCAAGGGCAGAGGCCACGCCACCGGCAACGGCAAGACCGCAGGCCGGGGCCATAAGGGTCAGAAGGCCCGCAGCGGCGGCGGTACCCGCATAGGCTTTGAAGGCGGTCAGATGCCTCTGGCCCGCCGCATCCCCAAGAGAGGCTTCAACAATATCTTTGCCCAGCCCCTCACCGGTGTGAACGTTGCGGTTCTCAACAGATTTGAAGACGGCGCCGTCGTGGATGTCCAGGCCATCCTGGATGCCGGCATTGTCTCCAAGTGCAAGTACGGCATCAAATTCCTTGGCAACGGCGAAGTTACCAAGAAGCTGACCGTCAAAGCTGCCGCCTTCTCCGCAACCGCAAAAGAGAAGATCGAGGCGGCCGGCGGAAAGGCAGAGGTGGTATAAGTGCTTCAGACATTACGCAATGCATGGAGGATTGAAGAGATCCGCAGAAAGATACTCTTCACCCTGCTCATCATTCTGCTTTATCGTCTTGGCAACGCCATCCCTGTCCCCTACGTGAACATTGCTGCATTGCAGAGCTACTTTGCAATGCTCCAGAACACCGTTCTGGGCCTGCTGGACGTCATGTCCGGCGGCGCTTTCTCCAACGCCACCATCTTCGCTCTGTCCATTCAGCCCTATATCAATGCCTCCATAATCATCCAGCTGCTGTGCATCGCCATCCCCGCACTGGAGCGTATGAGCAAGGAGGAGGGCGAGGAAGGCAGAAAGAAGATTGCCGCAATCACCCGCTATGTTACTGTTGCCATCGGTCTGCTGCAGGGCTTCGGCTTCTACATGCTCATCAAGAACAACGGTATCCTGGTGGCCGATGCTCAGAGCAGCATCTGGGCAGCTATCGTCATCATCCTCACCTTCACCTCCGGCTCCGCCCTCATCATGTGGCTGGGCGAGCAGATCACCGAGCATGGTATAGGCAACGGAATCTCCATGATCCTCTTTGCCAGCATCATCTCCCGTCTGCCCACCAGCATTGTGACCAGCGTGCGCAACATCATCCTGGGCCAGCTCCAGTGGTGGGTTCTGGTATTAATGATACTGGGCGCCCTGGCAATCATCGTGCTCATTGTCTTTGTCAACGACTCCGAGCGGCGTATCCCGGTGCAGTATGCAAAGCGTGTGGTGGGCCGCAAGATGTATGGCGGCCAGAGCACTCACCTGCCCATGAAGGTGAACATGTCCGGCGTTATGCCCATCATCTTTGCCCAGTCCATTGCCTCCATTCCCGCTACCATTGCTGCCTTCTGGGGCAAGACCAGCGGTTGGGTGAGCACTTGGTTCGGCACCAATTCCATCCCCTACGCTATAGTATACTTCCTGCTTATTATCTTCTTTGCATACTTCTATTCCACCATCCAGTTCAACCCCATCGAAGTGGCCAACAACCTGAAGAAGAACGGCGGCTACATCCCCGGCTTCCGGCCCGGCAAGCCCACCAGCGAGTTTATCCACAAGGTGCTCAATAAGATCACCCTCTTCGGCGCCATCTATCTGGGTATCATCGCTGTTGTTCCCATCCTGGTGGCCCACTTCAGCCAGAGCGCTGCCCTCACCGGCATCTCTCTGGGCGGTACTTCCATCATAATCGTTGTGGGTGTTGCTCTTGAGACTGTCCGCGCCCTGGAGGCACAGATGCTCATGCGCAACTACAAAGGCTTCCTTGACTGATTAAGGAGATGAGCTTATGAGGCTTATACTTTTAGGCGCTCCCGGCGCAGGTAAAGGTACTCAAGCTGAGATACTAAGCCGAGAGCTCGGCATACCCACCATATCCACCGGCAACATCCTGAGAGCCGCCATGAAGGCGGGCACCCCTGTGGGTATTCAGGCCAAGAGCTATGTGGAAGCAGGCAAGCTGGTTCCCGATGATGTGATAATCGGCATCATCCGGGAGCGGCTGGCCCAGGAAGACTGTAAGAACGGGTACATCCTTGACGGTGTACCCCGGACCATCCCCCAGGCTGAGACCATGGAGGAGATGGGTGTGGAGATAGACTGTGCCCTGTCCATCGAGATAGAGGACGAGGTCATAGTAAATCGCATGTCCGGCCGCCGCACCTGCAAGGACTGCGGCCAGACCTTCCACGTGGTGAGCAATCCTCCCAAGACAGAGGGCCTCTGCGACAGCTGCGGAGGGGAGCTGCATGTCCGCAAGGACGACGCCCCCGAAACGGTAAAGGCGAGGCTGGAGGTATTCCACAGGGATACCGAGCCTCTGAAGCTCTTCTATGCCGAGAGAGGCAAGCTCAAATGCGTGGAGAACCAAAACACCATTGAGGCCACAACGGCCGTTATCAGGAAAGCTCTGGAGATTTGATATGCCGGATACAATTTATATCAAGTCCAAATCAGAGATAGAGATCATGCGTCAGGCCGGCCGTATAACTGCCGGGGCCAGGACAATAGCCCGTCAGGCGATTGCGGCCGGAGTGACCACAAAGCAGATAGACAGGTATGTGCATGAGTTCATCATAAAATCCGGAGCCACGCCCACCTTTCTGGGCTATGCCGGCTTCCCGGCCAGCGCCTGTGTCTCGGTAAATGATGAGGTCATACACGGTATCCCCGGAAAGCGGGTCATCCACGAAGGGGACATAGTTTCCCTGGATGTGGGAGCCACCTACAAGGGCATGGTGGGCGACTGTGCCGGAACCTTCCCCTGCGGGCAGATAAGCGAGGAGGCGCGGAGACTGATACAAGTCACCCGCCAGAGCTTCTTTGAAGGCATCCGCTTTGCCCGGGAAGGCTACCGGATCTCCGATATTGGGGGCGCTATTCAGGACTATGTGGAGAGCCACGGCTATTCCGTAGTCCGGGAGTATGTGGGCCATGGCGTAGGCCACAGAATGCACGAGGCACCTGAGGTCCCCAACTACAGGATAGACCGCCATCTCAGCGGCAGATCTAATCCCCGCCTTGTCAAGGGTATGACCATTGCGGTAGAACCGATGGTCAATATGGGCGGCTATGAGGTAAAGGTGCTGGACAACGACTGGACCGTTGTCACGGTGGACGGATCTCTCTCGGCCCACTACGAGAACACAATCCTCATTACCGACGGCGAGCCGGAGATACTCACGATGGCAGAGGACTTGTGACATAAGTCACACACCGACTTTGGAGGAATTTTACATTGGCAAAAGACGACGTAATCGAACTCGAGGGCACGGTAGTTGAATCCCTGCCCAATACCATGTTCCAGGTGGATATAGGCAACGGCCACATCATACTGGCGCATATTTCCGGCAAACTCCGGATGAACTTTATCAGGATACTTCCCGGCGACAAGGTCACGGTGCAGATGTCTCCCTATGACGTCACCCGGGGCCGCATCACCTGGAGAAGCAAGTAGGAGGTACAACAAATGAAAGTAAGACCTTCCGTGAAGCCCATGTGCGAGAAGTGCAAGATCATCAAGCGCAAGGGCAAAGTCATGGTCATCTGCGAGAACCCCAAGCACAAGCAGCGCCAGGGTTAATGCAGAGGGGGCTGTCCCCCAAATCCCAGCAGAGAGATCAGGCGCAAGCCTATCCCTATAAAAGCGGCCTCAGCCGCTGAAACCCGCGCCCACGGGCCCCTGGCTCCGGGCCGGGCGAACTAAGCTCCCGCATGGACGAGGGACTCCCTCCGGCGGGAATAAGTCCCCGTTCGCCAAAGTGCGGAAAAATTATCGAAAGGATGATTGTAAAGTATGGCACGTATAGCCGGCGTTGACCTGCCCAAGGACAAGAGAATCGAAATCGGTCTCACCTACGTCTATGGTATCGGCAGAACCAGCGCAAAGAAGATCCTGGAGGCTACCGGGATCAACCCCGACACCAGAGTTAAGGACCTCACCGATGAGGAAGAAGCAAAGCTGCGTGAGTGCATCGACCACGGCTACATCGTGGAAGGTGACCTGCGCCGCCAGACTGCGCTGGACATCAAGCGCCTGACCGAGATAGGCTGCTACCGCGGCCTGCGCCACCGCCGCGGCCTGCCCGTGCGGGGTCAGAGATCCAAGACCAATGCCCGTACCCGCAAGGGTCCGAAACGCACCATCGCAAATAAGAAGAAGTAAGGAGGGATATGAATTATGGCAGCAGCAAACGCTAAGAAGAAAGTCAGAACTCGCAGAAGAGAGCGCAAGAACATCGAAAAGGGCCAGGTTCATATCAGCTCTTCCTTCAATAATACCATGGTCACCATTACCGACACTCAGGGCAATGCTCTGTCCTGGGCCTCCGCCGGTGGCCTGGGCTTCCGCGGAAGCAAGAAGTCTACCCCCTTTGCCGCTCAGACCGCAGCCGAGACTGCCGCAAAGGCAGCTATGGAGCACGGCCTGAAGACCGTCGAAGTGTTCGTCAAGGGGCCCGGTTCCGGCCGTGAGGCCGCCATCCGCGCTCTCCAGACCGCAGGTCTTGAAGTGACGATGATAAAGGATGTCACCCCCATTCCTCACAATGGCTGCCGTCCTCCCAAGCGTCGTCGTGTCTAATTGAAGGAGGTAAACTGATATGGCAAGATATACTGAAGCAGTCTGCCGCCAGTGCCGCAGAGAAGGTCAGAAGCTCTTCCTCAAGGGCGACCGCTGCTACACCGACAAGTGCGCAATGAACAGCAGAGCTTTTGCCCCCGGCCAGCACGGCCAGGGCCGCAGCAAGAGCTCTGAGTACGGCCAGCAGCTCCGTGAGAAGCAGAAGGCCAAGAGATTCTACGGCGTTCTGGAGAGCCAGTTCCGCGGCTACTTTGAGCTGGCCGAGCGCCGCCCCGGCCAGACCGGCGAGAACCTCCTCTCCATTCTGGAGTGCCGTCTGGACAATGTGGTTTACCGCCTGGGCTTTGCCATGAGCCGCGCCGAGGCCCGTCAGATGGTCAGCCACGGACACATCACCGTAAACGGCCGCAAGGTCAATATCCCCAGCTACCAGGTCAAACCTGGCATGGTAGTCGCCCTCAAGGAGAGCAGCAGGGGTATTGAGAAGATCAAGGCCAATATCGAGGCAAACGCTTTCCGTCCCGCACCCAAGTGGCTTGAATATGATGCAAACAACATGGTTGCAAAGGTCGCTGCAGTTCCTGCAAGAGAAGACATCGATCTGCCCATCGAGGAACGTCTCATCGTCGAGTTGTACTCCAAGTAATAAAGACACCCTCAAATTGGTAAGCTGAATCACCACAAGCGATTACAAAGCGCAACACTTAAAAGGAGGGTTATATAACTATATGATCGAAATTAAGAAGCCGCGCATAGAGTGCATAGAAACTCCCGCCGACAGCTCTTATGGTAAGTATATCATAGAGCCGCTGGAGCGCGGCTACGGCACAACACTTGGTAACTCTCTTCGCAGGGTACTTCTCTCTTCTCTCCCCGGTACTGCCTGCACCAGCATCAAGATCGCCGGAGTACAGCATGAGTTTTCCACCATCCCCGGTGTGAAAGAGGACGTGACCGAGATCGTCCTCAACGTCAAGAGCATCATTGCCCGTCTTCACAGCGAGGGTGCAAAGACCGTATATATCGAGGCCTCCGGCGAGGGGCTTGTCACCGCCGGAGACATCAAGGCAGACTCCGAGGTGGAGATCCTCAACCCCGAGCAGCCCATAGCTACCCTGGGACCCGAGGGCGCCTTGAACATGGAACTGGTCCTGGATCACGGCAGAGGCTATGTCTCCGCTGAGAAGAACAAGAATCCTCAGATGCCTATCGGCACCATTCCTGTGGACTCCATATACACTCCTGTTCTCAAAGTCAACTACACTGTGGAAAATACCCGTGTAGGCAACCAGACCGACTTTGACAAGCTGACCATAGAGGTTTGGACCGACAAGACCATGACTGCCAGGGATGCACTTTCCCTGGGTGCAAAGATACTCTGCGATCACTTTACGCTCTTTACGGATCTGTCCGACACCATCGGCAATAATTCCACTGTGGTGGAAAAGGTGGAGAAGGAGCCGGATACCATGCTCAAGATGACCATCGAAGAGCTGGATCTGTCCGTAAGAAGCTTCAACTGCCTCAAGCGCGCCAACATCAATACCGTAGAGGATCTGGTCAACAAGACAGAGGAAGAAATGATCAAGGTCCGTAACCTCGGCCGCAAGTCCCTGGAAGAAGTCGTCCACAAGCTGACGATGATGGGCTTGTCTCTGGCAAGCGAGGATAATCAGTAAGCTCTCAAGAAGGAGGAAAAGCAATTATGCCCGGTACAAGAAAGCTCGGCAAGACTACCGCCCAGCGCATGGCGATGCTCCGTCAGCAGGTAACTGACCTTCTGGACAAGGGCCGCATGGAGACTACCGTCACCCGCGCCAAGGAGATAGCTCCCATGGCCGAGAAAATGATAACTCTTGGCAAGGCAAAGGACCTGAATGCCTATCGCCAGGCCCTGGCCTTCATCACCCGCGAAGATGTAGCCAAGAAGGTTTTCGATGAGCTGGCTCCCAAGTACGCCGAGCGCAACGGCGGTTATACCCGCATCACCCGCATCGGCGAGCGCCGCGGAGACGCGGCAGAGATGGCCGTCATCGAGCTGGTCTGAGACCCCATATATATCCATCCGGCTCTTCCCAGAGGGGAGGATTCCGGATAAGCGGATAACAGCACAAACAACAAAAACCCCGACAGTTTGCTTCACTTAAAAGAAACTGTCGGGGTTTTTGCCGTATAGCCCGTGCTACTTATCTCCGGAGGCTACTCCACCGTTCCTGAATTCCAGGGGGCTCATGCCCTCAGCTTTACGGAAGCTTTGGGAAAAATAACTGGCGGAAGAGAAACCCAATATGCGGGAGATCTGAGAAAGGGACATGTCCGTCTCCCTGAGGAGATAGCGGCTCTCTTTTATACGTAGAGAGATCTGATAATTGATGGGGGATATGCCATATTCGCTTTTAAAGGCGTGAGCCAAATAATATTTGCTTACATGGGCCTGGGCTGCCAGCATGTCCAGGTTCAGAGGCTCCTTGTAGTGGGCGTCTATGTAGTGGCGCACGGCAGCGCATTGGCGGCTGACCTGGTTAGGCGTGGGCTTAGCAGCAGCGGTAAAGCTGGTGCTGCGCATGAGACGGGAGATAAGGATCTCCATATATGCCTGGCAAATCACCTCATAGCCTGGCTGATGGGCTTCCGTCTCCCGGTATATGTTGCGCAGGCAGTTTACAATGTCGCCACCGCTGGGGCAGTCGAGAATACAGAAGCGCCCGTCGGTATTGTCGCTGACAGAGAGCTCAAGCCCCTCTATTCCAAGCACAATATACTCCAGAGGAGAAGCCATATAGCTCACCTCGGTGTGAATTACATTTGGACTTATGATTACCAGCTGATTGGAATGGACAGGATAGAGCCGGTCGTCAATGCGAAACTGGCCGCTGCCTCCAACGGTATAGAAGAGCTCTGCATAATTATGAGTGTGGGGAACCGAGTGCCAGTCTCCTCCGTATTTGGCGCTGCTGACGTTTAAAAGCTTGGCGCGGCAGAGAATGTTGTCCACACCGGGCTGATCCATGGCGAACCTTCGATGACTCATATTTTTCAGCTCCCGGAAGAATTTAGTAATTTTGGTTTTTTCTTTAATTATATTGTTGAATTAAAAAATTATCAATAGAAAATTTCGTAGAAATGCAGAAAAAAATCAAATTCTCCAAATCACAAATAAAACAAAATGGTAGAAATACACAAAAACAAGGGAGCGTTTTTAAACGATTTGCTGAAATTGAGTTCTTGAGCAATATATATAAAATTCTCCACAAAAAACGAGTTGTTGTTTTTTCACGAAACTGTATACTTAAAGCATCAGTAAAACCCAACCAAGATCCAAGTAAAAAATTAGGAGGAAAATGAAATGAAGAAAACCATAGCCATGCTCTTGGTGCTGGTGCTTGCCCTTGGCATGCTGGCCGGCTGCGGCAGCAGCAACGAGACTGCCGAGGCTCCCGCTGCCGACTCCGGCGATACCGCTGCCGAAGCTCCTGCCGCCGAGATCAGCGTTGCCGCTATTGAGACCGCTTACGGCTCCGAAATGTGGCAGCAGGTGGCTGAGGCCTTTACTGCCGAGACCGGCATAAAGGTCAACCTCACCACCGACAAGAATCTTGAGGATGTTATTGGCCCCGCCATGCAGGGCGGCGAGTTCCCCGATGTCATCCACCTGGCCACCGGCCGTGAAGCCGGCCTCACCGAGCAGTTCATCAAGGACAACAACATCGCCGATATTACCGATGTGTTGAGCATGACCGTTCCCGGCGAGGATGTGACTGTAGCCGACAAGATCGCCGGCGGCTTCACTGAGACCTCTCTCACCAACCCCTATGGCGACGGCAAGACCTATCTGGCCCCCATGTTCTACTCTCCCTGCGGCCTGTTCTACAACGCCGGCCTCTTTGCTGAAAAGGGCTGGGAAGTTCCCACCACCTGGGACGAGATGTGGGAGCTGGGCGACAAGGCCATGGAAGAGGGCATCTACCTCTTCACCTACCCCACCACCGGTTACTTCGACGCTTTCATGTACGCTCTGATGTACACTGTGGGCGGTCCCGAGTTCTTTGACGCAGCCACCCACTACGAGGAGGGTATCTGGGATACCGCAGAGGCTCAGGAGTGCTTTGACATAATCGCCAAACTGGCTACCTACACCAACCCCATAACCCCCGCTCAGGCCAATGACCAGGACTTCACTCAGAACCAGCAGCTGGTGCTGGACAACAAGGCTCTGTTTATGCCCAACGGCACTTGGATAGTAGGCGAGATGGCCGAGGCCCCCAGGGCTGAGGGCTTCCAGTGGGGTATGACCGCTCTGCCTGCAGCTACCGAGGGCGGTGACCGCTACTCCTACACCTGGTTTGAGCAGGCCTGGATTCCTGCCGGCGCCGAGAATATTGACGCTGCCAAGCAGTTCATCGCTTTCTTGTACTCTGACACTGCCTGCGAGATCTTTGCTGCAGCCGGCGCTATCCAGCCCGTTCTCGGTATAGCCGACACTCTGGAAGGCGACAACCAGATGTTCTACTCCATCTATGACGACGGCGCCAAGGCCGCCATGGGCAACTTTGCCTCCTACACCGCAGTGGCCGGACTGGGTACCGTCCGCGAGGTATTCATGGATCCCGTGAACTCTCTGGTCAACGGTGAGATCACCGAGGAGCAGTGGATAGAGAACATCAAGACCGCATCCGCTCAGATGCTGGCCAATATCCAGAGCTGAGAGAAAAGGGAATAAAAAAACAGACCAAGCACTTTTGGGCGGCGAGCAGTTTACTGCCCGCCGCCTTTTATCACAGCGATACATGTAAGAAACTGGAAAGGAGCTGTAATATGCTGAAGAGCAAAGGCCGCAGCCGCTTCATATTCCTGTGTGTGGCGCCGGCCGTGATTTTGTTTACAGTCTTCATGATCATCCCCACGCTGAACGTCTTCCGTATGTCCCTTTTTGAGAGGGGCGCCTATTCGCCTACGGAGACCTTTGTGGGGCTGAACAACTTTGAAGTGCTGTTTCAGGATGCCAAGTTCATCCGCTCCATGCAGAATACTATTCTGCTTATAGTGGTGGTCACCATCATTACCTTCTTCTTTGCCCTGACCTTTGCCGCTATACTCACCAGGGAAAAGATAAAGGGACAGGATTTCTTCCGTATCATATACTACATTCCAAATATTCTCTCCATAGTTGTCATCTCCGGTATATTCTCCGCCATTTACAAACCGGAAAACGGCATGCTCAATACCCTCCTGTCCTTCTTTGCCGGTGAGACTGTACAGGTACTGTGGAAGGATGCAAAACTGGTCATGGTCAGCATCATCATTGCCATGGTGTGGCAGGCCATTGGCTACTACATGGTCATGTATATGGCTTCCATGTCCGCTGTCTCCGTAAGCCTATATGAGAGTGCCAGCCTGGACGGGGCCGGACGTATCACCCAGTTCTTCCAGATAACCATACCCCTTATCTGGACCAATATCCGCACCACTCTCACTTTCTTTATAATCTCCAACATTAACATGGCCTTCCTGTTTGTGAAGGCAATGACCTCCGGCGGGCCGGGAGGTGCCTCGGAGGTGGCTCTGAGCTTTATGTACAACCAGAAGGACGCCGGCCTTTACGGCTATTCCATGGCAGCCGGCGTGGTCATCTTCCTGTTCTCCTTCGCTCTGTCCGCTCTTGTGAACCGGGCTACCAAGCGTACGCCCCTGGAATACTGAGGAGGTGCCCAGAATATGAGTAAAAGTCAATCCGCGGAGCGCCTTTATAAGGTATTCATATACATAGTGCTGATACTACTGGCAGTATGCATTATCGTCCCGGTGGCCTGGGTGTTCCTGGCCTCCATAAAAGAGAACAGCGAGTTTTACGGCAATCCTTGGGCTCTGCCCATGGGCTTCCACTGGCAGAACTTCGTAGAGGCATGGAATGCCGCCAAGATGGGCGAGTACATGATGAACTCCGTTCTGGTGACTGCCATGGCCTTGGCCATACTTCTGGTGGTGGCTCTGCCTGCCGCCTATTGTCTTTCCCGCTTCAAGTTCAAAGGCAGCAAGTTTTTTAACGTAGCCTTCATGGCGGGACTGTTCATCAACGTCAACTACATCGTGGTACCCATATTCCTCATGCTCCGTGACGGGGATGTGTGGATAAAAAAGGTCTTCGGCTCTGCCTTTCTGCTGAACAACCTCTTTGTTTTGGCTGTGGTGTATGCAGCAACGGCCCTGCCCTTCACCATCTACCTGCTCAGCGGCTACTTTGCCACCCTGCCCCATGACTTCGAGGAGGCCGCCTATATAGACGGCGCAGGCTACGGCAAAGCCATGACCAGTATAATCTTCCCCATGGCAAAGCCCTCCGTTATAACTATCATACTCTTCAACTTCCTCTCCTTCTGGAATGAGTACATCATATCCATGACTTTGATGAGCTCTGCCCAGGCATCCCGGACTCTGCCGGTGGGACTGCTGAATCTGATGCAGGCCCAGCAGTCAGCCGCCCAGTACGGCATGATGTATGCGGGCCTTGTGATGGTGATGCTGCCCACACTGATACTGTACATCTGCGTACAGAAGAAGCTGACCCAGGGCATGACCGTGGGCGGACTGAAAGGTTAAGGTGAAACAATGCAGAAATTTTGGAAAGAGCACGTTGTTCTGCGCTTGACTTTGATTGCCCTTTTCTTCATACTGGGCCTGGCTCTGGTGATAGCCGGCTGGAAGATGACAGGGGAACTTGCCGGCCTTGGAATAATGGTGGTGGGAGTAGTGGTGCTGCTTGCGGCAATATTCATCTATAACGCCCCCTTTGAGGACTAAGCCAAAACTATAAGGAGTAAGCATATGAGCGAAAGAAAAAGCGTGGGCCGCGTGACAATTCCCACAGATCTGGACGTTGTGCCGGAAACTCTGGAGATAATGAAACGCTGGGGCGCCGATGCTATCCGTGACTGCGACGGCACCGATTTCCCCAAGGAGCTGCAGGAGCAGGACGCAAAAATCTACTCCACCTATTACACCACCCGCAAGGACAATGCCTGGGCCAAGGGCAATCCCGATGAGGTTCAGCAGTGCTACATAATGACCGGATTTAACACCGCTTCCTGCGACAGGCTGGAGATACCTTTGATGAAGGGGGTCAGCCCCGACCTGATGCAGGTGAACACCAGGGACGATATCAAGCGCTGGTGGGAAGTTATGGACAGGACCGAGGGCAGTATAGTGCCAACAGACTGCTGGAACTACGACGAAAACAGCGGTTGCGTGGTGATCCCCCAGGCAAAGCCCTTCCACGACTATACCGTGGCTTTCCTGGCTTACCTCATTTGGGACCCGGTGCACATGTACAACGCCGTCACCAACAACTGGCAGAACTTCGAGCGGCAGATCACCTTCGATGTGCGCCAGCCCAAGACCCACAAATATACAATGGAGCGTCTGCGCCGCTTCATAGCCGAGCACCCCTATGTGAACGTCATCCGCTATACCACCTTCTTCCACCAGTTCACCCTGGTGTTTGATGAGCTGCGCCGGGAGAAGTATGTGGACTGGTACGGCTACTCCGCCTCCGTCTCCCCCTACATCCTGGAGCAGTTTGAAAAGGAAGTGGGCTATAAGTTCCGGCCCGAGTACATCGTGGATCAGGGCTACTACAACAACCAGTACCGTATCCCCAGCAAGGAATTCAAGGACTTCCAGGCCTTCCAGCGCCGGGAGGTGGCAAAGCTGGCCAAGGAGATGGTGGATATCACCCATGAGCTGGGCCGTGAGGCCATGATGTTCCTGGGCGACCACTGGATAGGAACCGAGCCTTTCATGGACGAGTTCAAGTCCATAGGACTGGATGCAGTGGTGGGTTCCGTGGGTAACGGCTCCACCCTGCGCCTCATCTCCGACATCCCCGGAGTAAAGTACACCGAGGGCCGCTTCCTGCCCTACTTCTTCCCCGATACCTTCCACGAGGGTGGGGACCCGGTAAAGGAGGCCAAGGAAAACTGGGTCACTGCCCGCAGGGCCATCCTGCGCAAGCCTATAGACCGCATAGGCTACGGCGGCTACCTGAAATTGGCCGTCCAGTTCCCTGAGTTTATAGACTATGTGGAGAGCGTGTGCAATGAATTCAGAGAGCTCTATGAGAACATCAAGGGCACCACTCCCTACTGCATTAAGACCGTGGCGGTACTCAACAGCTGGGGCAAGGCCCGCTCCTGGGGCTGCCACATGGTGCACCATGCCCTGTATCAGAAGCAGAACTACTCCTATGCCGGAGTTATTGAGGCCCTGTCCGGAGCGCCCTTTGATGTGAAGTTCATCTCCTTTGACGATATCCGGAAAGACCCCGGTCTGCTGGACAGCATCGATGTGCTGGTCAACGTAGGCGATGGAGACACAGCCCACAGCGGCGGCGCCGAATGGGAGGATGCGGCGGTATCCTCGGCGGTGAAGGCCTTTGTCCATCGGGGCGGCGGCTTCATCGGCGTGGGCGAGCCCTCCGGCCACCAGTACCAGGGCCGTTACCTCCAGCTGGCAAACGTGCTGGGGGTGGAGAAGGAGACCGGCTTCACCCTGGGTTACGACAAGTATAACTGGGAGCAGCATCCCGATCACTTTATCCTCTCCGACTGCAAAGGAGAGGTGGACTTCGGCGAGGGCAAGAAGAGCATCTATGCCCTGGAAGGCACCGACATCCTGGTGCAGCGGGAGAAGGAAGTGCAGATGGCGGTGAACGCCTTCGGCTCCGGCCGCAGTGTGTACATCTCCGGCCTGCCCTACAGCTTTGAAAACAGCCGCATACTCTACCGGGCTATCCTGTGGAGCGCCCACGGGGAGGAGCTGCTGCACAAGTGGTTCTCCACCAACTACAATGTGGAGGTCCATGCCTTCGTGAAAAACGGCAAGTATTGCGTGGTGAACAACACCTACGAGCCCCAGGACACCACCATATATACCGACGGCGGCAGCTTCCCGCTGCACCTGGAGGCCAACGAGATCCGCTGGTACAGCATCTGAAAAAACTGAAAAATATAAAAAATTGCAGCCGCTTTTTCAGCGACTGCGATTTTTATTTAGACTTATTTAAAAAGCTGCTCGTAAGTGCAGTCCAATTCCTCCTTGATTGCCCGGAGCTGACTGGCCTGAATGTGCTGGATGCCCCGTTCGATCTTCACAAGGCTCTCCCTGGTGATGAGGATTCCCCGCAGCTGTAAAAGACGTACAAGTTCAGTTTGACCAATTCCCTTCTCCCGGCACACTTGGCGGATGTTCTCCCCAATGCGTATCTCATCCTGCTTTATCTTTTGCTCAGCCATAGCAATTTCCACCTGCTCACAGCAATTCAAATATCACGATGCACACCAACATACACAGGGGCTGGTGGAGAAGGTATATCAAAAGGGCTTTGCGGCCGATGGCGCTGAGGACGGGTATCCTGGGGCGGAGAGGCCGCTGCCAGGCGGGATGGGCGGCAAAGATGCCATGGAGGAAATAGCCGCTGAGATAGAGGAAAAACCAGGGCAGCATGGGGAAGTAGTCGCTGGAGCGAAAACCCGTGTAGGGAAAGCCCAGAGGCGTCAGCAGCCGGGTGGTGTAGAGGCTCTCCGGAAGCTTCACCGAAAAAAGCTCACCCAGACCCAGGTATCCGCTGTTCACTTTGAAGAAAAGCAGGAAAAGGAGAAAACTGAGGCAGAGGCCCAGCCAGGGCTTCAGCCTTTTCAGCAGGGGGTGGAGGGGGATGAGCAGCAGCACGGCGCAGCCGATGAAATTCAGCACCCCGAACCAAATGGCCTCCGAGGGCAGGGCGATGAGAGTCACCGCCGTTATCACCAGGCCCCAGAGATTTATGACTATGCCCCGGCGGAGGTTCTTCTTCTGCCCCCAGCTCCAGACAAAGCCGGAGATGAGGATGAAGCTCCAGCAGATGCTCTGCTGCCATATGTGGACGGCGGGTATGCGGTACCAGTCCGGATTTATTCCATAGACTACTTCCACGTCGTACATGAAATGATAGGCCACCATACTCAGCACCGTGAGGCCGCGGAGGGCGTCGATGCCGTGGAGGCGGGGAGATTTGTTTTCCATAGCCTGCTCCTGATATGATATGCCTATATTTTACGCCAAAGAAGAAAAAAGGCAAGAGGGAAAACCACCGACTGGGGTTTTCCCTCCTGCATATATGTGGGAACGGCCTGTTTTTTTACCGGCAGACCAGATCCCCGCCCTGGACATCCACGGTGATGGTGGAGCCTGTGGACAGGTCGCCGCCCAGGATGCGCCGGGCGATAAGGGTCTCCACACTGCTTTGCAGATAGCGGCGCAGGGGACGGGCGCCGTACAGGGGGTCATAACCCCGCTGGATGATGAACTCCTTGGCCTGGTCGGTGATGACCAGCTCCAGCCCCCGGTCGCTTATGCGCTTGCGCAGAGAGCTGACCATTATGTCGATGATGCCGGTGAGGTTATCCTTGGTAAGAGGATGGAACATGATGGTCTCGTCCAGACGGTTGAGGAACTCCGGTCGGAAGGAGCGGCGCAGCTCCGCCATAACCGCCTCCTGAGCGGACTGGGAGATGCGGCCGTCGATATCGATGCCGTCAAGCAGATACTGGCTGCCCAGGTTGGAGGTGAGGATGATGATGGTGTTCTTGAAGTCCACGGTGCGGCCCTGGGAATCGGTGATACGTCCGTCATCCAGAATCTGAAGCAGGATGTTGAATACATCCGGGTGGGCCTTTTCTATTTCGTCAAAGAGCACTACGCTGTAGGGCTTGCGGCGCACGGCCTCGGTGAGCTGGCCGCCCTCGTCATAGCCCACGTATCCGGGAGGCGCGCCGATGAGCCGGGAGACGGAGAATTTCTCCATGTACTCGGTCATGTCTATACGCACGATGTTGTGCTCGTCGTCAAAGAGGCATTCCGCCAGGGACTTGGCCAGCTCCGTCTTACCCACGCCGGTGGGACCCAGGAAGAGGAAGGAGCCTATGGGGCGGTTGGGATCGGCTATACCGGCCCGGGAACGGAGTATGGCCTCGGTGACTTTCTGCACCGCCTCATCCTGGCCGATGACCCGCTTGTGGAGGTAGTCGTCCAGATGGAGTATCTTCTCCCGCTCGCCCTCCATCAGCTTTGCTACGGGGATGCCCGTCCACTTGGATACGATGCCGGAGATCTCCTCCTCGGTGACGGTGTCGTGAACCATGGTGTTGGCCCTCCGCTCTTCGGAGAGGCGCTCGGCCTCCCGGAGCTTCTGCTCCAGGGCAGGCAGGTCGGAGTATTTCAGCTTGGCCGCTTTCTCATATTCGTAGCGCAGCTGGGCGTTTTCGATCTCCGAGTGCATCTTCTCTATCTCGGCTTTAAGACGCTTCACCTCGTCCACGCTGTTCTTCTCCTCCTCCCAGCGGGACTTCATGGCGTTGAAGCTGTCCTTCATGTTGGCCAGATCTTCCCTCAGCTTGGAGAGGCGGTCCTGGCTCAGCTTGTCGTCCTCTTTCTTCAGAGCCATCTCCTCGATCTCCAGCTGCATGATACGCCGGCGCATGTCGTCCAGCTCTGCGGGCATGGAGTCTATCTCGGTGCGGATAAGGGCGCAGGCCTCATCCACCAGGTCTATGGCCTTGTCCGGGAGGAAACGGTCGGAGATATAACGGTTGGAGAGAGTGGCGGCGGCCACCAGGGCGTTGTCGTGGATGCGCACGCCGTGGTATACCTCGTAGCGCTCTTTCAGGCCACGGAGGATAGATATGGTGTCCTCCACCGTGGGTTCGTCCACCTGCACCGGCTGGAAACGACGCTCCAGAGCAGCGTCCTTTTCAATGTACTTGCGGTACTCGTCCAGGGTGGTGGCGCCGATGCAGTGCAGTTCGCCCCGGGCCAGCATGGGCTTTAAGAGGTTTCCGGCATCCATACTGCCCTCGGTCTTGCCGGCGCCCACTATGGTGTGCAGCTCGTCGATAAAAAGGATGATGCCCCCCTCAGACTTGCGTATCTCCTCCAGCACGGCTTTAAGCCGCTCCTCAAATTCGCCACGGTACTTGGCGCCTGCAATAAGGGCACCCATATCCAGAGAGAATATGGTTTTGTCTTTCAGGCCCTCGGGCACATCGCCGCGGACTATACGCTGGGCCAAACCCTCGGCGATGGCGGTCTTGCCCACGCCGGGTTCGCCTATGAGCACGGGGTTGTTCTTGGTCTTGCGGGAGAGTATGCGGATGACGTTCCTTATCTCCGTGTCACGGCCGATGATCGGGTCCAGCTCGTTCTCTCTGGCCCGCTTCACCAGGTCGGTGCCGTACTTGGACAGAGCGTCATAGGTGTCCTCCGGGTTGTCCCCTGTGACGGGGGAGGTCTTCACCTTGCTCAGTTCCGCAGTAAAGGCGGACTTGCTGATGCCGTGGTCAGCAAAGATGCGCTTTATGGCGGGAGTGGCTGCGGCAAAAATGCCTATCATCACATGCTCCACGGAGAGGTATTCGTCCCCCATGGACTTGGCCGCTTTCTCGGCGGCGCTCATCACCCGGCCTGCCTCCTGGGACAGATAGACCTGGGCATCCCCGCCTACCTTGGGCAGGGCGGAAATGGCAGTGTCCAGCTCCGAGAGCAGGGTATTGCAGTCCACACCCATGCGGGAGAGCAGGGAGGGGATGAGGCCCCCGTCCTGGTCCACCAGGGCGTAGAGCAAATGCTCCGGCATGAGGTAATTGTTATGGTTCTCCTGGGCCATGGACTGGGCAGTCTGAATGGCCTCAAGGGTTTTCTGTGTGTATTTTTCAGCGTTCATAGTTGTCCTTTCCCGCCTCAGATGTATATAGAGGCGTTATTGAGATAGGAACAGTAGGCCCCTTCTATATCGTGGGGACTGTATCTGTCGGCCAGATAGCCTTTGAGTAGTTTGTCAAATAGAGTGATGTAATTGGACAGGGCTGTAGCCAGCTCCTGGGTAGTGCAGTCCTTATTGGGGGCTGCAATGCTGCGGAGAAACTTGCCCTCGTACAGGGCATAGTCTGTGCTCTGGCCGGTGAGGGGCCTTAGATGGGCGTCCTCCACCTGCTTCCAAAGGCGGAAGAACTCCGTCATGCTCTGGATAAGGGCCATGGACTGGGTGCGGAATAGCACCGTCAGCTCCCCAATGCTGTCCCCTGCGCCCCGGTACAGTTCCACCTCGTATTTCACCGTGGGCCGGTATTTGTACTCCAGGGAACTCTTCAGGGACATGGTATAGGAATTGGGGGAGAAGAAGGGCACCAGATCCCGGGAGGGGGCCATCAGCTCCTCAATAGTGGAGAGGACCTGATTTATCCTCTGCTCGGGGGTGGTGTAATTCACATATTCCGCCAGAATCTGATTTATAAGATTGGAGCGGTTGGTGCCCATCCTGTGAGCCAGGGCGTCCACTTCCCGCACTACTTCGTCATTTAGCACCAGGCTGTATAATGTCTTTTTCATAACTCACCATCCTAGTTTTTTTACTGTGGATACTATATCATCACACAAATAATTTGTCAAGAGTTTTATATAAATTTAATTACGAATTATATATGAATTCTCAAGCTTATCTATCTTGATTTTTCCCCGGCTTTTATGTATAATGACAGGGCAAATATGGAGATGTATCGAAGTGGTCGTAACGAGGCTGACTCGAAATCAGTTGACGGGTAACACCGTCCGGGGGTTCGAATCCCTCCATCTCCGCCATAAGCACAAGGGGCCGCCCGTAGGGCGGTCCCTTGTGCTTATGCATGAAGTATCAAGTGATTCGAACCCGAGGGCGCTTGGAAACCTGCCGGGGGCAGGTTTCAACCCGAGGCGGCCTGCCCCGCAGGGCAGGTCGAATCCCTCCATCTCCGCCATGGCGTCGGAGCAAGCTACATATCGCTTGCTCCGACTTTTTACGCCTGCGGCAAAAAAGTCAGAGTGCGCTCATTCCGCTGCTCCTCCTTTCAAACCCGCAACCGCTTCGCTGGGGTGCGGGTTTGCTAATCAGGGGACTTTGGCCGGAGCAGAATCCGCTTTGCTCCCTTGTTTCGCCTTTTAGGCGCTGCAGCCGAATTTTAAAGGGCTTCTTTTACCGGCAGCTTGAATAAGAGCGTTTTAATACGTCATAAAAAGGGAAAAATGTTGTTCCATTTTTAAATAAATTCCCCTATTATGGTATTATCAGCTGAGGCTGAAATACAGATATAGGGGAATCGAATATGAACACGGATAAAATTTATGCAGAGGCTATAGCCAATGAATATGCGCCGAAGGACACTTCCAAGGTCCTGGCTCTGAGGAAGCTGGACAGAAAGGCAAAAAGCCCGGCAAATATATTTGCCTACAGCTTTGGAATAATAATGACCCTTGTGCTGGGCTTTGGGATGTGCCTGTCTATGGGAATCATCGGCAACGGCGGGGCCTTTGTTATGGCAGCGGGAATAGTTGTGGGAGCTCTGGGCATTGTCGGGGTCGGCTTGAACTACCCGATATACAAAAGGCTGCTTGCCTCCGGAAAGGAGAAATATGCCTTTGAGATCATGCAGCTGGCAAGAGAGATAAGTGAAGAGGCCGAATAAGCAGTAGGGGAGGGCGGCACATGAACAAATCAGAGAGCAAATATTTCAATACCGCCCGGCGCATGGACGAGGCGCTTATTGAGCTGCTGGAAAAGAAGGACCTGGAGTATATCACCGTAAAGGAAATCTGTGAAAAAGCCGGAGTAAACAGGTCCACCTTTTACCTGCACTATGAGTCCGTCAGCGATTTGGTGGACGAGACGGCGGAGATGATAAACAATCGTTTTATATCCTACTTCCCTCAAAACAAGGATGAGGTTCTGGGCAAGATAAGCAGCCGCAACAGGGAGGAAATGGTCTTTATCAGAAGGGAATATCTGCTGCCGTATCTGGGGTTTATAAAGGACAACAAGAAAATTTACCGGGCTTCATTCAGAAATCCCAGAGATATGAAAGCCCATTTGAAATACAGAGACCTGAAAAAATATATATTTGCCCCGGTACTTGAGAGGTTTGAGATCCCCAGCGAACAACGCCGGTATTATATAGCATATTATGTGGAAGGGATCATGGCAGTAATCAAGGAGTGGCTGGGACGGGATTGTGCTGACGAGGTGGAAATGATAGCGGACATCATTGAGAAGTGCGTGCGCCCTGACGGGAAAAAATATGAGGAATAAAAACAGGCCCGGAGGGAAGGCTTATATGTCCGGCCTGTGTAAGGGCGATGATTTTTTCAAGCATATGACGGGGGCAGCCCTTTCCTTTGGAGTCACGGGTTTGTTTGCGCTGTACCATGGCTACCTGGGCCTGGGTCTCCCCTCCGTTTGGCACAAAAGCGTCTGTGTATTTTACCTTTTGCTGATGGCGATTCGCGGCAGCATAGTGCAGACAGAAAAGGATAACAAGTCAAGAACGGAATATCAGCAGAACCTTTACCGACACAGAACCTTTATTGTCAGCTCCGTACTGCTGCTGGCCTTGAACGTAGCACTCATGCTGCCGATTGCCTTGATGGTGGTTATGGCTGCGCCTGTAAATATTGGGCTTATACCTGCAATCGCCATGGCTGCCTATACTGCCTACAAGATCACGATGGCTTCTGTACATTTCTGTAGACAGAAGAAAGCCGGCGGCAATATCCTTGCTGCGGAGCTGAGGACGGTGAATTTTATAGATGCCCTGGTTTCGATCCTGACACTCCAGAACACTCTGATAATGGTAAACCAAAGTGGCGTAGGGAACAGAGAAATGTTTCTCCTCTCTGCGGTATCCAGTACGGCAATTTATGCTTTGGTAATAGCCATTACGGTTCACATGTTGGTGAGAGGCTCAAAGCAGCTGCGAGCCTTATCACAGGCCGACAGTACATAAAGGGACGAACTTAAAAAAAGAGCGCCTTGAGTTGGAGCCTGTTATCTAATAAGTATGAAGAAGCGGCTGCAAATTGAGCTTTCCTTTTCCGTAAAACAAACCGCTTATCCTTTCGCCATTGAGAACTGGACTATGTTTCTGCTCTTGCTCTCCAGAGGAACGGTCTCATATTGGGCAGCAACAGCTTTCGGGTCTCCCAGCTTTGCGGCGATCTCCTCCTCAGTATGGCCTTCGGCCAGCTTGAAGGCAAAGTGCTGCCGGTATTCTTCCATGATGTCCTCGGCATCGGCTATGTTCCTGTGCCTCAACTGGGCCGAGAGCTTTTCCAGAAATTCCGATCTATTCATCTGTGTCATCCTCCAACAGTTTTTTTACCGAAGCGGCAAACAAAAGATATTGGGCCCGGTCCGACTCATAAGTCTCCCTGCCCAGCTGGGTCAGGGAATAATATTTGCGGGGAGGGCCGCCACTCTCCTCCTGAAGATAGGTGCTCAGCAGGCCGTCAGCCTTCAATTTGCGCAGAATGGGATAGACCGTGCCATCGGCAATGTCTATCTTTTTAGACAGGGTCTCCGAGATTTCGTAGCCATAGCAGTCCCGTCTTCGCAGCAGGGCCATGACGCAGAGCTCCAGCACACCCTTTTTATACTGTATGCCCATAGATATTTTCCTTTCATTGGACTAAGTATATCGTACACTAGTAGATTATATTCAATAGTTAAGATTTGTCAATAGTCGTTAAAGTTTTTTTTAAAGTGTCTCTGAATTCCGGAAATTTTTGCGGCTTGATTTTTTCGTGGCTATGCCTTATGGTATAGGAAAAAGGGAAATGCTGCCGGGCCGTGTAGTGCGGACCCTGGGCGGCATTTGTGGGAGCTAATATGGCAGTTAAAATGATAGGTCTGGATATTGACGGGACTTTGCTGGACCCGAGGAAAAGACTTACGGAGCCAGTCAGGGAGGCGCTGGAATATGCTGCCGCAAGAGGTGTGCATATAGTCCCGGTCACTGGCAGGCCATACCTGGGCATACCCCGGGAGCTCCGGGAGATGGACTGCATAAGGTATTTCATCAGCTCCAACGGTGCTTCTACCTGGCATGGGGAGCAGCTTGTGATGAGCCGCCGCTTTCCTGCCGGGCTCTGCCTGAAGCTCCTTGAGGCGCTGAATGGCCTGTACAGTGTTGGGGAAATTTTTGTGGAAGGCCAGGGCTTCGTCTCCCGCAAGTCCTATGAAAACGGGGAACGCCTGTATGGGAGCAGCTCGTTTTTAAAATATTTTAGGGAGACACGCAGAATAGCCGAGGACATGGAGGGGCTGATCCGGGAGGCCGGGGAGCTGGAGGAACTGGCCGTGAGATGCGAAAATGTGGAGCAGTGTGACAGGGTGATAGAGGTGCTGAAGGCTTTTCCGGAAATGAAAGCGGCACGGCCAACACCGGTGTTTTTAGAGATCATATGGGCAGATGCGGGAAAGGGCAATGCTCTGGAGGCTTTGGGGGCCGGCTTGGACCTGAACCTTGGGGAGATAATGGCTGTGGGAGACAGCGACAATGACCGTGAGATGCTGGTGAAAGCGGGAATTCCCGTGGCTATGGGCAATGCGGATGAAGAGCTTAAGAAGCTGGCCTGCTACATAAGCGCCGATAACTCAAACCACGGCGTAGCCCAGGCGATATATGAGTTTATTGGTTGAACTCTGCCTGTATGCTTCCGGTCGGGCGTTACCCACATTGACAAGCCCCGAGAGGACATGTTAAGATATTTACATAGAAGACAGCCCTTTTTGGTGCTGCAAGCTCATAAAAAATAAAAAGGGAGGTTAAGCCTGTGAAAAAACTTTTCGGATATGCAGACGAGTACATTCATCAAAGCGATTGGAGAGATCTGGCACTCATAAAATTCTGCCTCATGTCCATAGGCGTGATAATGGGGCTTTGTATCCCCAAGGAAAAGAGAAAGCTGGCCCTGCCAATAGTGGGAGCGGTTTTTGCCCTTACCTATGTGCCTTTGATGACAAAATTTTTCAGAATAATTTTCGGAGCGAGCCGGGAAGGGTAAAAATATTTTGCGGCTGAGCGGGGTATAAAGGCCCAGGCAGCTGCTTTCAAGGCTATTACCAAGTAAGAGAGAAACCATAGCCCATGGGCCGGGAGGGGTAAAAGCATGAGCGATGAGGAACTGATATTCTTTCAGCAGATGCCGGAGATGCTGCCGGTATATGAGAAGCTGCGGGAGAGGCTGACGGCAGCATACCCGGACATGGGAGTGAAGGTCACAAAGACTCAGCTCTCTCTGAGAAACCGCTATGTCTTTGCCGCCGTATCCCTGCCCTGGCGGAAGCTGAAGGGCTGGCCGGAAAAGTATGTTCTTGTCTCCTTCGGATTGGGCCGGAAAATGGAAGACCCTCGGATAGTCCAGGCGGTGGAGCCCTACCCGGGGCGCTGGACCCACCATGTATTGCTGGAAAGGCCGGAGGACGTGGACGAACAACTCATGGACTGGTTGGACCAGGCCTACGGCTTTTCCATGACAAAGTAGAGGGGGAAGGACATGGACAACGAAAAAGTATATGCCATGAAATTTTCCTCGGTCTACCCGCTGCTGGTGAACAAGGCGCTGAAAAAGGGCAGAAGCCGGGAGGAAGTGGATGGGCTCGTCACCTGGCTCACCGGATACAGCGCCAGGGATATAGACCGGCTACTTGATTCAGAGCTGACATATGGGGAGTTTTTCAAAGACGCTCCGGCTCTTAACCCGGACTATGTACGCATAAAAGGCAGTATCTGCGGAGTGCGGGTGGAGGAGATAGTTGAGCGGCCCATGCGGGAGATACGCTGCCTGGACAAGCTGGTGGACGAACTGGCAAAAGGTAAGCCTGTGGAAAAAATAATAAAGCGATGAAATCAGCCGGGCCTGCGCAGCAGGCCCGGCTGAGACTGTCAAAAAAGCCTCGCAGAGTTTTTTTCGCCGCAGCGAAAAAATAATTAAGATCGTTTTCTGCGGCGACATGTGCGTCGCAGAAAACACTTCTCACGGAGCGAAGTGTCGAATTGTACGCCTCCGGCGTACAACCGAGGCATGGAGCGAAG
>CALWWB010000006.1 GCA_944385175.1 uncultured Oscillospiraceae bacterium | reverse complement strand
CAAGCATACTTCAACCTGACTAAACAATACGGCATTACGCCTTCGATGTCAAGGAAAGGAAATCCTTATGATAATGCTATGGCGGAAAATTTCTTTTCCATCCTCAAAACAGAATGTATCTACCGTCACAAACCGGCTACTTTCGTTGAAGCAAACGAAATGATTGACCGCTATATCTGCTTTTATAATCATGAGCGCATCCAGCTAAAGACTGGAGAGGCCCCGCTTGCGCGACGCCTCTCCTCCTAAAACTCAATATTCCTGCACCAGGGGCTTTTTTGTGCTGTCCGCACAATCTGGCGCGGTTCATTTCGGACACGGGTTTTGATATTATTCATGTACTATAAGTTCCAGGACATCCGGCCTTGCGTAGTGACCGATTGCATCGTGCTCCATTTTGCAGGATATGGGCAGGCTCATATCCAAATCGGCAATGATCAGTTCCTCCCTGTCCCAGACCGGCTCTGTCACATAGTGGCCGTAGGGATCAATGATGCAGCTGCCGCCCCGGCACACCATGTCCGGCAGCTTTGAGATATCCTCTGAGGTTTCCAGATCGGAGGGGTACGAAGATTTTCTCACCAACATGTCTGCGTTGATGAAATAACATTTTCCCTCTATGGCGATGTGCTGTATGGTGGCCTGCCATTCCGGATTGTCGTTGGTGTTGGGAGAAATATATATGGTAATGCCTTTCTGATACAGGGCCACCCGGGACAGAGGCATATAGCTCTCCCAGCAGATAAGGCTGCCTATAGGCCCCCAGGGCGTCTGGACAACGGGGAAATAGTCCCGGTTGGCGTCACCCCATACCACCCGCTCGGAGCCGGTGGGCTTGAGCTTGCGGTGGACGCTCCAGCTGCCGTCAGGACTGAAGATGACGTTGCTGTTATAGAGGGTGCCGCTGAGCTCATCCTGCTGGGAAAAGCCCAGGCTTACATAGGCTTTTGCCTCTTTTGCGGCCCGGGACAGGCGGAGGAAGTCCGCATCTCCCTCAGCGAGAGAGGCATAATAGTAACGTGTCCAGTCCGCCCGCCCGGGGGCTGTCCTCTTGCCTACGCTGAAACCGAAATTCATGCCTATGGGATAGCCAGGGACAAAAAGCTCCGGAAATACTATGAGCTCCGCCTTCTCCGCCGCTGCCCGGCGGATATAGTCCAGCGCCTTGTCCACGCAGAACGCTTTATCAAAGAGGGCAGGCTCCGCCTGGACAAGAGCCACGCGGCACAGGTTCTTTTCGATTTTCATAAGCTGCTCTCCCCTTCAAAATGAAATGCTGTTTCAACTCATGGCGGAAGCCGGGCAGATATTGCGGAAGCTTCAGCCCTGGGTATTTTCCGGCCGGCTGATGTTCATATACTCATCGTAGGTACAGCGGCGGTCGATGATGCCGTCCTCGGTTATCTCTATGATGCGGTTGGCCACGGTCTGGGTCAGCTGGTGGTCGTGGCAGGAGAAGATGATATTGTACTTGAAAGCCTCCAGGCCGTTATTCAGGGCTGCAATGCTCTCCAGATCCAGGTGGTTGGTGGGCTGATCCAGAACCAGGAAGTTTGCCCCGGAGAGCATCATGCGGCTGAGCATGCAGCGCACCTTCTCGCCGCCGGAGAGCACCTTCACCTGCTTGTATACATCGTCCCCGGAGAAGAGCATGCGGCCCAGGAAGGTGCGCAGATAACTCTCCCTCTTATCCTGGGAGAACTGGCGCATCCATTCGATAAGGTCGAAGTCGCAGTTTTCAAAGTAGCTGTTGTGGTCCTTGGGGAAATAGGCGGTGGAGATGGAGGCGCCCCACTTGACACTGCCGCTGTCAGGCTCCTCCTGGCCCATGAGTATCTTATACAGCATGGTCACTGCCAGCTCGTTTTTCCCGATGAGGGCGATCTTGTCGTCCTTGCCCACGATGAAGCTCACATTATTGAGCAGCCTCACCCCGTCTACGGTTTTGCTCACTTCCGTGACAAAAAGCCTATCCTTGCCCGGCTCACGCTCGGCCTTGAAGCCCACCCAGGGGTAGCGGCGGCCGGAGGCGGGCAGCTCCTCCACGGTTATTTTCTCCAGGAGTTTGCGCCGGGATGTGGCCTGACGGGACTTGGACTTGTTGGCGGAAAAGCGGGCAATAAAGCTTTGCAGCTCCTGGATCTTCTGCTCTGCCTTTTTGTTCTGATCCTTTATGAGCTTTTGCACCAGCTGGCTGGACTCGTACCAGAAATCGTAGTTGCCCACATACATTTTTATCTTGCCGTAGTCAATATCCACTATATGTGTACATACATTGTTGAGGAAATAGCGGTCGTGGCTCACCACCAGCACCGTGCCCTCATAGTCCATGAGAAAGTCCTCAAGCCATACCACCGAGGCCAGATCCAGGTTGTTGGTGGGCTCGTCCAGCAGCACCACATCCGGATGGCCAAAGAGGGCCTGGGCCAGCAGCACTTTCACTTTCAGACGGGGATCCATGTCCGCCATCAATGTCTGGTGCAGGCTCACATCTACGCCAAGTCCCTGGAGAATACGCCCGGCATCGCTTTCGGCTTCCCAGCCGCCCAGCTCCGCAAATTCCTCCTCCAGCTCGGCAGCCCTGATGCCGTCCTCATCACTGAAGTCCGGCTTGTCGTATATGGCGTCTTTCTCCCTGCCGCAGTCATACAGGCGCTGGTTGCCCATGATGACGGTGTCCAGCACCGGAAAAGCATCATACATATTCTGGTTCTGCTTTAAGACGGACATGCGTTTTTTGGGGGCCAGAGTGACGCTGCCGGAGGTGGGCTCCAGCTCACCGGAGAGTATTTTTATAAAGGTGTATTTCCCTGCGCCGTTGGCGCCGATTATGCCGTAGCAGTTGCCCGGAGTGAATTGAAGATCCACTCGGGAAAAAAGCACCGATGAACCAAACTGCATGGAGAGATCGTTGACAGATAACATGGCTTACTCCGTTTCATAGTAGTTGTTAAAGGAAGTATACGTGAAAGCTCCGGCAGTGTCAAGGCCGGGGATGTTGACTTTTAAGCGGTTTTGGGATAACATAAATCAGTTATATATGATTCAGGAGACTGCCTATGAATATCCCGGACAGAAGTCCAAAAACGGAAAAGCTGCTTACAGTGCTTACGGTGGGGACGATACTCTGCTTTTTCGCTGTTTTTGCCGTAATCAATTTCTGCTGCTTTACTTTTTTCTGCGAACCGGACATGTATGCCGACACCTTGGTGGCCCGGCTCATGTGGGAGGGCAAGACTCTATTCCCCTTTGCCTATGTGTTCGGAAATCAGCTCTATGTAATAGCAACGCCGGTTCTGTCCGCCCTGCTCTATGGCCTTGGCGCCGGCCAGAATGCGGCCATGGCCTTGGCTACTACGGTGATGTCGCTGTTCATTGTGCTGAGTTTTTTATGGATGCTGCGCCCTTTTGTAAATCGTAGGCTGAGTCTATGTCTGGGTTTATTGACGCTGGTATCCTGCGTATTTGGCGAGAAGCTGGTGAATCAGGAACAGGGACAGCTGCTTTTTATACTGTGCAGCTACTATGCTTGCTATATTATAAACCTGTTCATAGTGCTGGGGGACTATTCCCGAAGTTTCAGAAATCCCCAACTCAGGCCCGTGGCTTTGGCTCTGTGCCTGCTTCTGAGCTTTGCCACAGGGATGCAGAGCCTGCGGCAGACCTGCATTATGGTACTGCCCATACTGGCCTTCCAGGCCCTTGTACTGGCAATATCGCAGATAAAAGACGGCCATTTTAACTGGCAGAGATACAGGGCCAGTACCTGCCGAGCTCTGGCCTATGCCGCCGCCAACCTGGCGGGGGTGCTGTTTGTCAGGCTTTTTGATGTGCACCAGTACACTATTTTTGACACTGCGGCACCGGACTTTGGACAGCGTTTGGGAGATATATACCGGGCCTGCCGGGATATAAGCGGCTTTTGCTGGGCTGATCCGGAGCATCCTTTTTTCATACTGCTGTTTGTATTTCAGGCTGCGCTGCTCATATATGCGGCGGTTTTGCAGATAAAAAGATGGAGACATGGCGTGGAGCTGAGCGTCATGTGGTGGCTGCTGCTCATCAGTATTGCCGCTGTTATAGCCGCAGCTCTGTTTACCTCTCTGAGCATACGCAGTGTATATCTCTTTACCTACTTTCCTCTGCTTTCCCTCTCCGTCATTCTTGTGGCAGAGGAACTCAGTCCGACCAGGAGAAGTACACTTGCCCTTGGACTTTGTATGCTGGCCCTTGGCAACCTTTACGCCAGCTATCTCCCCTCAGTCCGTGAGTCTCTGGATGGAGAGGAAAACCGCTATGAACAGATATGCGATTGGGCGGTAGAGCGAGGCTACGAATTGGTCTATGGCAGCCACTCCAACGTGGCTCCTATGGTGGCCGCTTATTCCGATGGTAAACTAATATCCGGCGGTTGGAACGACGAGGTGATGTTCAAGGCTCAGGAGTATCTGAACTTGCAAAATATCTATAGCCTGGAAGATGTGGAGCGGGCCATATTCGTGTTCCAGCCCTATGAACTGGAATATGCCTTTGAAGCGGCAGCCGCTGCCGGGGCAGAGCTCAGCTTCCAGGGGCAATATGGAGATTTATCTGTATACACCTCCACGGTGCAGCTGATGTATCCCCGTACCTATCCCTGGTTCGATATGCAGTGGCCGGACTGGGGCAGAGAAGACCCATAACGTGGGGGCAATAAGACGGCGGAGTGCCTGTAAAACAGAGTGGGGAAGCTGAGCTGTTTCAGCTTTCTTACACGACAAATTTATAAACGCCTCTAAGCCGCTGAGCTTTCATGCTCAGCGGCTTAGAGGCGTTTATAAGAAAAATTATTGTAGGTAAATGCCGGTTTATAACTCCGGCGCATCTACCTTTAGCAGGAAACATTTTTCCAGATATATCTTATTGCAGAAGGAAATTATTGCCGCACGCAGCATCATTTTCTCATCGGTGTTTTCTGTGCCTACCGCATCAGGGCTTCCCTTTAGCCCGAAAACATAGGCCAGAATATTTTCCAGCTCGTCACAGAAATAATTATAAGCTCGATCTGTAGTATAGGTGCGCTTCTGGATTCGGATAAATCTATCCAGATTGTCCAGGCTGAGCACATTTTTTACCACTGCTACAAAAAAGAGATACACGATCTGATCCCGGCCATACTGCTTTTTTACAGGGTTTGCAATAAGTTTTTTCTTCACATAATTTGAAATCATCGAAGGAGTCAGACAATCCTCCTCCAAGGGGGAGAGATGCTCGGAGATATATTTTGCTGTCTGTTCCAGATACAGACCCACTGTGGGGATCTCATTGTAGCGGGGCAGACGAAAATCCCGCACGGAGGAGGCAAGCTTCTCTTTGTTTTCCTGCGTCATATGAGACACTCCGTTCTTATGAATAAAGGCATAGGACACGAATCATTATAGGGCCAAATGTTTTCTCTGTCAACGGATATGAAAAATTCCAAAACAAAATAAACATTGACTTTAAAAGAGTATTTTGATATTATGAATCAGGTTTTTGAAAAACCGATAAAATCCTGCTTCAGAGGTACAGCCATGAAATATAGAATAGTTGCCGACTCCTCCTGCAATCTCTACAGCTTTGAGGGCGTGGATTTTTCCAGTGTCCCGCTTAAAATCGTCACCGATAAAAAAGAATACGTGGATGCCCCCGGGCTGGATGTAGAGCGGATGATAGGGGAACTGGCAGCCTATAAAGGCCGCAGCGGCACTGCGTGCCCCAATATGGCCGAGTGGCTGGATGCCTTTGGTCAGGCGGAGGGCATTTTTGCCATAGCCATTACCAGCAGCTTGTCCGGCTCCTACAATGCCTGTGTGCAGGCCAAGGCCGAGTATGAGCAGAACTATCCCGGCAGGAAGGTCTGCTGCCTGGACAGCCTGTCAGCCGGCCCTGAGCTGCTGCTCATCATGGAAAAACTCAGGGAACTGATCTCTATGGGCCTGGAGTTTGAGGAGATAGAGAGACGGATAAGACGATATATGCAACATACGCACCTGGTATTTTTGCTGGAGAAAGTGGATAACCTGGCCAAGAACGGACGCATAAGCCCTCTGGCGGCAAAGACCGTAGGCGTACTGGGCATACGGATAATGGGCAAAGCCAGCGACGAGGGCACCCTCCAGCAGCTGCACAAATGCAGGGGAGAGGGCCGTGGCCTGCGTGCCATGCTCAAAGAAATGGAGCTCATGGGTTACAGGGGAGGCAAAGTGCGCATAGCCCACGGCCTGAACCAGGTGGCCTCCATGGAGCTGGAGAGGAGCATAAAAGGGCAGTTTCCCCAGGCGGATGTGGGTATAGGAGACTTTACCGGTTTGTGTGCCTTTTACGGGGAAGAGGGCTGCATAATGCTGGGCTTTGAGGACAGCGAGGCATAAGTGCTTTTTGCATATGCGGCTTTTCAATTACAAAGGCTTAATAGCCCGGGCGCAAAATCTCTGCGCCCGGGCTATTAAGCTTGTTGTATTCTGCTCTATTTTTCGGCTACACCAATGGCCAGGGAGGGAGCCAGCTCCTTTATCAGCGCCAGAGCCTGATCCATAGCCTGTTCATTTTCCGATATGGCATCGCCTATCTCACGGCCTTCGGAGACAAACACCAGCCGATAATATGCAAAAATGGTATTACCGCAGCACATGCGGCCATTGACTTCCTGGATGCGTATGAAGACCCGCTCCAAAAGGGAGTAGTCCATGAAACGGATTTTAAAGCCATCTCTATAATATACCCCAAGCTTACCTACCCTGACTTTGTCAAAGCTGGGGGCGGATTCGTAGTCGGCATTGACTTCCGCTGTACCTACCGGGCCTCTGATGCCTGCAAAGTTCTTGTTTGCCATATGTGTTCCCCCTGTCTGTAAATTGATTTCATATATCCGGCAGGGTAATGTCCCTGCCTTTTCTGCTGATGAGGCCCTCTGTGCACATGTTACGCAGTTCCCTCATCATACTTGTCCGGTCGGCGCAGAGATAACTGGCCAACTGGGAAAAGCTCTGATCCAGACGGAAACTGCGGCTGCCTGCCAGGTCACTGAGATACTCAAAATAGGCGCTGAGCTTGCGCCGCAGAGAGCGCTTGCTTATCATGTTGATCCGCACTGAAAGGCTCTGGGCCTTTCGGGCAGACAGCTCAAAGAGGTTGCGGGTCAACCGGCTGTGGTGCTGGCAGGCTTTGGGGCAGCGGCCGTAAATGCAGTCAAAGGGAATGAACATGACATGACATTCACTGTCCGCCTCCACGGCGTAACCTAAATCCCCGTAGGGCATGGCAAAGACCTCTCCGAAGATATCGCTGGGGCCGTACTGCTCCAGCAGTGCATATTCGCCCTCACTGTCCATGCAGTATAGATGGGCCTTGCCGGAGGTGAGTACGCAGAGATATTTGAGACTGGATGAATAGACCAGTATCGTTTCGCCTCTTTTGAAGCTGCGCATCTCCGGCTTGAAGCAGGAGAGCATGGCCTCCAGACTCTCCCGGCCGATGCCGTCAAAAAGCTGTATCTCTCTCATGCAGGGCCTCCATCTGATTGAAAAGTATATCATAATTATAACATATAACTGTTGCGTATGCCACAGATATTTCCTAAAAAAAGAAATATAATATGTGATATAATTCCGATAATTATGTGGAGGTTTTGAACTATGCATTGCACCAGAAAAGTAATGGACGACCTTATATGGGTGGGCGCAGACGACAGGCGCCTGGCCTGCTTTGAGGGAGTCTACGGCGTGCCCGACGGGGTGTCCTACAATTCCTATCTGCTGCTGGATGAAAAGACCGTCCTGTTCGATACAGTGGACAAGGCCGTCTACGAGACCTTCTTTGAAAACCTTGCCTATGCTCTGGGAGAGCGGAAGCTGGACTATCTGGTCATATCCCATATGGAGCCGGACCATGCCGCCACAGTGGAGTCCCTGATGCTCCGCCATCCGGAGACCCGCATAATCTGCAACGACAAGATAAAAGTCATGCTCTCTCAGTTTTTCAGAGGTATAGATCTGAGCGGCAGGATAGACATCGTGAAGGAGGGCGGCAGCTTCTCTTCCGGACGGCACGAGTTCAGCTTCGTCATGGCTCCCATGGTACACTGGCCCGAGGTCATGATGAGCTATGACAAGACCGAGAAGATCCTCTTCTCCGCCGATGCTTTCGGTACTTTCGGCGCCCTGAACGGCCGCCTCTTTGCCGATGAGAGCGACTTTATGGAGGATTACCTGGACGAGGCCCGGCGCTACTATACCAACATCGTGGGCAAGTATGGACCCCAGGTTCAGGCGGCCCTGAAGAAGGCTGCCGGACTGGACATCGCTATGGTCTGCCCTCTCCATGGTCCCGTTTGGAGAGACGGATTCGGCAGATTCCTGGAGAAATATCTGCTCTGGAGCAGCTATGCTCCTGAGGAAAAGAGCGTTATGCTGGCCTATGCCTCTGTATACGGACACACGGAAAATGCCGCCAATATACTGGCAGTAAAGCTCTGGGAGAGGGGCGTGCGGGTGCACATGTATGACACCTCAGTTACCCCTGCCAGCTATATACTCTCCGATGCGTTCAGATGCAGCCACCTGGTCTTTGCAGCTACCACCTATAATGCCGGAGTATTCGTCACCATGGAGAACCTGCTCCATGACATCGCAAACCACAATCTCCAGGGACGGAAGATCGCAATAATGGAGAACGGCAGCTGGGCTCCCACCAGCGGCAAGCAGATGCGGGATATGCTCTCCGGCCTTAAGAACACCCAGTTTATAGGGGATACCATTACCGTCAAGTCGTCCCTGGCCGAGGATCAGCTCGCCCAGCTGGACACCCTGGCCGACGCTATTGCCGCAGATATAAAAGGCTGAAAATCGTATCATATAGTCAAGAAAGCCCATGGTTTCGGAAGCCACTTTTTTCGAAATCACGGGCTTCCTTTTTTGCGGGCATTTATATTGGAATGGAGAAAATCTGCGTTAAGCTTGTTGTTGAATATGCCCATAGAGTATTTGATTGAGATGCCGCCGGAAGAAGTCCCGGTTAAATATGGCATTAAAATGAACAAAAGACACAATAATGGAAATTAATGTAAAATAAACCGCCATTGACAAGATGCTGACGGGATTGTTACAAACTTGTCCAGGAAAAAAGACAATCTTTATACCAGAAAATATAGACAATTTGTGACCGGATGTGATACAATCTCTTGACGTAAGACTAGGGAAAATTTTAAAGAGGTGAAGCTAATGTCCCATACTTTTAAAGGCGGCGTACACCCGAACTATATGAAGGCTCCGGAAGTTCCAGTGACCGTCATTGCGCCGCCTTCCCAGGTCGTGATACCTATGATACAGCACATAGGTGCCCCCTGTCAGCCTTTGGTCAAGGTGGGGGACTATGTGAAGATGTATCAGAAGATCGGCGAAAACCCGGTTCCCGTCTCCGCACCGGTCCACTCCTCCGTCTCCGGAAAGGTCGTGGCTATCGAGCCCCGGCCCCATCCTCTGGGAGACATGATAATGTCCGTTGTTATAGAGAACGACTTTCAGGACACACCGGAGCTCATGCCGCCCCTCACCGAGGAGCAACTGAAGGATCCTGAGGCTATCCTGGAGCGTATCCGTGAGGCAGGCGTAGTGGGTATGGGCGGCGCCATGTTCCCCACCGCCGTGAAGATCCGGGGCGGTATCGGCAAGGTAGACAAGCTGATAATCAACGGCGCCGAATGCGAGCCCTATCTCAACGGCGACCATCTCACCATGCTCAACTTTCCTACTCAGCTGCTCAAGGGTATAGAGCTTGTGCGCATTGCCAACTGTGTGGACAAGGCATACTACGGCATTGAGGTAAACAAGCAGGATGCCATCAATCTGCTCAACTCCCTGGGCCCCGCCAAGTACGGGATCGAGATCGTTCCGGAAGAAGTCAAGTACCCCCAGGGTGGTGAGAAAATGCAGGTCAAGGCCATTACCGGCCGCGAAGTGAAGCCCGGCGGCCTGCCCTCCGGCGTGGGCTGCAACGTGGTCAGCACCCGCACCTGCTATGCAATCTACCAGGCCTGCTATGAGGGCAAGAGCGTCATCGAGCGTATCGTCACCTATGGCGGCAGCGCTCTGAAGGCCCCCGTGAATGCCCTGACCCGTGTGGGCACCCCCTTCAAGTACATTGCCGAGCAGTGCGGAGGCTTCGTCAAGACTCCCAGAAAGATAGTTCTGGGCGGCCCCATGATGGGTATCTGCGCCACCAGCTTTGATGCTCCCACCGTAAAGGGTACTGCTGGCGTGCTCTTCTTCACCGAGGAAGAGGATAAGAATGTGGAAGAACCCACATGCATCCGCTGCGGCAAATGTATCACCGTCTGTCCCATGAATCTGGAACCGGTGTTCATGTACATGTACTACAGCAAAGACGACTTCGATAATATGGAAAAATATCACGTTATGGACTGCTTCGAGTGCGGCAGCTGTTCCTTCAACTGCCCTGCCAGAATGCCTCTGACCCACGCCTTCAAGACTGCCAAAGTCAAGTTCCAGGTGCGGGCGGCCAAGGCGAAGGCCAAGGCTGAGGCGGAAGCGGCGGCAAAGGAGGCGCGCAAATGAGCGAGAATAAAGAAAGAATAGTCCTTGACGTGGCGTATCAGCCCCAGGTCAGGACCAACACCGACACCAAGCGCATAATGCTCAACGTCATTCTGGCCCTGCTGCCCGCGCTGGCTGTGGCAGTATGGCAGTTCGGCGTGCAGCCTCTGGTGCTGGCTGTGGTGTCTATGGCCTCCGCCGTGTTCTTTGAGTGGGGCTACCGTAAGCTGATGAAGAAGTCCAACTCCATCGGCGATCTGTCCGCCGCCCTCACCGGCTTGCTGCTGGCAATGGTCCTGCCCCCCACGGCACCCTGGTGGCTCCCGGTCATCGGCAGCTTCTTTGCCATCGTTGTGGTTAAGCAGCTCTACGGCGGCATCGGCAAGAACTTCCTGAATCCCGCTCTGGCGGGCCGCGCTTTCCTGCTGGCCTCCTATGCGGCCATAATGGGCAAGTATGCCGTGCCTGGCTCCCTTGCCGGTACTGTGGACGGCGTCACTATGGCGACACCTCTTTCCTATATGTACGGCGGCACCGCCCTGCCTGAGTATTTCAACTTCAAGTCCATGTTCCTGGGCACCATCCCCGGTTGTATCGGTGAGCTGAGCACCCTGGCACTGCTCATAGGCGGTGCATACCTGCTCATCACCAAGGTAATCTCCTGGCGTATCCCCGGAGCATACATAGGCACGGTTGCCCTGCTCTGCCTCATCTTCGGCAAAGAGGGTTACGGCAATGTGGAGTGGATGGTATATAATCTCCTGGCCGGCGGCCTGGTTATGGGCGCCATCTTCATGGCCACCGACTATGCCACCAGCCCCGTTACTCTCAACGGCCAGCTGCTCTATGGTGTGGGCTGCGGTGCACTGACTGTGCTCATCCGCTACTTCGGCGGCTTCCCCGAGGGCGTTACCTATGCCATCCTTATAATGAACCTGTGCAGCTGGGCCATTGACAAGGGCTTCCATCGCCACCAGTTCGGTGTCACCAAGGAAGACATTGCAGCTGAAAAAGCGGCCAAAAAGGCGGCAAAGGAGGCAGCAAAATGAATAAGATACTTAAGCTCACCATCGTTTTGTTTCTGGTCTGCGCCGTTGTTGCCGGCGTATTGGGTGTGGTCAATGAACTGACCTATGAGACCATAGAGGAACAAAACCGCATCAAGACCGAGAGAGCCTATGCGGCTGTCCTCCCCTCCGACGGATATGAGGAAGTGGCCTTTGATGAAGAGGCCAACCCCACAATCGACGCTATCAGCAAATGCACCAACGGCGCCGGATATGTGGTCATGACCACCTTCAGCGGCTCCCAGGGCAAGATCACCCTGGCCGTGGGTGTGGACAACGACTATAAGTGCACCGGAATCTCCGTTATCTCTCACTCCGAGACCTCCGGCCTGGGCGCCAACGCCGCCAGCACCGCAGAGGTGGGCGTCAACTGGCGTGCCCAGTTCGTGGGTCAGGACGACACCGTGGCCCTCACCAAGAACGGCGGTAGTATCGACGCCCTCTCCGGCGCCACCATTACCTCCCGCTCTATCACCGGGGCAGTCTCTACAGCCATCAAGGCTGTTGAATCTCTGGGTTAAGGAGGAAAGGCTGAATGAATATTAAGAAACAGTTTAAGGAAGGCCTGATAACCAATAACCCTGTTCTGGTACAGCTCATCGGTATGTGCGCCACCATGGCCATCACCACCACCCTCTTCAACGGCGTGGGCATGGGCCTGTCGGTGCTGGTAATACTGACCTGCTGCAACGTGGTTGTATCCGCCATCCGTAAGATCATACCCAATGAGATACGCCTGGCCATCTTCGTGGTTATCATTGCCGGCTTCGTCACCATCGTGGACCTGCTGCTGCAGGCTTACATACCCGCCCTGTCCGATGCTCTGGGCGTGTTCATCCCCCTCATCGTTGTCAACTGCATCATCATCGGCCGTGCCGAGGCCTTCTGCCAGAAGAACACCGTGGGCGCTTCCTTCTTCGACGGCATCTTCCAGGGCCTGGGCTACACCCTGGTGCTCATCGTGATGTGCGTGTTCCGTGAGCTGGTGGGCAGCGGCCGTTTCGGCGGCGGCCTTATCGACATCACCAACGGCTTCCGCATCACCATGGACGGCACCGGCGCCGGTATCCAGCTCTTCCCCAGCGACTACGGCGCTACCATAATGACCCTGCCCTTTGGCGGATTCATCACCCTGGGCCTGCTGATTGCCATCATGCAGTATGCCCTGAAGAAGTCGGCCAAGAAAAAAGAGGCGCAGGAAATGGCGGACAAGGAGGGTGAAGAATAATGCTTACGAATATTATTTCCATATCTCTGGGCGCGATCCTTATCAACAACTTCATCTTCTCCCAGTTCCTGGGCTGCTGCCCCTTCCTGGGCTGCTCCAGCAAGGTGGAGACCGCTACCGGCATGGGCCTGGCCGTGGTGTTCGTCATGGGCCTGGCTTCCGCCATCTGCTGGGTCATCGACCAGTATCTGCTGGTGGCCCTGCATCTGGAATTCCTCCAGACCCTGGCCTTCATCCTGGTCATTGCGGCTCTGGTGCAGTTTGTGGAGATGTTCCTGAAAAAGTCCGTTCCCTCCCTGTACTCCGCTCTGGGCATCTACCTGCCCCTTATCACCACTAACTGCGCAGTGCTGGGCGTGGTGCTGCTGAACGTGCAGAACGACTATAACTTCCTGGAGTCTCTGGTCTACGGCATCACCGGCGGTCTGGGCTTCATGCTGGCCATAGTCCTCTTTGCCAGCGTCCGGGAGCGCACCGAGTTCTCCGATTACCCTGAGTGCTTTGAGGGATTTCCCATCTGCCTTGTCTCCGCCGGCCTGCTGGCCCTGGCCTTCATGGGCTTCAGCGGTATGCAGATATTCTAAGGAGGTAGATTGATATGAGTTCTATCCTTCTCGCAATTCTTGTTCTTGGCGTGCTGGGCGGTATATTTGGAGCTGTCCTGGCCTTTGCATCCAAGATATTCTATGTGGAAGTTGACCCCAAACAGGAGGCCATCCGGGCCTGCCTGGCGGGGGCTAACTGCGGCGGCTGCGGCTACCCCGGATGTGACGGTTATGCTGCTGCGGTGGCTGCCGGTGAGGCCCCTACCAATCGCTGCGTTGCCGGCGGTGCTGAATGCGCCGAAAAGGTTGCCCGCATCATGGGCGTGGATGTCGGGGCCTCCGAGCCTATGGTGGCCTTTGTACCCTGCTCCGGAACGGAGGGCCACGCCGAAAAGCGCTTTAACTACAACGGTCCCAAGGACTGCCAGGCCGCCATGCTTTTCGGTGGAAAGAGCAACAAGACCTGTACCTTTGCCTGCATTGGTCTTGGCAACTGTGTCAAGGTCTGTCAGTTCGGTGCAATGGAAATTGTGGACGGCATTGCTAAGGTGAACAGGGCCAAGTGTGTGGGCTGCGGAGCCTGTGCCGAGGCTTGTCCCAAGAGCATCATAAAGATGATCCCTGCATCTCAGAAGGTCATGCCCGCCTGTAATAACCATGATAAAGGCGCCAAGGTCATGAAGATGTGTGACTTCGGCTGCATAGGCTGTATGAAGTGCCAGCGTGAGTGCCCCGCAGATGCCATAGTTGTCAAAGACAACCTGGCTGTTGTCGATGTGACCAAGTGCGTGCAATGCGGCCACTGCGCCGATATCTGCCCCCGCCACATTATTACCTATTTTGGCAAGAGGCAAGAAGCAACTGCGGAATAATATGTATTAAAAAAGGAACTCTGCTTACAGAGCAGAGTTCCTTTTTTAATATAATTCAAGGATTGAGTTAAGGTTACAACTTTATCCCAGTTCTCCCAACAGCTCCATGGCAAGGGACTGGGCCGCCTGGGAGCCCAGAGCGGCACAGAGAAATAGCCTGTCATCCCCGGAAGGAAGCAGGGACAACTGTTCTGCGACCGCCCGATTCACCTGGGAGTACAGCTCTCTGAATCCGGAATAAAGCTGCTGCAGACCCTCAGCCCCGCCACGGCTTTGGAATAGCTGTTGTATGGCAGAGATGGGCATGACGGATTTAAGAGTGCACAACATGAGCAGAGCGGCAATGTGGCCTCGCCCATAGCGCTTGTTCACCGGCGGCGGCAGAACTTTCTGCTTGACATAGTTGTTCACCATGGAGGCAGTCAGCCCCTTGGCCTCCCCCGATGGGATATAGCGGCCTATGAGACTGAGTACCTGATCCATATACAGCTCTAAATCCGGCAGCTCCTCCCACCGGGGCAGACTGCGCTTCGCCAAGGTATCCAGGGAATTTTTCTGTATCTCTGTCATCTCTACACCTCCATTGTTTTCAGCAGCATAACATAAAGTTAATAAAATTGCAATATCTTTTATAATAAAGCACTTGACATATACTGATAATGGTGATATATAGTATTTAAAACTAGATAACGAAAAGGGGAGAACCAGAATGCTGCTGAGTATATTCGGAGATTCAATAATGGCCGGCGTTGTGCAGGAGAACGGCCGTTACAGCCGCTGCAAGGATCAGTTTGTACGACTGGAGGAGGAGACGGGGGCCAAACTGGATAATCACAGCAGCTTCGGTTCCACGGTAATAAAGGGATTTGGACGCCTGGAGAAATTTCTGGAGCAGGGCAGGCTGGGGGACTTTACTCTTATCGAATTCGGTGGAAATGACTGCGCCTATAATTGGGCGGAGGTGGCGGCAAAGCCAGACGGGGAACATCTATGCGTGGTTCCTCCGGAGGAGTTTGAAAAGCAGTACGCCCTTATGATTAATGCTGTGGCGGAGGCTGGGAGTATCCCCGTTGCAGCCACGTTGCCGCCAATTTCCTCCCGCAGATACCTTGCTCATGTCTGCCGTGACGGGTTGGACAGCCGGGCCATACTCCACTGGCTGGGGGATCTGGAGGCCATACACCGCTGGCAGGAGGGCTACAGTGCCATGGTGCGCCGTTTGGCCCAGAGCCTGGGCTGCCGCATACTTGACCTGCGCTCTGTTTTCCCAGCCTCAATCAGTGAGCAGGAAAAATACCTGTGTCAGGACGGAATACACCCCAACCGCCTGGGCCAGCAGCTGATGTATGAGCAGGCGGTGCGCCCGCTGCTTGCTGCAAGATAGAGACAGGCAAGAGCCTCAGAGGGAGCCGTTTCCGGCTCCTTTTTTTCATTGCACTTTCCAGGCATAAGGACAGGAAGCGGCAAAATGTGCAAAAGCCCTGAAATTGATGTAAATTAAGACTTGCAAAAATCCGGGCTATGGAACATAATTATCTGTGGACGGAATGCATCCCTACAGGGATACTTGGGGATGCCACGGGCATCCTATGTCCAAAAAGAATACAGGAGGCGAAGGCATTGAAAAGAATGACCCGCGTTGCACTTATAACCAGCGGCGGCGATTGCCAGGGCCTTAATGCGGCCATCAGAGGTGTGGGCAAGGCGCTGTTTGAGAAGCTGGATAATATTGAGATATTCGGTATGTATGACGGCTACCGGGGGCTCATAGAAAGCGACTACAAGTTCATGACCTCCAAGGACTTCTCCGGCATACTTACTGAGGGCGGCACCATACTGGGTACCTCCCGCCAGCATTACATTCCCGGCAAGGACATAGTGGACGAGGAGGGCAACAGCCTTATTCCCGCTATGAAGGACACCTATAACCGGCTGAATCTGGACTGTCTTGTGATAATGGGGGGCAACGGCACCCAAAAGAGCGCAAAGCTCATCTCCGATGCGGGAATGAACGTGGTGACTCTGCCCAAAACCATAGACAATGACATTTACGGCACCGACACCACCTTCGGATTCCAAAGCGCCGTGGACATTGCCACCAACGTTATCGACTACATTCACTCCACTGCCAGCTCCCACAGCCGTATTTTCGTTGTGGAACTTATGGGCAGGGATGCCGGTTGGCTGACCCTGAATGCGGGCATAGCCAGCGGCGCCGACGTGATACTCATACCGGAGATTCCCTATGACCTGAGCAAGGTGGCTGAGCTGATAGAGGCCCGCAAGAAAAAGGGCCGCAGCTTTTCCATCGTTGCCTGCGCTGAGGGCGCAGTGAGCAAGGATGATGTGGTGCTGGATGAAGAGGCCCGCCGCCGTCTGAAGGAGAACTCCAACTATTCTGCCGTATCCTACAAGATTGCTGCAGAGCTGGAGGCCATGACCGGACAGGAGACGAGAGTCACTGTGCCCGGCCACTACCAGAGGGGCGGCCCTCCCTGCCCCTACGACAGAGTGCTGGCTACCCGGTTCGGAACCGCTGCGGCAGAGCTCATAGTCAACAGAGAGTACGGGCGCATGGTAGCCATCCAGGGAGATGAGATCTGCTCCATACCTTTGGATGAGGCGGCCAGCCGCACCAAGTTCCTGCCGGTGGACCACCCAATGATCCAGGTGGCCAGGGACATAGGCATCTGCATGGGCGACTGACGCAGAAAAAACTTATGACATACTATTATATCCCCGGTGCCTGGGCACCGGGGATATTTGAGCCTGTCAAAAAACGGTGAGGTTCTTTGACAGGCTGAGGAAGCGCATGAAGCGCTTCCTTTTACCATATCAGCTCCAGCCGGTATTCACAGCTCAGTAACCGGCAGGGAGCAGCTGCCATTTTGACAGATATAGTAAGCGGGACTGCCCTGCTGGGGCTGCATGTCGGCGGTGAAGGGGGCCAGCTCAGCCAGAAGGGCGGAGTTCTCCGGCCGTTTTATCAACACCGTCAGCTCCGGGGCGTAGCGGCCGAGCACTGTTTTGAGAGTTTCAGGCAAATCCTTGGAGTTGAGGGCACAGACCAGTTCCCGACCGCCATAGACCTCCCGCATCACCGGCAGCAGGGCAAAGGCGCAGCCCGCCGGGACCTGGGAACAGGAGGCGGAGAGAAAGTCCCGCTGCCTGTCATAAGCCTGCCTCCAGACAGGCTTCCCGGTGAGACGATACAGCTCCTCGAATAGTACTGCGGCTGCGCTGTTGCCGGAGGGCATGGCCGAGTCATAGACCTCCTTTGGAGGTATGAACAGCTTTTCCGCCTCCCGGGATGTGCGGAAGAAACCGCCTTTGCCGTCGGCAAAGTTCTCCCTTATCTCCTGGGCCAGGGCCTGGGCAGCGGCAATGCGCTCCGGCCTGAAATCTGCCCGGTAGAGCTCCAAAAGCCCCAAGGCATAAAAGGCACAGTCGTCCAGCTGGGCATCATAGCGCAGCTCCCCATCGCAAAGCCTGGCTTTCAAACGTCCACCGTCATAGAGCTTGTCTGCCATAAAGTCTGCAAGGGCCTCTGCCTCCATGAGATAGCGTCGGTCGCTGAAAGCTCCTGCGGCCCGGCTCAGGGCCATGAGCATGAGGCCGTTCCAGGCAGTGAGTATCTTCTCATCGGTAAAGAGAGGCATACGCTTTTCCCGGTATATGCGCAGCTTTTCGCGGTACTCATCGTAGCCCTCGGGCACAAAATTCCAGCGGGTATTCAGCAGCAGGTTAGGTATGCTCTTGCCGTGGAAATTGCCCTCGTCGGTGATGTCATAGCATTCACAGAAATGCCGGCCGGCCTCCTCACCCAGGACGGACTTAACTTCTTCCGGCGTAAAGAGATAGTAAGCCCCCTCAACTCCCTGGCTGTCCGCATCCTGAGCGGAGAAAAAGCCGCCGCTGTCAGCCTTCAGCTCCCGGAGACAATAGTCCAGGGTGCTTTCCGCCACACTGCGGTACAGAGCCATGTGGCCGTCCTGCCAAGCCTCGGTATACAGGAGGGAGAGCAGGGCGTTGTCATAGAGTGTCTTTTCAAAATGGGGGGCCAGCCATTCCCGGTCCGTGGAATAGCGGGAGAAGCCCCCGCCGAAGTGGTCGAAAATTCCGCCACGGTACATCTGACGGAGACTGTTATCAACCATCTGCCGCAGTTCCTTATCACCGCTGAAATGGGACCGACGCAGGAGGAACAGCAGGTCGTGGGCCGAGGGGAACTTGGGGGCTGTACCAAAGCCACCGTATTCCTTGTCATAGGCTGTTCTGAGCTGCTCCGCCGCAGCATCCAACCAGTCCGGGCCGGGCAGGCCGGGAGAACGGGGCGGCTCGGCGGAGAGAAAGGCCCGGGTATCCCCGGCGGTTTTCAGCAGGCTTTCCCTGTCCCCCTGCCATTTGGCGGCAACGGCACGGAGCAGGGGGATGAGTCCGGCCTGGCCGCCGCGGCTGTCTTTGGGGATATAGGTGCCGGCAAAGAAGGGAAGCTTTTCCGGGGTCATGATAATGGTGAGGGGCCAGCCGCCGCTGCCGGTGAGAGCCTGGCAGGCTTTCATATATACACTGTCCACATCCGGGCGCTCTTCCCGGTCCACCTTCACTGGAATAAAATACCGGTTCAAAAGCGCAGCCACCTGCTCGTCCTCAAAGCTCTCCCGGGCCATTACATGGCACCAGTGACAGGTGGAATAGCCTATGGACAGGAAAACGGGCTTGTCCTCACTGGCGGCCCGGTAGAAAGCTTCCTCTCCCCAAGGCAGCCAATTCACCGGATTTTCCGCATGCTGCCGGAGATAGGGGGATTTTTCCTTGATCAAACTGTTGCTCATGCCACAGCCTCCAAATATCTTTTGTGTTAGCATCTGAAATATAGTAATATATTATACACCATTATACACCGGAAGGGGCGCCTGTTTCAAGACGGAGGAGCGCCGTGAGCTACCGGGGAGGTTTGAGTAGCATGGACTATAAAGATTATACCGAGAGCTGCTGCCCCTTTGACAGCAGCATGTACACCGGCACCCCGGACAGCGCACCCTGCCCGGTGAGCCTGCCGGTGCGCAGTGTGATAGAGGAGCTGGACGCCCTGTATGAGCAGGGACGGGAGGCCGAGGCCCAGGGATTCCTGGAGACATGGCAGGAGAAAGCGGCTCAGTGCGGGGACTGGCGGGCTGAACTGAGCTTTACCGGCGAACTTCTGGGACAATATCGCCGCAGCGGTTGCCGGGAGAAGGGACTTGCCGCCGTCGACAGAGCTATGAAGATTATCCGGGAGCACCGTATGGGCCAGACTGTCTCCGGAGCCACGGTGATGCTCAACGCAGCGACCACCCTGAAATGCTTTGGCCTGGCAGAGAAGTCCCTGCCTGTATTCCGCCATGTTAGCCGTGTATACTCTCAGAAGCTTGACCCAATGGACTACCGCTTTGCCGGGCTTTACAACAATATGGCTCTGTCCTGCGCCGATGTGGGGGACTATCAGGGGGCGGAGAGCTATTTCAGACTGGCTCTGAAAATCATTGAAGGCTGTGAAAACCCGGGCAACGATATGGCCGTCACCTACTGCAATATGGCGGAGATGTATGGCAGGCAGGATATGGAGGATGAGCGGATAGAGCAGTGCATGGAGAGAGCCTGGGAGCTTTTAAACGGGGAGAAACTGCCTCGGGATGGCTACCACGCTTTTACCATATCCAAGTGCGCCCCTACCTTTGATTATTTCGGATACTTCCTCTATGCAAGGGAACTGAGAGAGAGGGCGGAAAAGATATATGCGGGGACTTGAGAGAGCAAGAGAGCTATATGAGAACCGGGGGCGTGAGCTTATCCACCGGCTTTTCCCGGAATATGAGGATAAGATCGCCGTGGGTATGGCGGGCCACGGCTCCGAGTGCTTTGGATACGACGATGAGCTGTCGGAGGATCATGACTTTGAAGAGGGATTTTGCCTCTGGATAGACGACGGCACCGACCGGGAGATCGGCCTGGAGCTGAGCCGGGCCTACCGGCAGCTTAAGGGCGGCAGTTCCAGATCCAGCTCCCTAGCGGAGCAGAGCAGGGGAGTGCGGCGCATTGGAGATTTCTACCGCCGCTACACCGGCTGCCCCGGGGCTCCGGACAGCTGGCAGGCCTGGCTGTACCTCCCCAGTCACGCCCTGGCGGAGGCCAGTAACGGCCAGGTCTGGCGGGATGAACAGGGCCTGTTCAGTTCCATACGTCGAGAGATACTCACCGGCATGCCTGAGGATGTGCTTAAAAAGCGCCTGGCGGCAAAGCTCATCACTATGGCCCAAGCAGGGCAGTACAATTACTCCCGCTGCATAAGCCACGGGGAGGAGGGCAGCGCCATGCTTGCCATGGCGGAATTTGTCAATGCCGCCTGCGCCGCAGCGTTTCTCCTGAACCGGCGGCATATGCCCTATTACAAATGGCAGTTCAGGGCCATGGCCGAGCTGGAAAAGCTGGGGGAGCTGAGGGAGCCCCTGGAATTCCTCCTCACCGGGGAGAATGATACTGCCGGGCAGAAACTTAAAGGAGAACTGGTGGAGGATATCTGCGCCCGGGTGGTGAAGGAGCTGAGGGCCCAGGGCCTGAGCTGCGGCAGCTGGGACTATCTGGAACCCCACGCCCTGGATTTGATGGATCATATAGAGAACCCCCAGATAAGGGCTCTCCATGTTATGGAGGAATAGATATGGAAATACAGTGGCTGGGCCATGCCTGCTTTAAAATAAGCCACAAAGGCTACAGTGTGGTAATAGACCCCTATGACAGCGACTATACCGCAGGATACCCAAAACTGAGAGTGAAGGCGGACAAGCTGCTCATAAGCCATGAGCACTACGGCCATAATTACCGCAAAGGCGTGGAACTCTCCGGCAGGCCGGAAAGCGACTGCCCTTTTGAGATAAGTACTTTGGAAACCTGGCACGACAGTGTGGGAGGCATAATGCGTGGCAAGACCCTCATACATATTCTGGAGGCCGACGGACTGAAGCTGGCCCACATGGGAGATATAGGCACGGGGCTCACCGGCGGGGAGATAAGCCGACTTTTTGGAACCGATGCCCTAATGGTCACAGCCGGCTCATGCACCGGCCTGCCCTCCCAGGAGGTCTGGCGCATGAGCGAGGAGCTTTTCCCCAAGGTGATAATCCCCATGCACTACCGGGACGGAAACCGGGGGCCAAGAAGGCTGGAACATGTCCAGGCCCTGGCCGACTATTTTGAGGCCCCTGAGATGATACACCGCTATGACACAGATACCATTGCCATCACTCCGGATATGGAACCCCAGGTGGCCATACTGAAGTACATGGGAAAATGAATGCAGTTGAAAGAAACTTATGGCAGTCTGCAAAAAAATTGTAGACTGCCTAATTATTAACAAGTTTAGTTCTTTACGAGGCCGTACTTTTGTGCTAAAATTACAATAGCTGAAAAGTAAACCTGAAAAAACAAGAAATTTGAGGAGGCGCACTATATGGTAAATTTCGCTAAAAGAATGGATGGGATGAAGGCCTCAGACATAAGGGAACTGCTCAAGCTCACTACAAGGCCGGAGATAATTTCCTTTGCAGGCGGCCTGCCTGCCCCGGAACTCTTCCCTGTGGAGGACATCAAGGCAGCTACCGACGCGGTAATGGATGAGCAGGGCCGGGCGGCTTTGCAGTACGGTCAGACCGAGGGATACCTGCCCCTGCGCCAGAAGATAGTGGAGCGTATGGAGGCCAAGAACGCAATACATACCACTCCCGACAATATCATACTCACTGCCGGCAGCCAGCAGGGCCTTGACTACTGCGGCAAGCTGTTTCTCAATCCCGGCGACGTGGTGGTCATGGAGAGCCCCTCTTACCTGGGCGCCATAAATGCCTTCCAGGCCTATCAGCCCAATTTCGTGGAAGTTCCCACCGATGATGAGGGCATGATAATGGAGGAGCTGGACAAGGTCCTGGCCACTACTGAAAATGTAAAGCTAATCTATGTCATTCCCGATTTCCAGAACCCCAGCGGCCGAACCTGGCCCCTGGAGCGGAGAAAAAAATTTATAGAGATAATCAACAAGTACGGTGTGCCCGCCATTGAGGACAATCCCTACGGAGAGCTGCGCTTCAAGGGCGAATATCAGCCCGCCCTGAAGAGCATGGATACGGAGGGACTGATTATTTACATGGGCACCTTCTCCAAGATCATGGCCCCCGGCTACCGTATCGGCTGGACCTGCGCCAATGAGGAGATCATTGAGAAGCTGAACCTGATAGCCCAGGCTGCCGCCCTCCAGACCTCCACCATAGCCCCCATGATAATTGCAAAATACATGGATATGTTCGATCTGGATGCCCACGTGGAGAAGATCCGTGAGACTTACAAACACCGCTGCCAGCTGATGATAAACACCATGAAGGAGACTTTCCCACCGGAGGCCAAATTCACCGATCCGGACGGCGGATTGTTCACCTGGGTGGAGCTGCCGGAATATGTGAACACCCGCGACCTGGCCGCCAAGGCTCTGGATATGGGCGTGGCTTTCGTGCCCGGCTCCGGCTTTTATCCCAACGGCGGCAACAACTGCTGCATGCGTCTCAACTACTCCTGCATGCCCGACGACAGGATAGTGGAAGGCGTGAAGAGACTGGCTGAGGTCATCAAGGCAGCACTGAAATGACGGAACTTAAGACCGGCCTTGCAGGCCGAGCGGAAACTGTTGTTGTCGAGAGCAATACCGCCGCCGCCATAGGCAGCGGCGCCCTGCCCGTGTTCTCCACTCCCCATATGATAGCTCTGATGGAGAAAGCCTCCATGAACGCCATAGCTCCCTGCCTGGAGGAAGGGCAGGGCAGTGTGGGCGTTAGGATAGACGTGGAGCACCTGGCTGCCACCCCCATGGGCATGACCGTCCGGGCGGAGAGTACCCTCACCAAGATTGAGGGCAGGATGCTCAGCTTTGAAGTGAAGGCCTGGGCCGGGGATGAGCTCATCGGCAGAGGCATCCATCAGCGATGCATCATCCTAAACCAGCGTTTTATGGAAAAGACCCAGGCGAAGCTTAAATAGCAAACCCCATTGATATGGCGGCCGCCGTCTGCGGCCGCCGTTTTTTCGTCTTGAAGAATCCGGGATTTGTAATATAATTAGAGCGAGAACTTTAAAGCAACAGAAGGAGACTGCCGCCATGCCCAGTACCTGGAACCGTTCACCGGAGGAATTTCACAAGATTTACCTTGCCAACACCGAGGCTTTTTACCGCATAGGCAGCAAAAGCCTGGCAAAGGAGCTGGACAGCTTCGTGACGAGCTGTGCTTTAAAGCTGTGGAGCCGGGCAGGCAGCATCAGCCAGCGCCATGTGGACATGGCAAACCAGATATATTCCAAGGGACAGGAGCAGCCAAAATGGCTGCTGTGGTCCCTCACCGGCTCAGTATGTGAAGAGGACGTGTTCCTGCCGCCGGCTTTTTACTGGGATCTGGCGGAAAAGGATGCCGCCAGGGGCAGCGAGGCCTCACGCACCTTTATACGCATGCTTACCAATATCCTGCTGTATCTGGCGGCGGTGGACGACGATGTGAGCTATGCCGAGGCGGAGTTCATCACCCAATGCGCCGACAAGCTTGGGTCGGTCTGCGATGCCAGCGGCGTGGGGAAGAGCCGGGCAGCCTTGAATCCCATGGACTATGTGAGCAGCAATGAGCCGGGATTTATGGACAAGGTCTACAGGCAGACCGGCAAGCCCGGCCCAGGGAACGGGCCTGAGGCAAAGCCGCCAGCAGCGGCCGCTCCGGAGGAGAAGCCTGACTTTGACGAACTCATGGCCCGGCTGGAGGGGCTGGTGGGCCTGGACGGGGTGAAGAAGGACGTAAAAAATCTTGTGAACCTGATGAAGGTGAGAAAGCTGCGCCAGGAAAATGGACTGCCGGTGCCCCCAATGAGCCTGCACATGGTGTTCATGGGAAATCCCGGTACCGGAAAGACCACCGTGGCCAGACTGATGGCAGGGCTCTACGCCGCCATAGGAGTGCTGAGCAAGGGCCAGCTGGTGGAAGTGGACCGCTCCGGACTGGTGGCGGGTTATGTGGGACAGACAGCCCTTAAGACCCAGGAGGCGGTGAAGTCCGCCCTGGGTGGCGTGCTGTTCATAGACGAAGCCTATTCCCTGGCTTCGGGCGGAGAGAACGACTTTGGCCGGGAGGCCATTGAGACAATCCTGAAAGCCATGGAGGACCATCGTGACGACCTTATAGTCATTGTGGCCGGCTACGACAAACCCATGGAGAAGTTCCTCAGCTCCAACCCGGGCCTGGAATCCCGTTTTAATAAATACTTCCACTTCCCGGATTATAAGGGGGAGGAACTGCTGGCCATATTCAAAGGCCAGTGTGAGAAAAACGGATATACACTCACCCGGGAGGCGGAGCAGGCAGCCAAGACGCTGTTCGACGCTCTATACGAAAACCGGGACGAGAATTTCGGCAACGGCAGGGACGTGCGAAACTGCTTTGAGGATATGATAGTGCGCCAGTCCAACAGAGTGGCGGCCATGGAAAACCCCAGCAGGGAGGAGCTGATGGCCGTACTGCCGGAAGATCTGAAGGACTGGGAGACTGTGGAAAGCTGAAAAAGAAAATATAGACAGAGCCCGGCGGCACAAGACTGTGCCGCCGGGCTCTGAGACTGTCGAAAAAGCCTCGCAGAGTTTTTTCGCCGCAGCGAAAAAATAAATTCAATCGTTTTCTGCGGCGACATGTGCGTCGCAGAAAACACTTCTCACGGAGCGAAGTGTCGAATTGTACGCCCCCGGCGTACAACCGAGGCATGGAGCGCAGTGCAAACCCTTTTTGTCAAAGAAGGCCATGCCTTCTTTGACAAGCTGAGAGCCCGGCGGCACAAGACTGTGCCGCCGGGCTTCGTTATGTACAGGCTGTTCACTTGAAGCTGATACGGGGTTTATAAAATTCGAAGATCACGGCATCCCGCCCTTTTTCATTCCGGGGCTCATGGGAGGTCCAGCCCACCTTCATGGCACCCAGCAGTTCCGAGAAGCGCACCGCCAGGGGCCTGGGGCCAATCCGGTAGGCGATGAACTGGGGACGGGCGATGAAGTTCATCAGGCAATGAGAGAAAACAAAGGCCCAAGGCTTCTTCATGTCGTAATACTTGGAGGGCATAGACAGTTGCCCCCGGAGTATGTCCCGGGCGTGGAAGCGGAACCAGGCAACTATGAGAGGGTTGAAGCTCTCCACACATACGCTGCCCCGGTAATTGTTCAGCAGGGAGAGAGTCTTGCGGCAGAGCTCCCGGTTGTTGGGGCCGTTCTTGATCTCCAGGATGATGGGCCCTCTGCCCCGTATTACCTCCAGCACCTGGCTGAGTAGAGGAATGCGCTCCTCCGTGCCGCAGAGAGGAAATTGCTGCAGTTGCTCATAACTGTAGTCCTCCACCCGGCCTTCCACGCCGCAGATGCGCCCCAGGTCATCATCATGAAAGACTACCACCTGTCCGTCCCGGCTCAGATGCACATCCAGTTCCACGCCGTAGCCCGCCCGGGCAGCCAAACGAAAGGCGGCGAGAGAATTTTCCGGCACGACCTTGTCCCGGGAATGGAGGCCACGATGGGCAAAGTTCATGCCCATGAAGGGGGCCTTCTGCCGCCGGGTGGCGTGGCCGGGGGACAGCAGGAATACCGGCAGGGCCGCAGCCGCCGCAGCCGCGGCGCAGCATAGCTTCGTTTTCTTGTTCAATCACGGCACCTCTTTTTCCATTTCTTACTTGTATTTTACCACCGTAGGCTTGCACCAGTCAATTTTATTATTGTAAAATTTGCTGTGCTATTATAAAATATAAAGGATAAATTTGCGGAGGTTTCACAAATGAAGCTGAATAATACACGCACCATACTGGTTGGCCTGGCTTTTCTGTCCATATGCGCCTTCTGGCAGATGTACGACAGCATCGTGCCTCTTATACTCACCAATACTTTCCATTTGAACGAGACTTTGTCCGGAGCCATAATGGCAGCGGACAACGTACTGGCCCTGTTTTTGCTGCCCATTTTCGGCGGCATATCCGACAGGACCCATACCGGGATAGGCAAGCGCATGCCCTTTATTCTGTTCGGTACCGGCTGCGCCATCGTGCTTATGAATTTCCTGCCTCTGCTGGATAACGGCTATGCAGCATCACCCTCCGGTTTTGAACTGGTCTCCTTTGTTATCGTACTTGGACTGTTGCTCATTGCAATGGGTACCTACCGCTCCCCGGCCGTGGCCCTCATGCCTGACGTGACTCCCAAACCACTGCGCTCCAAGGGCAATGCCATCATCAATCTCATGGGCGCTGTAGGCGGCATAATCTACCTGGGAGTGGCGGCTGTGATGTATCCCAACTCCAAGGTTCAGGGACTCAGCCATGTGAATTACCAACCTCTGTTCATGGTGGTGTCCGCCATCATGTTCGTCTCTATTGCCGTTTTGTTCATCACCATAAAGGAGTCTAAGCTCACAGCGGAAAACCAGGCTCTGGAAAAGCAGCATCCGGAGTGGGATCTGGCTCAGAATGACGGCAGCGGCAACGAGGTGCTGCCTGCTCCCGTGAAGCGCTCCCTGGGATTCCTGCTGGCCTCCATAGCACTGTGGTTCGTGGGCTACAATGGAGTTACCACCTGGTTCACTACCTATGTGAGCGTGGTCATGGGCCAGGGCCTGGGCGGAGCCTCTACCTGTCTGCTCATAGCTACCGGCGGCGCCATAGTCTCCTACATACCCATAGGGGCCCTGGCCTCTAAAATAGGCCGGAGAAAGACAATAATGGGGGGCATCATCCTGCTGGCAAGCTGCTTTGCCCTGGGTTATGTGCTCACCACGGTGTACAGCAGCATCAACGCCATCATGTTCGTGGTCTTTGCTCTGGTGGGCCTGGCCTGGGCCGCCATCAACGTCAACTCCCTGCCCATGGTGGTGGAGATGTGCAAGGGCTCGGATATAGGCAAGTTCACAGGATATTACTACACTGCCTCCATGTCCGCTCAGATAATCACCCCGATGCTGGCGGGTACCCTGATGCGCCATATCGATTACCGGGTACTATTTCCCTATGCCGCCTTCTTTGTGGCTATGAGCTTTGTTACCATGGTATTCGTGCACCACGGAGACGTAAAGGTGGAGGCCAAGCGGGGCCTGGCCGCCTTTGAGGACATGGACGACTGAGAGATATTGCTGTAGCTTAAAAGTAATATAATATGTCAGCACCGGGAGCCGCAGACATTTCGTCTGCGGCTCCTAAATTCATATTACCTCCTGTTCCAACTGGTCAAACTCTGGTGAGGAGAAGAATTCTCCCAGACTTATCTCTAGACCGTCACACAACTTCTTTATGGTAATTATTGATACGTCTCTCCTACGCTCATCCAGAAGACTATAAACTGTTGACGGTGTTACCCCTGAAATGTTTGCTAGTTCATTGGCTCTTATATTTCGTTGTGTACATAGGGAGCGAAAGCGTGTTGCAACAGCATCTTTGACGGACATTAAAATCACCTCAAAGAAAGTGTATGCAAATAAACGCAAGTGCGTATACGCACTTGCGTAATAACAAAAAATATATTATACTTTCTTTACAGTTTGTGTGCAAAACTTTGAGTTAAAGAAAATGAGCGCTTTTGTCCTTAAAATAATTGCGGTGGTTTCCATGGTGGTAGATCATCTGGCGGTAGTTCTTTACGGCAGAAATTTTCCCAGCTGGAATATGTACCTATATATGAGGGCCTTCGGCCGCTTGGCTTTTCCCCTGTACTGTTTCCTGCTGGTGAATGGCTTCGAGAAAACCTCCAACAGAAAAAAGTACCTTTCAAGGCTTGTGATGTTTGCGGCCTTGTCCCAGATCCCCTTTGCCATGGTATTCTCGGATATGAATTACGGGGAGATATCCGCCACAACGGCACTGAGCTTTAACTATGATATATGGCTCTATCTACTGTTTTCCCTGTGTGTTGTGGCCGCCTATTTGCTTTTCTGCAACAGGGATATATCGGTGCTGTGGCTGTGCCTGGCTCTGCTGTTTGGACAGCTGAGAGCACAGGTGGCCGGGTATGAATATCTCAGCTGGGAACTGAGTGTGTTCTATACCTTGAGCCTGGGATTTGTCACAATTTGGATCATAGAGGGTTGGACAAGCAAGAGAGTCGGGCTGACGGGAACACTGATACGGGCTGCGGTGGCCATTATGCTGATATGGGTGTTTGAAGGTCGGATAGACTACAGTCTGTTGGGAATTGTGCTCATAGTGGCCCTCTATCTCTGCCGCCACGACAGGACGGCCCAGATGGCGGCGGTGGGCTTGTGGTGTTTTGCCTACTACAGTAATGTTGCAGTTCAGCTTTTCTACTTCTCCTTTGTGGCGGCACTGCTGGTGCGGCTCTACAACGGGGAAAAGGGAGGCCCGGCAAAGCACAGCGCCCTGGTCAAATGGGGATTCTATGTGATTTACCCCGTGCATCTTCTGGCCCTGGGGGCGGCAAATATCTTGTTCTGATGTGCTGAAGAAAAGCAGCAATTATAGAAATAGCAGAAGCCGTAAGGTCACGCTTACGGCTTCTGCTATTATCTTACATTTGTTTGGCTCTCAAGCGGCATATCACTCACACTCGGGCATGAGCTCGGTGGAGATTATTTGCAGCATGCGGTCCAGGTTTTCCAGATCCTCTTTGTCGAAGCGCTGTTTTATCCGCTCTATTACCTGCATCTCGTAGCTGCTCATGAGACTTGCATAATTGTAATATTTCTCCGAGAGCACCAGGTGGTATTCTCTACGGTCAGTCTGGGAATTCTGCCGTTCCAGATAGCCCTTCTTGATAAGGCTGTTCACTTTATAGGTGGCGTTGGATTGGGAGATGTTAAGAAAATCCGCAAACTGGCCCACCGTGGGTTCGGAGAGCATGTTTATTACCTCCAGGGAAAAAGCCTCCATGGCGGAGAGAGAGCCCTCCCGTTCCCGGACCAGCTCAAATACGCTGCGATAAAACCTGAGTTTGAATTTGTCGTATATCTCCACAAAGCTCTTGTCCACCATTTTTTGCATGCCTCCGGGTACCTTTTTTACCCAGTTATTCTAACTCATAAGGCGAGATTTGTAAACTCATTCGTTCTTGACAAAACTGTGAATTTTAAAAGGCAGAGGGGTGAAGCTATTGACAAAGCCCGCCCCTGATGTTATATTAGCACTCGGAAAGCAAGAGTGCCAACAGTCGGAAGCGGTGAGTGCTAAGATGCCTATAAGCGAAAGAAAAAAGAAAATACTGGCCGCAGTGGTTGATGAATACATCCAGACCGCGGAGCCGGTGGGCAGCAAAGCCATAGCCGCCAAGGCGGGCTTGGGCTGTTCTTCGGCCACCATCCGCAACGAGCTGGCAGAACTGGTGAATATGGGCTATCTGGAACAGCCTCACACCTCGGCCGGACGGGTGCCCACACCTATGGGCTACCGGATGTATGTCAATGAGCTGATGGAAAAGCAGCGGCTGAGCCTGGAGGAGACGGAGGAAATAAACCGTCGCCTAAATCAGAAGCTCCAGCAGCTGGACGATACCATAAGCGACGTGAGCCGCTTGGCCTCCCAGCTCACCAACTATCCGGCCCTGGCTCTCACCACCCAGGCGGCGGTGACTATAAAGCGTTTTGACATCATCTATGTGGATGCAAACACCTTTATCATAGTGGTGATGCTCAGCAATAATTCCGTGAAGAACAAGCTGGTGCACCTGCCGGTGTCTGTGGATCAGCCCATGATGCAGCGACTGTCCTCCCTCTTCAATTCCGGCTTTACCGGGATAACCGAGGACCAGATAACTCCGCTGCTGATAAATTCCACCGAGCGGGCTGCCGACGACACCATGGGCCTCACTTCGGTGATTGCCGCCTTTGCCATTTCCGTGCTCAACGAGGCAAAGGTACCTGCCTCCTTTATAAGCGGGGAGAACCGGCTGCTGAGCCAGCCGGAGTTCCGTGACCCGGACAAAGCCCACAGGCTTATGGGTTATCTCTCCGGCGGAGGATATATACTGCCGCCGGGTGTGACCATGAGCGCGCCCAATGAGGTGAAGGTGCTGATCGGCCCGGAAAATGTGGCCGAGGAGCTGAAGGATTCCAGCGTCATCATCGCCAGCTACGATGCCGGGGACAATACCCGGGGCATCATCGGCGTGGTGGGCCCCACCAGAATGGACTATTCCGCCGTGGCCGAGAAGCTGAGCCTGCTGGCTGCGGGCCTGTCCCAGCGCCTGGGAGGCGGGGAAGGCCCCCCGGAGGGCATACACAATAAACTGATAGTCAAGGGAGATATATCCGATGAGCAAAGATAAAAAGCCGGCGGCTCCTGAACAGCAGGAAGAAAAGAAGGAAGAAGCTGCTCCTCAGGAGAACGCCAAGGAAATAAACAGTGAAGAAATAAACAGCAGGGACATAAAGCCAGAAAAGCAGACGGGGCAAAAAGAAGCCGGTGCAGCCCAGACCGACAAGGAGCAGAAGGCGGAAAAGCCTTTGGCAGCTGATGAACTGGCCATACTCAACGACAAGTACCTGCGCATCTGCGCCGAGTACGACAACTTCCGCAAGCGCAGCCAGCGGGAAAGGGATGGCCTTTACGCCGAGATAAAGGCAGAGACCCTGAAGAAATTCCTGCCGGTGTACGACAATCTGGTGCGGGCTCTGGATCAGCCCACCTCCGACGAAGCCTACCGCCGGGGAGTGGAAATGATAATGAGCCAGTTCAACACTACTATGGAAAAGCTGGGCGTCAGCGAGATAGAGAGCCTGGGCTGCAAGTTTGATCCCAGCCTCCACAATGCGGTGATGCATGTGGACGATGAAGAGAAGGGCGAGAACGAGATAGTTGAGGTTTTCCAGAAGGGCTTTAAAATGGGCGATAAGGTGATCCGCTTTGCCATGGTAAAAGTAGCTAACTGAGAGCGTAAGCTCTTTGTTATATATTAATTTTATAAAAAACAAATCACATATACAGGAGGAAATTAAAATGAGTAAGATTATAGGTATAGATCTGGGTACTACCAACAGCTGTGTTGCTGTTATGGAGGGCGGCGAAGCCGTCGTCATTGCCAATGCCGAAGGCGCCCGCACCACACCTTCCGTGGTAGCTTTTGCAAAGAACGGTGAGCGTATGGTGGGCCAGGTTGCAAAGCGCCAGGCCATCACCAACCCCGACCGCACCATCTCCTCCATCAAGCGTGAGATGGGTTCCAACTACAAGGTAAATATTGACAACAAGGCCTACACTCCCCAGGAGATCTCCGCTATGATCCTTCAGAAACTGAAGGCCGACGCCGAGGCCTACCTGGGCGGCACCGTCACCGAGGCCGTCATCACCGTCCCCGCCTACTTCACCGACGCCCAGCGTCAGGCCACCAAGGACGCCGGCCGCATTGCCGGTCTGGACGTGAAGCGTATTATCAACGAGCCTACCGCCGCAGCTCTGGCCTACGGCCTGGACAAGGAGAACGACCAGAAAATAATGGTCTACGACCTGGGCGGCGGCACCTTCGACGTGTCCATTTTGGAGATAGGCGACGGAGTCATTGACGTGCTGGCCACCGCCGGCAACAACCGCCTGGGCGGCGATGACTTCGATAAGTGCATTACCGACTACCTGGTGCAGGAGTTCAAGAAGACCGAGGGCATAGACCTGAGCAGCGACAAGGTGGCAATGCAGCGCCTCCGTGAGGCGGCAGAAAAAGCCAAGGTGGAGCTGTCCGGTGTCACCACCTCCAACATCAACCTGCCTTATATCACCGCCGATGCCACCGGCCCCAAGCATCTGGATATCACCCTCACCCGGGCCAAGTTCAACGAGCTGACCCACCATCTGGTGGAAAAGACCATGGGCCCTGTGAAGCAGGCTCTGTCCGACTCCGGCCTCCAGCCCAGCGATATCACCAAGGTGCTGCTGGTGGGCGGCTCCAGCCGTATCCCTGCAGTGCAGGATATGGTCAAGACCCTGGTGGGCAAGGAAGGCTTCAAGGGCATCAACCCCGACGAGTGCGTGGCTCTGGGTGCAGCCATCCAGGGCGGCGTCCTCTCCGGCGACGTTGAGGGCATAGTTCTGGTGGACGTCACTCCTCTGTCCCTGGGCATAGAGACTCTGGGCGGCGTGTGCACCAAGCTCATCGAGCGCAACACCTCCATCCCCACCCGCAAGAGCCAGGTGTTCTCCACCGCAGCAGACAACCAGACTTCCGTTGAAGTCAATGTCCTCCAGGGCGAGCGTGAGATGGCAGCCTACAACAAGAGCCTGGGCCGCTTCCACCTGGACGGCATAGCCCCGGCCCGCCGCGGCGTGCCTCAGATAGAGGTCACCTTTGACATCGACGCCAACGGCATTGTCAATGTCTCCGCCAAGGATTTGGGCACCGGCAAGGAGCAGCACATCACCATCACCGCCTCCTCCAACATGTCCAAGGAGGACATCGACAAGGCCGTGAAGGAGGCCGAGATGTACGCTGCCGAGGATGCCAAGAGGAAGGAAGAAGTGGACGTCCGCAACCAGGGCGATCAGATGGTCTACCAGACTGAGAAGACTCTCAGCGAGTCCGGCGACAAGCTTGACCCCGCCGACAAGAGCGAAGTTGAAGCCAAGCTGGGTGCTTTGAAAACCGCCCTCACCGGCACCGACACCGCCGCAATCAAGTCTGCCACCGAGGAGCTGACCCAGGCCTTCTACAAGATCTCCGAGAAGCTCTACCAGCAGGCGGGCGGCGCCCAGGGCGCAGGCTTTGATCCCAGCCAGGCCGGCGGATATACCGGCGGCGCTCAGGGTGGCCAGAGCAGCCAGGGTGGCCAGGACTACTATGATGCCGACTACACTGTAGTGGATGACGACAACAATAAGTAAGCCGGTATAGAGACACTGATAAGGCGGAGCTTATGCCCCGCCTTAATGGTGTATATACAGAGGATGTAAATCAAGACCGGCTTTCAGGAGAAGCTTATGGCAGATAAGAGAGACTACTATGAGGTGCTGGGCGTCAAAAAAGACGCCACAGCCGATGAAATAAAAAAAGCATACAGGAAAATCACTAAGGAGAACCATCCCGACCTGCACCCGGGAGACAAGGCCTGCGAGGAGCGATTCAAGGAGGCAAACGAGGCCTACGAGGTGCTCTCCGACGAGGAGAAACGGAAGAAATATGACCAATTCGGCCATGCGGCCTTTGACCCCAACGCGGGATTCAACGGCGGCGGCTTCGGCGGCTTTGGAGATTTCGGCGGTTTCGGCGGCTTTGGCGGCTTTGGGGATATATTCAGCGACCTGTTTGGCGGCTTCGGCGGCGGGACGGCCCGCAACCCCAATGCTCCAAGAAAAGGCGAGAATCTGAGAGCAACGCTGAACATAAGTTTTGAAGAGGCGGCCTTCGGGTGCAAGAAGGAGGTCACTGTGGCCAGAGTGGAGCAGTGCCCGGACTGCAAGGGCAGCGGCTGCGCTCCCGGGACTACCCCGGAGGTTTGCCCGGACTGCAAGGGCACAGGCAGCGTCACCGTAAACCAGCGCACGCCCCTGGGCATGATGCAGACTTCTTCCCCCTGCTCCAAGTGCCGGGGTACCGGCAAAATTATCCACCAGCCCTGCAAGACATGCCGGGGTATGGGGAAGATTCGCCGTCAGCACAAGGTGGATGTGAACGTTCCTGCCGGTATAGACGACGGTCGGACAATATCCCGCCCGGGCTACGGCAATGCCGGCAGCAACGGCGGCCCCGCCGGCGACCTGCTGGTGTCGGTCATAGTCAGGCCCCACGCCCGCTTTGAGCGGGAAGGCACTTCCGTTTTGCTGGAGCAGGAGATAAGCTATGCCCAGGCGGTGCTGGGAGCTGAGATAGAGGTGCCCACCCTGGACGGCAAGGTGAAGCTGAATATCCCCGAGGGCACTCAGCCCGGCTCCGTATTTCGCATAAGAGGCAAGGGCATCCCCTTCCTGAGAGGCAGCGGCCGGGGCGACCAGTTCGTGACCGTGCGGCTGAAGGTGCCCAAAGACCTCAGCTCTCACCAGAAAGAGCTGCTGCGGCAGTTTGCCGCCTCCATGGGCGACCTGGACGGCGAGTCAGGCAAGAGCATCTTCGGACGAAAAAAGAACAAGTGAAGGACGCACTGTAGAGCCGCAACATATTGTTTGCTTTTTATCTGACAAGCTCAACACCTTGACATTATTTCGGATAGAAATTAGAATGGTAAAAAAGTACAAAAATCCGAAAAATATGAGGTGTAAACATGGAAGTTTTACAAAAAGCATGGTACAGGAGTTTTCAGTTCTGCGTCAACATAGGGGGACGCTTTCTCCATTGGCGTAAGCCTATCCCCATCACCGGGGAGGGAAGCACTTCCAAGATACCGGAGCTGCTGAAAGAAAACGGTGTAACCAAGGTCATGGTGGTCACGGGCCGCCATGTGGGACGTGAGCTGGCCCCGGGAATAATGGAAAACATCAGGGCCGCGGGTATCGACTGCATCCACTTTTCCCAGGTGGAGTCCAACCCCTCTACCACCACCGTATTCCAGATACGGGATATGTATAGGGAAAACGGGTGCGACGGTTTTCTGGCCATAGGCGGAGGCTCCCCTATGGATGCCGCCAAGGCCGCAGCAGCCCTTATTGTAAGGCCCAACAAACCCATAACCAAAATGGGAGGGCTCTTCAAGGTGCTGCGCCGTCTGCCGCCTCTTATTGCCGTACCCACCACTGCCGGCACCGGTTCGGAGACCACCATTGCCGCGGTGATCACCGAGGCGGAGACCCACCATAAATACGCCATTATGGACATCGTACTGGTGCCCCGTTATGCCGTACTGGATCCGGAGATGACCAGAAATCTGCCTCCCGCCACCACATCTACCACGGGCATGGATGCCCTGACCCACGCTGTTGAGGCTTACATATGCTGGACCAACCGTACCAAAGAGAGCGACAGACTGGCGGAGGAGGCCACTCAGGCGATATTTAAATATCTGGAGCGAGCTTACAGAGACGGCAACGACATGGAGGCCCGGGGCGAAATGCTCATTGCCGCCTATAAGGCAGGTTTCGCCTTTACCCGGGCTGGGGTTGGCAACGTACATGCCATAGCCCATACCTTGGGCGGACTCTACGGCACACCTCACGGTCTGGCAAATGCCGTAATTCTTCCGATTGTGCTGGAAGATTACGGAGAGAAGGTGTATAATAGATTGGCAAGACTCGCGGAGCTCACCGGGCTTATGGTCCAGGGCAGCGACGAGGAGAAGGCAAAGGCGTTCATTGCGGAGATCTACGCCATGAATAAGCGCATGGGTATACCCAAGGGCTTCGACCATATCCGCAGGGAGGATATCCCCCAGATGGTGCAGTGGGCCCTGAAGGAGGCAAACCCCACCTACCCGGTGCCGGTGGTATACACTCCGGAGCGCTGCACCGCCGTGATAGAGCGTATCATTGCCGCTGCAAAAGAATAACAAAGGAGAATGGCTTTGCAGCTATCCGAACTTAAGCTTATATCGGCCAGCAACATTATCAGGCTGCGTACCCAAGCCGGGTTCACTCAGGCTGAGCTGGGTGAAAAACTCAATTATTCCGACAAGACCATATCCAAATGGGAGCGGGGTGAGGCCATTCCAGACGCCTATGTGCTCACCCAGATGGCGGAGATATTCGGGGTGACTGTGGACTATCTGCTCTCTGCCCATGACGCCTGGGAAAATCCCAACGAGGTGGAGGATCAGGAGCAGGGCATATCCAGATACTCCGCAAATGTTATTATAGCCATTGCGGTTTTGGGGGTGTGGACCATGGCCCTCAGTGTATTTGTGCTGCTCTGGCTGCTGGGATACATAGTGTGGCAGAGCTTTGTCGTGGCCTTGCCAGTGTCCATACTCACCTATATGGTGCTTATTTGCGTATTCAACCGGCGCAGCCACCTGCAGTTCGTTATAGCGGCTTTTGTGCTCAGTATGTTTGTGCTGCTGTATTTTGTGTTGCCGCTGCAAAAGCCATGGCAGCTTTTCCTCATTGCGATACCGGCAATCATACTGGTATTTTTGAGCTGTAATATTCGCCGCAGGCCGGGTAAAAGGCCAAAAATCAAAAACAAATAAGGGCGCTCCACAAATGGTAGAGCTGCATATGAAGCCCGGTAGAGAGAGTATAGTTCTCTCTACCGGGCTTTCTTAATATCGTAGACCTTAAGAATGCCTTCAGGCGCTTGAATAAGGGCGGGCCATGGAATAAACTGGGTCTCGGATACTGAATAGTATCTGAAAGCTGAAGTATAAGAAAGGAAAACGAATTATGAGTGATTATGTTCTGAGCTGCTGCTCTACTGCGGATCTCTCCAAAGAGCATTTCCAGCAGAGGGATATCAAATACATCTGCTTCCATTACTTCATCGACAATGAGGAATATCCCGACGATCTGGGGCAGAGCATGCCCTTTGAGGTCTTTTACGACAGGATGAGCAAGGGTGCCGACACTCGCACTTCTCAGATAAACATATCGGAATATGTGGACTATTTCAGCTCTTTTGCCCAGCAGGGCCTGGACATTGTCCACACCTGCCTGTCCTCCGGCATATCCGGCACCGTAAACTCTGCCCGCAACGCTGCCCTTATAGTCAAAGAGCGCTTCCCGGAGCGGAATATCTATATAGTGGACTCCCTGGCAGCTTCTTCCGGCTACGGTCTGCTTATGGATGCTGCGGCAGACAAGAGAGATGAGGGCCTGAGCGCCAAGGAGCTGGCCGATTGGCTGGAGGAGAACAAGCTGAAGCTGCACCACTGGTTTTTCTCAACTGATCTGACATGCTTTGTCCGGGGCGGCCGCATATCCAAGACTGCCGGAGTTTTCGGCGGCCTGCTGGAAATTTGCCCGCTGATGAATATGGACAATTTGGGCAGGCTCATTCCCCGCTACAAGATCCGCACCAAGAAGCGTGTGATAAAAGAGATAGTGAACATGATGGAAAAGTGCGCCAGGGACGGCCTGAACTATGACGGCAAGTGCTACATTTCCATGTCTGCCTGCTATGATGACGCACGGCAGGTAGCCGACCTGGTAGAGCAGCGCTTCCCCAAGCTAAACGGTAAGGTGCTTATAAACAACATTGGCACCACCATCGGTGCCCACACCGGCCCCGGCACGGTGGCCCTGTTCTTCTGGGGCAGCGAGCGAGTAGACTGAATTTAAAAACTTAATATCCCGTATAAAAATTTCCGGCAGAGATATGAGCTCTGCCGGAAATTTTATGTGCAATACACTGGATTTCTGGCCTGAATTCACTTTCCCCGCAGTTTTATGAAGGGGTCTGCCATGCGGCCGGACATGGTGGTAAAATTCAGGCTGGTAGTGACATGATCTTCCATAGACTGGCGGGCCAGCTCCGGCATCCTCATCCTTATGGCGGAGATCACCGAGGTGTGGTTGAAGGTTACGCTGGGCAGCCAGGGATTTTCCTCACTGCCGTCATGGCCTACGAATTCCAGCATGGAAGCCTGGTACATGGTGAGCTTGGGCAAAATCAGCTCATAGGTCTGGACGATATAGGGATTGCCGCAGGATTTTATTATCAGTTTGTGGAAGGGCATGTCCGTATCCTTCATGCCGCGGATGTCCCTGCGGATAACACTGTCTTTAAAAGCATCGGCCAGCATGGAGAGCTGACGCACCGTGGCCTCGTCGGCGGAGTGGGCACAGAGGGCAGCGGCCTGGCCCTCAATGGAGGAGCGGACCTGATAGAGATTGATCATGTCCAGCAGGTTCAGATCCAGCACGAAGCTGCCGCTTTGGCCCGGATGGGTCACTACGAAGCCTATTTCCGTGAGCTTTGCAATAGCCTCTGCCACGGGAGTGCGGGAGATGCCCAGGGAGGAGGCCAGCTGGTTTACATTCAGCTTGGTGCCCGGGGCTATGCGCAGACTGATAATGTCGTCATAGAGCATGCCGGTGACTATGTCCCGAAGCTTGGCCTCGGGGTTCTTGTCCATGTACTGTCTGAGTGTGTATTGATCCATATGCAGCTCCACAAAAATTATTCAGAGTCCGGGATTTTATCCCGGACAATAAAGCCCCCGCCAAGAAGCCGTTCCCCATCATAGAGCACGGCGGATTGGCCTGCAGCCGGGGCGCGCACCGGCTCGTCACAGCCTATGCGCACACTGTCCCCCTGGGGATATACCGTGCAGGCGGGATTTTCCCACTTGGTATGGCGCACCCGGACGCTGGCCCTTATAGGGGCGCCGGGAGGCTCAGAAAGCCAGCTGAAGTCCCGGGCGGTGATTTCGGTTTTGAACAGCTCCTCCCACAGAGCCAGCTCGATATTGTTGCCCACCGGATCGATGCGGGAGATATAGACCTTTCGCCCGTCTATGAGGCCGGGCCGCCTCTGACCCACGGTGTAGCGGTGTATACCTTCGTGACGGCCCACTGTCCGGCCATGGAAGATGAAGTCTCCCTCCGGCGGTATGGGCCCCCGGCTCTCCAGCCAACGGACATAGTCCTTGTCAGGAATGAAGCAGATCTCCATACTGTCCGGCTTGTGGGCAGAGGGCAGGCCCATTTCTGCCGCCATGGCCCGCACCTGGGCTTTCTCATAATTGCCCAGAGGCAGTATAAGCCGCTGGGCCTGCTCTCCGGTGAGGCGGCAGAGCATATAGCTCTGGTCATTAGAGGGAAGACCCTTGTATATCTGCCCGTTTTTACTGCGGGCATAGTGGCCGGTGGCGATGAATTCTGCTCCGGCTTCATCCGCATAATCCAGCAGACTTTTAAACTTCAGGGAGGGATTACAGATTATGCAGGGGTTTGGTGTCTCGCCCCGGAGATAACAGGCTGCAAAGGGGCGGCACACCAGTTCCTCCAGCTGCCGGTGCACGTCCAGCACCTCCAGGTCTATGCCACGCCGCTCCGCCGCCTCCCGGGCGGCAAGACACTCTGCCTCGCCGGCGTTGTCCAGGTACAGGCCCAGTACCTGAAAGCCCTGCTGTTTTAAAAGCTCCGCCGACACGGCAGAGTCCACCCCGCCGGAAAAACCCAGAACGACTTTAGTCATTTTTTAGTCTCCATATATATCATAAGCACGGAAATGTCTGCCGGGGAAACCCCGGATATCCGACCGGCCTGGCCAAAGTTGGAGGGTCGGATACGGCTGAGCTTTTCCCTGGCCTCCAGACGCAGCCCCTTTATCTGGCTGTAATCCAGGTCCGGGGGTAAAGGGCGCTCCTCCATGCGGGTAAATTCCTCTATCTGTTTCAGCTGCCGCTTTATATATCCCTCATATTTCAGGGACATCTCCACTTGGGCGGCTATGAATCTGTCCAGCTCCGGCCTCTGCGCATCAAAGGATTTCAAATCGCCGTAGCTTATCTGAGGACGGCGGATGAGCTCGGCCAGAGTAACCCCGGTACTTACCGGGGCGGTGCCCTTTTCCTCCAGCAGTCGGTTCAGTTCGGCACTGGGAGAAAGGCTCACCGAGGCCAGACGCTTCAGCTCCCTATCCACAGCGGCATATTTCTCCAGCACCTGACGGTGCCGTTCCGGGCTCACAAGGCCCAGCTCCAGGCCCCGTGCGCTGAGGCGGATATCCGCATTGTCCTGGCGGTGGAGCAGCCGGTACTCGCTGCGGGAGGTCATCATACGGTAGGGCTCATTGGTGCCCTTTGTCACCAGATCGTCTATGAGGGTGCCGATATAACCCTCGCTGCGCCGGAGGATAAAGGGGGCCTTGCCCTGTATCTTCAATGCGGCATTCACTCCCGCCACAAAGCCCTGCACTGCTGCCTCCTCATAGCCGGAGGAGCCGTTGAACTGCCCGGCTCCATAGAGGCCGGATATCTTCTTGCTCTCCAACGCGGCATAGAGCTCGGTGGGGTCTATGCATTCATACTCTATGGCATAAGCGCAGCGGGTCATCTCCGCATGCTCCAGGCCAGGGATGGTGTGGAGCATCTGAAGCTGTATCTCCTCCGGCATGGAGGAGGAAAAGCCCTGGATATAGAGTTCCTCCGTGTTCAGGCCCATGGGCTCCACAAAGAGCTGGTGGCGCTGTTTGTCCGGGAAGGTCATCACCTTGGTCTCTATGCTGGGGCAGTAGCGGGGCCCAACTCCCTGGATAACACCGGAGTATATGGGACTGCGGTCCAGATGGGCCCTGATTATCTCATGGGTGCGCTCATTGGTGTAGGTTAGGTAACACACTGCCCGATTCTCCGGTGTGTAGAGGTTGGAAAAGGAAAAGCACTCCGGCTCCTCGTCTCCCTTTTGCAGCTCCATTTTGGAGAAGTCCACGCTGCGCCTGTTAACCCGGGGAGGGGTGCCGGTCTTGAAGCGGCGCAGGCTCAGACCCAGGGAGTGCAGCTGCCGGGCCAGAGGCACTGCGGCAGAGAGCCCGTCGGGGCCGGAGGAACGCTGCATTTCCCCAACGATGATGCTGCCGTCCAGATAGGTACCGGAGGCTATGATTACCGCCCGGCAGGCGTATACCGCCCCGGTGTGAGTGGTGACGGAGCAGACGGCGCCCTTATCCACGCCCACCTCAACTACCTCTGCCTGTTTTATGCGCAGATTCTCCTGGAGCTCAAGAGTCTGCTTCATCACTTCCTGATAGCGGCGGCGATCCGCCTGGGCTCTGAGAGAGTGGAAGGCG
>CALWWB010000005.1 GCA_944385175.1 uncultured Oscillospiraceae bacterium | reverse complement strand
ATCGTTTCCTGGTCCTGCCATTCCTCATGGGTATAGAATTCACCATTGGGGAATCTGGACAGCATCACCGACAGGCCGGACTGAAGATCCAGCTTCAGCGGGTTCCTGTAGAAGTCCCAGTTTCCGGAGAGCTGGGGCTCGCCGCTAAAGTCCTCGGCTATAATTTTCAGGGTGTCCTCATAGCTCTCATAGGCTCTGAACACCTCTACCTCATGGCCCGCTGAACGGCAGTCCGAGAGCATGCGCTCCAGACTCTCCGCCGCCCGAGAGTCCAGATACAAGGCCGGCAGCTCCTCAGTCTCCTCCCTTATTTGGGTCAGATTTTCAGGAGCGTAGTCCGAGCCTTCCCCATCCTTAGGGATAACGAAGAAAAGGCTTTCATCAACGGCAGGCAGGGTCTTCTCCGATACCTGGCTCTCCTGGGGCTGAGCTTCCCCTTCATCTTCCGCCGTCAGGGTTGCCGGGCTGGGCTGAGCTTCTTCCGGCTCCTTCACCGGGTCGGTGAGAAAGCACACAGCCACCACGGCGCAGGCCGCCAGGGCCGCCAGGCTTATCCAGAAGCCGGGCTTTTTGTAGTTCAGCACCGACTTAATCCGTCCCTTTACGCTCAGTTCCCCAAAGGCCAGGGGGCAGGCCCCTATCATCCGGGGCCGGACGCTGCAATTTAACAACGCGGCGGAGTAGGCCCGGCGCTCCTCCCGGCCCATATCCCTCAGCACCCGCTCATCACAGGCCGACTCTATATCCCGGCACAGCAGCACATAGGCAACCCACACCAGGGGATTGAACCAATGCACCGCCAGCAGCATAAAGGCCAGGGGTTTTATCCAGTTGTCCCGCCGCTTCAGATGGGCCTTCTCATGAGCCAAGACCATTTCCCGGTCCCTCTCCGACAGGCCCAGGGGCAGGTATACCACCGGGCGGAAAATGCCCAGCACAAAGGGCGTATCCACCATGGCCCCCTCCCGCACGCCGGGCCCTGCCAGCACCGACTCTCTCAGGCGCAGCTTCAGCCGCAGGAAACTTATGACCCCGTAGCCCAATATCACAAGGCTGCACAGCAGCCAGACCCAGCCGGATACCGCCGTCAGCACCTGGAGTGGATCAACACTGGCTCCCATTTCCGGGGCGAAGCTCTCGTTTATCACCGGGTTCAGAGCACTGTCCAGAGCGGGCAGGCCGCTGTCTATCAGCTCCACCTGGGAGGGGGGAGCGTAGCCGCCGTCCTCAGCGTGGAAAGTCTGACCGCCGCTCACCCCCACCGGAGGAAGAGTCCCCGGCTCAACTATATCGGTGCTTACCGTCTGGCGGCTGGGGATGAGGCTGAGGGTGCTCTCAACGGAAAAGGGGAGCAGCAGCCGCAGGCCCACCAGCAGCCACAGGGCGCAGACTATGGCCTTGGGCGCTCTTTTCAGAACCAGCCTCAGCAGCAGCACCGCCAGTATCATCCAGGACCCGGCTATGCTGAGATTCAGCACCTCTATAAAAAGCTTATCCATCTTCGTCCTCCCCATAGGAATCTATGAGCTTTCTCAGCTCATCCACGTCCTCCTGGCTCAGCTTTTTGCGCCGTGTAAAGGCCGCTACGAAAGAGGGCAAATTCCCCTCAAAGACCCGGTCCACCAGCTCATCCAGCTCCTCTGCCTGGACCTCCTCCTTGCTCACCAGACTGGTGACTACGGTGTTCTCATTCTTCACCACGCCCCTCTGGCTCAGCCTCTTTATCACCGTGTAGGTGGTGGCCTTGCTCCAGCCCAGCTTCTCCCGGCACAGCTCCACCAGACGGCCGCTCTTCACCGGCTCATTCTCCCAGAGGATAAGGCAGAAACGGTACTCACTTTCAAATATCTTTGGTACAGACATATGTATCACCTCATAGCAAAAACGGTTGAATGCATTCGACTGATTTTAGTCTACAGCATTCAACCGCTATTGTCAAGTCTAATTTGTTAAACCGCAGAAAAAATTTCTCCAAAGCTCTTTTTTTCCAGCCTGCCCTCCGGCCAACGGACAAGCAGGGAGTAGTCATCCTCCACGGAGAGGGCATGGACTTTGGCCCGGCTCCCCTGGTGGTCGATAAGGATGTCCCGTCCCGGGGTGATGCAGCGGCGGCGGTACTCCTCGATATAGGCTCCGCCCTCCTCTCCCCAGGCCGCATATATCGAATCCAGCCGGGAGATAAAGGCGGCCATAAGCCTCTCCAGCTCAAAGTGCCGCCCAGTTTCAAGATACAGGGAGGAGGCAATATCCCGCAGCTGCGCAGGGAAGCTCTCCGTATTCACGTTTATGCCGGTGCCCACGATAACAAAGCCGCCCCCTTCGCCCTGCCAGGCGGCCTCGGTGAGGATGCCGGATATCTTTTTCCCATTCAGCATTAGGTCGTTTGGCCATTTTATTTCCGGGGATATGCCGCAGATTTCCTCAATGGCGGCGCTTGCCGCCAGGGCCCCGGCGCAGCTGAGCCGGGAGGCTTTTTCCGGGGGGAAGTCCGGCCGCCAAAGTATGGAGAGATAGAGCCCTCCCGGCGGGGAGGCAAAGCTGCGTCCCAGCCGCCCCTTTCCCCCTGTCTGCTCCAGGGCTGCCGCCACGGTGCCGTGGGGGGCGCACTGCTTTGCCAGTTCTTTTAAGCGGGTATTTGTGGAATCGGTGCTTTCGGCAAAGTATATTGGGGCCTCCCGGCCTTCTATGAGTTTCAGTTCCCTCATGCTTTCACCAGGGCCAGGAAGTCACTTACCGCCTGACTGCCTCCGGCCACTACCGAGCTCTTGCGGCCGTCCAGGGGCAGAGGACTGCCGTCCAGGCAGCAGCAGCGGCCTCCGGCCTCATTGACTATGAGCATGCCGGCGGCCACATCCCACAACGAGACGCTGGGCTCAAAATAGACCCCTGCCCGGCCTGCGGCGGCGGAGCACATATCCAAGGCCGCCGATCCCTCCCGGCGGATATCCAGCCCGGCGATGAAGGCCTTTTTTATAAGTTCAAAGGTGCTGTCCGCCAGCTCCGGGTTATAGGGCGAGGTACCGCAGCAGACCACGCTCTCCGACAGAGGCAGGTAGCTTGCGCTGATGGGCCGTCCGTTGAGCCATGCTCCCTCTCCCTTTGTAGCAGTAAAGCACTCCTGCACGTAAGGGTTATACACCGAAGCGGCCAGCAGCTCTCCCCGGGACATATAGGCCACAGAGATAGCGCTGTGGTGGAAGCCCCGGACAAAATTCATGGTGCCGTCTATGGGGTCGATTATAAAGACATGTTCCGCCTCCAGACTGTCCCGGCGGCTGTTCTCCTCACAGAAGAATGCCGCCCCCGGCAGGGCGGTACTGAGGCGCTCTATCAGAAGCTCCTGCACCTTCCTGTCAAATTCCGTCACCACGTCCCGGTGGCCGGTCTTTATCTCCGCAAGGATACCATGGGCGTGCATTATCAGCTCCGCCGCCTCCTTCTGGGCGGCAGTGATTTTTTCCAGTATCTCTCTGTTTGTGAGCATGGTTGTTTCCTCGTCTTTTTTATTAAATATGCAGGCGCCGCCCTGCCGCATAACCGGTCAGAACGGCGCCGTCTCCCTCAGCGCTTCCAGGTGGAGGGAGCAAAAAGTATGAGTATGGGGAATATCTCCAGTCTTCCGATAAGCATGGCCATGGTGAGCACAATTTTGGAGCCGTAAGAGAAGATACTGAAGTTACCGGTGGGACCCACCAGTGACAGCCCCGGGCCTACATTGGAGAGGCATGAGAGCACGGCGGTAAAGTTGGTGGACATGTCGAAATTATCCAGAGACACTAGGAAAGTTCCCAGCACCAGCAGTATCATATAGCAGGCAAAAAAGGTATTAACAGCCTTCATTCCCGCATCATCCACCCGTTTCCCGTCCATCTGCACCCGGGTAACTGTGCGAGGGTGTATCATCTGGCGTATCTCACAGGTAATGTTTTTGAACACCATCACCACTCTGGAAGTTTTTAAGCCGCCGCCGGTACTGCCGGCACAGGCGCCACAGAACATGAGTATCACCAATATCCACTGGCAATAGTGAGGCCACTGGACAAAGTCCACCGTACAGAAGCCCGTAGTGCTGGTGATGGAGGAGACGTTGAAAAAAGCGTGGCGCAGGGCGGTGAGAAAGCCACCGCTGCTCTCCCGTATTCCCAAGGCTATGGCCAGCACCGAGGCAGCAATTATTGCCAAATACCAGAGCAGTTCCTCACTTTTCAGTGCCTCCCGCCAGCGTCCGATGAGTATCAGGAAGAACAGGTTGAAGTTTATTGCAAAAAGTGCCATGAATACAGCTATGACCATCTCGATATAGGCACTGTTGTAGGCACCCACGCTGGCAGCCTTATTGGAAAAACCGCCGGTTCCAGCCGAACCGAAAGAGTGGATCAGGGCGTCAAACAGGCTCATGCCGCCAAAGAGCAGCAGCACAACCTCCAGGAGAGTCATCGCAATATAGATGAGATAGAGTATCTTGGCAGTCTGGCGCACTCTGGGTACCAGCTTGCCCACGGTGGGTCCCGGCACCTCCGCACGCATGATGTGCATGGAGTGTTCTCCGCTCATGGGCAGCACCGCCATGATGAACACCAGAACACCCATTCCGCCTATCCAGTGGGTGAAGGAGCGCCAAAACAGGCAGCCCTGGCTCATTTCCTCTACATTTTCCAGTATGGAAGCTCCGGTGGTGGTAAAGCCGGACACCGTTTCAAAAACGGCATCTATGTAATTGGGTATATCCCCGCTGATAACAAAGGGCAGAGCTCCGAGCAGGGACATGAGTATCCAGCCCAGGCCCACTATCACGAAGCCGTCTTTGGCGTAGATTATGGAACTGTGGGGCCGGATTCGACTCAAAGTAAGTCCCACAGCTCCCGTGAGAGCTATGGTAATGAGAAAGTGGCTTACTCCCTCTCCGTACCAGAGCCCGGCAATGACGGGCAAAAACATCAGTACCGCCAGGCACACCAGCAGCAGGCCCAGCACCCGGCATATCATTCTTCGGTTCATATCTCGTCCTCGATAATGTTATCCAATACTTTCAGCCAGCCGGCCTTGGTCACTACCACCGCATGGTCCCCGGCATAAATCTCCGTATCGCCGCCGGGCAGTATGGTGCGGTTGCCCCGGACAACGGCGCTTATGATTATATTGGGTTTAAGGCGCAGATCCTTCAGGGGTACGCCGATGACTTTGGACCCCTGGCTGACCTTGAACTCCAGGGCCTCCACCTTACCGTCGGCCAGTTTGTACAGAGTCTCCATGCTGCTGCCTATGGAATTGCTCATGGCTCTCACATAGCGGGCAAGCTGCTGGGCCACCAGGGATTTGGGGGCCACCACGCTGTCCAGGCCGGCGCTGTCCAGTATACGGTCGTAATATTCCCGGTTGACTTTCACCACAATTTTCCCCACGTTCATGTGTTTTGCGTACATGGAGGTTATAATATTGTCACCGTCGTCCCCGGTGAGGGCAACGAAAGCATCGCAGGTGAGAATGCCCTCCTCCAGCAGCACCTCGCTGCGGGTGGCATCCCCGTGGACGATATTGGCATCCGGGATAAGATCACACAACTCTTCACAGCGGCTGCGGTCGGCCTCAACCACCGTCACGGCCATACCGCTCTCCTGGAGCATCCGGGTAAGATATACGGCTATGCGCCCGCCGCCCATTATCATCACACGGCGCACAGGCTTTTTGTACTGGCCGGTAGCTATAAAGAATTTCCTCAGTTCCTTGTCCGAGCCGGTGATACTAAGCAGATCCCCTTTTCTCAGGGTAAAGTCGCCGTTGGGTATGATAGCCTCGCCGTCCCGTTCCACAACGCCCACCAGCACCTTGGCGTTAAAGTTCTGGGGCAGCTGCTTGAGCTGCATACCGTCAAGCCTGCCGCCCTCTCTCACCCGGTGCTCTACGATCTCCGCACTGCCCTTGGAAAAAGCGTCCACCCTGGTGGCGCTGGGGAAGCGCAGTATGCGGGAAATTTCCTTTGCACACTCCAGTTCAGGGTTTACGATTACCGAAAGGCCAAGGGCTTCCCGCAAAAACTCCATCTGTCTCAGGTAGGCAGTATCCCTTATACGGGCTATCACGTGCTTGGTGCCCAACTTGCTGGCGGATATGCCGCAGACCATGTTGGTCTCGTCGCTGCGGGTGGCAGCCATCAGCAGATCCGCATCGGCTGCTCCTGCCTCCAGCAGAGTCTCGGAATTGGTGGCACTCCCTTCCACACAAATAACATCCAGATTGTTGGAAAGGTTGGTGATGGTGGCACTGTCATTGTCAATGACGGTGATGTCATGGCCCTCATCGGCCAGTATGGATGCAACGCTGTAGCCTATCTTGCCCGCCCCGGCAATAATAATTTTCATTTTTTGTCTCCATTCTCCCCGCCCCCGGCGGAGAAATACTCAATATGACATACAAGGCAAATATACCATATTCCAAAACTTTTGTACAGTATCTCCCTAGTGGGTATAATATTGATAATCTATTGGGAGTGTGGTAAACTGTTATGGAAAATTTGATCAAGAGAGAGACAATATCAGCATGTTTGAAGGATTTACACCCCAGACCAGCAACTTTTTATGGGAGTTGGCATTCAATAATGAGCGGCCCTGGTTCCTGGCCCACAAAGAGGAATTTGAACGGGTTCTGAACACGCCCTTCAAGGCCCTGGCCGCAGACACGGCGGAGCTTATGGCCCGGAGACTTCCCCGTCGTAGCTTCCGGCTTCATGTCTCCCGTATTTATCGGGATGCCCGGAGACTTTTCGGAAGGGGTCCCTACAAGGATCACCTGTGGTTCACTTTGAAAGATAATGATATTTTGCTGGAAGGCCCCTGCTTCTGGTTCGAGCTGGGTGCCGCTGACTACAGCTACGGCATGGGGTTCTACAGCGCCACTGCCGCCCAGATGGCTGCATTCCGCCGCAAAGTGGACGCCAATCCCGCCCGTTTTGAGCGCCTGGCAAAATCTGTGATGAAGACTGGCTTTGCCGTAACCGGGGAGGAATACGCTCGGCCAAAAGGTCATCGCAGCCAGATAATAGACCAGTGGTATAACCGTAAGAGGCTCGGCCTGGAGATCAGCCGCGACTTCGGCGGTGAGGTCCTGAGTTCGGAACTGCCGGTGCTGCTGGCAGACAGTTTTGAAAAGTTACTGCCCATGTACGACTTTTTCATGGAAGTCTACCTGGAGGAGCCGGGCAGCAATCGCAAATGACATGGAGGAAATGATGGAGCAGAAGGCGCCCAGACTTGCCGTTATCATGCCCGCCTACAACGCCGGGCAGTATATAGAAAAAGCCGTATGCAGCATACTGAAGCAGAGCTTCAGAGATCTGCGCCTCATAGTGGTGGATGACGGCTCCACTGACGATACCGCTCAGATCCTCCGGCGACTCCGGGAGCAGGATGCTCGGCTCATGCCCATAAGTGTTCCCAACGGAGGCCCTGCCAAGGCCCGCAACCGGGGGCTTGATGCAGTGGAGCCCGGCACGGAATACGTCATGTTTGCCGATGCCGACGACGAACTCCTGCCCGACGCAGTGGAATACGCAATGGCGGGAGCCGAAGGGGCAGACATGGTTTTTTTCGGCTTTACAATAGTCAGCCCCTCCGGCAGCTGCCGCCGCTATTCCGAGCCGGAGCAGCGGCTGGACAGATCCCGGCTGGGCTCCGCTTTCGGGCGGCTTTACAAGGCCAATCTCTTCAACCAGGTCTGGGGCAAGCTGTTTCGCATGGAGCTCATTGGCAGCACCCACCGCTTTCCCGATTACCGCTGGGGAGAGGACAGACTGTTTATCTTCCGCTGCCTGGATGAGGCCGACAGTGTGAAGATACTGCCGGAGTGTAAATACCGATACATCATGCACCCGGGAGAGAGCCTGATAACCCGTTTCTGCCAGGACAAACCCAGGGTCTGTCTGGAGTCGGATGCCGTGGTACAGCAGCTATGTGCTTCCCTCGGCTGCGACGAGGCCACGGAGGCAGACTGCCGTTATATGTTTGCAAAGAGTATTTTTTCCTGCATGACCACCCTCTTTTCCCCAAACTGTCCCCTGGACGCGGGGGAAAAGGCCGCCTATGTGCGCAGTATAATAAACGACCCTCAGGTGCGCCGTCGCTGCCGGGATGTCTTCGGCGGCGCGGTCCCCAATATTCTCTGCTCAGTGGTGTGCAGCGGGCAGGTATGGCTGAATATGGCTGTTTTTAGGATGCTGGTACTGGCAGGGCGCATCTCTCCGGGCCTGTTCACCAAACTGAAGCACAAAAAATAGCATTCCCCGCCCAAGCCAGTGACTCTTTTTTTTGGAGGAAAAACATGTCTGATCCCCGCACCGAAGATAAGATTCTCTCCCCGGAAGACTTGTATCGTGATAATCCGCCGACCGTACCGGAATCCCACTTTTCTGATGAGCGCGCATCCGATGGAGCTGCACCGGAACAGCCGGTCGACTCCCCGGCTGCCCCGCCGGAGGAAAGTGTGCCGGATATCCATGCGGCCGACGGCCATGGCCGCTGGTCTGTCAAGGCCTCAAAGAAGCCTTTGCCCCGGTGGCTGCCCCCCGCCGGTGCCGCCGTGATACTGGTTTTGCTGCTGGCTCTGGTATTCGCTTTCAGCGCCGCTTCCCGTGGGGAGCCCGCCCCGGTATTCGACCTGTACACCTACGACAGCCAGGGCCGGGTCATCACTCATGTGAAGCAGCGTGCCGACGGCAGTATATCCTTCCGCCGTGAGAGCAGCTACGACGACAGCGGCAACCGTACTTCCCTGCGTATATACGACGGCAGCGGAAAGCTCAGCTATGGGGAGGAGTGCAGCTATCAGGATTCCCTCCTGACGGAAAAGACCATCATGTCCTCGGAGGGCAGCCTGCTCCAGCGCACTGAATACGAGTATGATGCCGGGGTGCTGCTGAGTAAGAGCAGCTATGATGCCTACGGCAACCTGCTCCAGTACATACGCTATTCCGCCAACGGCAACGCCCTGTACTGGGAGATATCCGAATACAACGCCCAGCGGCAGATAACCCGCTTTACACGCTACAGCGCAAACCGCCAGGCGGACTACTGGCGGGAATACGTCTATGATGAAAACGGGCTGGAAATCAGCCGCACCCGCTTCGATTCCAGAGGGCAGCGCACCGAGTGGAGTGAATATGAGTATGACGAGCTGAGCCGTCTGCTGTGTCAGAAACAGTATGACTCCACCGGTGAGCTGAACACCCAGACAGATTTCAGCTACAACGAAGACGGCAGCTTTTCGGTCTGGACCTACTTCTATGACTATGACGGCACCGTCAGCCGGGAGCTGAGCGTATATGACGCAAACGGCAACCGCACCCACTACGCCGCCTATCCCAGCGGCGGCTATCTCAGTCACGGCAGCGACAGCCGCTATGGTGAAAACGGGAATCTAATAGAGCATTCCGAATTTGGCCTCTACGGTGTTACCTATATATGGTACGAGTATGAGTACGACGAGCAGGGCAGGGAACTGCGCCGCTATACCCACGGCCTCTATGTGCGCAACAGCAGCTACGAAAATCGCTATGACGAGGAAGGCAACTGCATTGAACGCATCTACTACGACGAAGCCGGCAATGTGACCGACCGGGTTGCAAACCCCGCGCCGGAGGTTTCCTTCCGCATGATCTACCGTCCGGACTACTGAAAAGCCGGAGCATATATGGCCCAACAGGTGGCGGGAAAATCCCGCCACCTGTTTTTCCGTGTCCATATTTTTCTGTCACGCGGCCTTGTCTTCTATTCCGGCAGCTCTCAGCATATCGTTTATGCTCACCGCATAACCCCGGGTAGGGTCATTTACAAACACATGGGTCACGGCTCCCACCAGTTTACCGTTTTGGATCAGCGGACTGCCGGACATGCCCTGGACTATGCCGCCGGTTTTTTCCAGCAGCTCCGGATCAACGACACTTATCAGGGCATGCTCCCCGCTGCCGTCTTTATATATGCGGTTTATTTCTACATCATACTCCTCGCTCAGCCGCCCGTTTATGGTGGAAACTATGGTGGCCGGGCCGGTGGCCATGACGCCGCTCTCTATCGTTCTGCTGCCAAGCACTCCGTAACTCTCGCCGAAGATGCCGCAGTCGGTGTTCAGCTCTATGCTGCCCAGCACCTTGCCCATATCGGCGCAGCCGTTGAGTTCGCCGGGAGAACCTGCGGCTCCCGGATTGATGCCCACTATCTGGGCATCACAGATGCTTCCCTGGCTCACCGGCAGGCGTATACCGCTGTCGGAATCGTAGATACTGTGGCCCAGAGCGCCGTAGACTCCGCTCTCCGGGTCCTGAAAGGTCACTGTGCCTATACCGGAGACCCCGTCTCTCAGCCACATTCCCAGCAGCCACTGTCCTTCGGCGGAGCAGGCCGGCTGGACGCTCAGGCTCATGGTCTTTTCATTTCGTTCCAGTTCCAGTTCCACCGTCTGTCCCTGAGCAGCCTCCACCGCAGCAATCACATCGGCGGCCTTGCTCACTGTCTGTCCTCCGGCTTTTAAAATAATGTCCCCGGCCTGCACACCGGCGTCCTTGGCCGGGAAACAGCTGCCTTCAGCCGTCTCCACCTCAGACAGGCCCGCCACCAGTACACCCTTTGTACTTATCTGTACCCCCACCACCTGGCCGCCTATAAGCAGCTCCTGGGCAAAGGCCGGCACTGTGAGGCAGCTGACTATCAGCAGCGACCACAGGGCCGTTATAAATGTTTTTTTCATGTTTTCCCTCCCGCACACATTTCGTCGCATGATTCAGTATGTGCTTTGCAAAAGAAAAATAAAGCCGGAGATGCCTGTAAAAAATCCTATTTTTTTACACTTTTCTTTTCGCTTCCTTTATATTTTTTATTATCAGGGCATTTGCGTTTGTGTATCACGAAAAGGGAATTTTTTTCTGTAAACTCATTGCCTCTCGGAGGCAGACGAGCAAAGGCACAAGTATCCCCCATGTCCCGAGCCGGGATATGGGGGATGCTTTTCTTTTTTATTTAACGTCCGCCGAAGGTCATTCCAAAGTCCGGCTCATCGGATACGCTCAGGGTGTCGTAGTAGGCGTAGTAGAATTCCTGCCCCTCCTCCAACCCGGAGAGCACCTGTACATATTCCCCGTCGGAAAGCCCGGTAATCACGGCCACCGGGTCGCTCAGGCTGCCGCTGCCCTCGTCATAGCCGGTATATATTATGTCCTGATTTCCGGATTTCTCCAGGGCCGCCACCGGTATGCACAGTGTACCGCTCTCGATGCCCAGGTCAATAAAGGCGGAGGCGCTCATACCCGGCAGCATATCGCCGCTCTTCTCCAAAGTGAGCTCCACAGTAAACTTGCTGTTGCCTCCCTGGTTTTCGCCGGTACTGGCTATGCGGGTAACTTTGGCTTCAAACTGTTCGCCCCCAAGGGCATCCACACTGATCGTGGCCTCCTGGCCCAGGCTGATTTTGGAGATATCCAGCTCATCCACCTGTATCTCCAGGCTCATGTGCTCCTGGGAAGTGACGGATGCAATGCTCACTTCCTCCAGGCTGTAGAGCTGATAGCTCTCCTCCTGACCGGATGTGCCGCCGGAGCCTCCGGACGCGCCGCCCATGGTTCCGCTCATTCCGCCCATTCCGGACATATCTCCCATGTCGCCCTGGCCCTGATCGCCGCTATCAGGCAGCTTGCTCACAAGCACCAGTTGTCCGCTTTCGTCAGTGACCAGAAGCATATTGTCTCCCACGCTGAAACCTGACAGCTCAAGGCCCGCAGTGCTGTAGCTCTTTTCCACGGTGAGGTCAGTCTCGCTCACCGTCACCGAGGGCAGGGAGGCGATATCCGTTATTGTATAGGAATACAGTGTCTGCATCACCTTGATGTCGCTGACGGAAATTTCCGTCAGCTTTGCGGGATAGCCATGGTAAGTGAGCTCCGGCTGGCTCTGCTCCCCGGTCACCAGCAGGCTCAGAGTGGCCTGGGCCTCGCCGCTGCCGTCGGAGGCGGTGAAGGACACGGTGAGTGTAAAGTTTCCGGCTGTGGCAGGCGTGCCTGAGATAAGGCCGCCGGAGGTATCCAGGCCCAGCCCCTCAGGCAGGCCGCTTGCGCTCCAGCTGCCGCTCACAGCTCCACTGCCGTCGGAGGCGGAGAGCTGGGCTCTGTAGCTCTGGCCCACCGTGGCCTCCGGCAGAGCGGTGGTTGTGATGCTTATCTGCCCGCTTGTGTCTCCGTCGGGTTCAGCTTCGGGTTCTCCCTCGGGTTCGGGCTCCGTGCCGCCGCCTTCTCCTTCCACGCCGCCCAGAAGCTGGGCGCCGCCCTCAATGGCTCGGGTGCCATCCTCCACCGGCTGGGCGCCGCCGTCCACGGCGCTGAGGAGGATGATGTTGCCGGAGCTGCCGCCGTAATTTACCAGAGGACTTACCGCCAGATCTTCAGTGCTGCGGTCAGAGGAGAGGAGCATATAGCTGCCGGTCTTATCCACCCCGGTGATTATGCCGTCACATGGGGCCGTGACGGTCTGGCTCTCATACATTTGGAAGAGCTTCTCCATCAGCTCCTCATAGTCTTGGTGCTGGTCCACCAGCTGCTGATACTCCGCGCTGTGGACGGTGTTCTCCAGGCCAAAAAGGCTCTGACCCTCATAGACCTGCTGCCCGACCTGGATATACACATAGGATACATCCCCGGTATAGGCGGTGACCTTCCAGGGGCTGTTTATATACAGTTCCCCGCTTCCCAGGCTCTCCCCGTCCCCGGTGGAGACGGAGACTTCCGCTCCCGGCTCATAATCATCGTCCTCCACCGTCACGATGAGCTTGCCCTCCACATTGGATTTCACGCTGCCCTCAGCCTCACTGCCGTCGGGAAAAGTCACCAGGATCGTATTGCCGGCTTTCAGCGAGCTTTCCGTCTCGATCTGTACAGCCATCAGCCCATCCAGAGACAGCACTGCAAGAGCCCCGTGCTCCAGCATAAGCTGCGGCACCGAGTCCCCCTCCTGGGCGTAGACCAGTTTCACCAGACCAGAAGCGCCGGAGGACACGGTCTGGGTGTCCGCCTCGCCGCTGAGGGAGTTTATCTCCTCGGACAGATAGTCCAGGGTCTCCTGAACAGAGGCTATGGCAGTCATTACGCTCACTCTATCCACCCGGGCTATCGCTTGGCCTTCCTCCACGCTGTCCCCGTTTTTCACCAGGTACTCTGTTATCTTTACGCCCTCAGGCACCGTAACGCTCACCGCTGCCTCTCCCGACAGCTGGCCGCCTCCCAGCACCTGGGTTTCCAGATCCCGGAGCTGCGCCTGGCCGGAGAGTATGCTGGCCTGATGGCTCTCCTCCTGCCGGGCGGTCGCCGCCATGGGCATTATTGCCAGCAGCAACACCAGTGTCCCGGCGCAGCCCCAGGCGATATATTTCTTTCGGTTTGTCAAGAAAGGCTTCGCCTTATCCGGCAGAGAGAACCCGCTCCGATCCGGGCGGCCCATTGGGAGTTTCTTTACAGTCCCAAGCCGTTTCTTTACTTTTTTTAAAAAACCTTCCATGGTCTCAACCTCCATAGTGCAGGGCGTCGATGGGCTTCATTCTGGCAGCCTTATTGGCCGGATACAGTCCGAAGACCAGGCCGATTATAAAGCAGAAAACTACCGCTATCAGCACCACCGGCAGGTTCAGGCTGAAAGCCATATCCAGGCTGGCCACCACTGTGTTCACTATCTGCAATATGGCCCAGCTGAGGAAAATGCCCAGGCAGCAGCCCATCATACACAGCACCACCGCCTCCATGAGAAACTGGGTGAGTATGGCCCGGCGGTTGGCTCCGATGGCTTTGCGTATGCCTATTTCCCGGGTACGTTCGGTGACTGTGACCAACATGATGTTCATTATGCCTATGCCGCCCACCACCAGGGATATGCCCGCTATGCCCCCCAGCATCACCGTCAGCATAGAGGTAACGGAACTCATAGTCTCCTCCAGAGCATCCTGAGAGCTTATCTCAAAGGCCTCATCGTCCTCATCAAAGCGTTCCATCAGCAGCCGGGTCATTGTTTCCTCCGCCCCTTCCACGGTGTGTCCCTCTCCGGCGCTGACATAGAAGCTGTTTATCTCCTCCGAAGCGGTGGTGGACAGGCGCACCAGGGAGGAATAGGGGAGATAGGCCACCATGCTGCCGGAGGAAAAGACGCTGGTGAGATTGTTGTCATCATCCGCCAGAACCCCCACTATGGTGTATTTGGTGCCGTTGAGGCTCACAGCCTGGCCCACACAGTCCGTGTAGCCTATGAGTTCTTCCGCCGCCGTCTCGTTTATGACGCAGACATAGCTGTGGTTATCCTGATCGGCGTCTCTCAGCCAGCGGCCCATAGCCAACTGCAAACCCTGGATATCGTAATACTCAAAAGTGGTGCCGTAGAGGGTCACGCTGCCGCTGCCCTCGCTGCCGCTGCCCTGGGCCGTGTCGGAGATATAGGGGGCGATAAGGCCCAAAGTATCTTCCTCTTCCAGCCAGGTTTCCAGGGTCTCGGTATCTATGGGCCGGCCTTTGTCCTCCTCTATGCTCACGGTGAGCAGGTTGCTGCCCAGGCTGGATATGGTGTCGGTGACGGAGCTGGTGGCTCCGCTCACCAGGCTCACCAGCACCACCAGAGCCATGACGCCGATGATGATGCCCAGCATGGTGAGCACGGCTCTCAGCTTGTTGGAGCCTATGGAGCGCAGAGCCATTTTCAATGACAGCGTCATAACTTCACCTCCGAAATCCGCCCGTCCAGGATGTGTATTGACCGGGCGGCCTGCTTTGCCACATTGGGGTCGTGGGTTATCAGGACTATGGTGTTTCCCTGGGCGTGGAGCTCATGGAAAATGTCTACTATCTCCTGGCTGGTCTTGGAGTCCAGGGCCCCGGTGGGCTCGTCGGCCAGAATGAGCTTTGGCCGTGTGGCTATGGCCCGGGCTATGGCCACTCTCTGCTGCTGGCCGCCGGAGAGTTCCGTGGGCAGATGCTTCGCCCGCTTTGTAAGGCCCACCCGCTCCAGAGCTTCTCTGACCCGCTCCGCCCGCTCCGGCTTGGGCAGGCCCTGGTATATAAGGGGCAGTTCCACATTCTCTTCTGCCGTTAGCTTGGTAATAAGGTTGAAGCTCTGGAACACAAAGCCTATTTTCTCGTTGCGTATCTTCGCCAGCTGGTTCTCCGAATAGGACTCTATAGGCAGGCCGTCCAGATGATAGCTGCCCGCGTCCGCCACGTCCAGGCAGCCGATGATGTTCATAAGGGTGGACTTGCCGCTGCCGGAGGGGCCTATGATGCTGACAAATTCCTTGGGATAAATGTGCAATGTGGCGTGATCCAGGGCCCTGACCTTTTCGTCCCCTACCATGTACACTTTACACAGGTCTTTGATATCTATCATGCCATCGCCTCCTCAGCTGCGGCCGGGCATTCCGCCGCCCATTCCGCCGGTTTGAGCCTCACCCCCACCGAAGTCGCCGGTGGGTCGCTCTCCGCCGCTCATGCCTCCGGAGGGCATCTCACCACCTGTAAAGCTGCCCCTCTGGCTGCCGCTCATTCCGCCAAAGACCATGGCGCTGAAGAAGATCTGGCTCTCGGTGTAATATACCGTGTCACCCTCAGAGAGTCCGGACTTTATCTCCACATAGCTGCTGTTGCTCAATCCAGGCACCACGTCCACCCGGCCGCCGTACTCGCCGCTGTCCTCGTCATAGCTGGTGTACACATAGTAACCGCTGCTGGTCTGATGCAGGGCTTCCACGGGGATGAGCAGAGCGTCATCCACGCCCTCTATCCTTATATCCACCCCGGCAGTCATGCCCGGGAGCATACCCTCCACCTTGTCAAGAGTTATCACTGCGGTGTAGCTGCCGTCGGAGGCGGTCTTGTCTATTTCCGTCACCGTGCCGCTGAGGACATCGTCCCCCAGGGAGCTGACCGTGACCTCCGCAGTCTGGTCAAGGGCCAGGGAGAGGATGTCGTCCTCATCCACGCTGATGGTCACCGACACGCTCACATCCGGGGCCAGAGTCAATACCTCATCGGTCTCCCCGCTCTCCAGGTCCTCCAGCTCCGTCACCGAATACACCGTGCCGGAGATGGGGGCGGTAAGGCCGCCGTACTGCTGTATCTTCAGAAGCTCCAGCAGCTCCTCCTCGGCCTCGCTGCGGCTCTGGAGCAGGGCGTCATAGCTGGCGCTGGTGCTGGTGTCCGTCAGCACAAAGAGCGTGCTGGAGGCGCTCACCGCCTGGTTCTCCGCCACATATACCCCGCTCACCGTTCCGGCATAGCCGGTGACCTTAAGGGGACTGTGGACATAGAGGCTGCCGCTGCCCAGCTCTCTGCCCTCCGCGTCCGTGACTGTGACCGTCTCATCTACCGCCGGTCCGTCGTCGCTAATAAGCACCGTGGCGATATTCCCCACCAGGGAATCCACCAGGCCAGCTTCCTCACTGCCGTCGGAGAGCAGGACAGTGACCATATCGCCCTCTTCCAGAGCATTAGTCTCAATATCCACAGCCATGTAACCGTCCAGGGAGATGAGGGCCAGGGCCCCCTTATCCACCATCGCATCCGCCACACCGGAGCCCACCTCGGCGTAAATGGCCTTCACCCGCCCGGATACCCCGGCGGATATGTAGCTGCTGACAGTATCTCCCTCAGCCTGGGAGATCTCATCGTCCAGCTGGTCTATCTCCGATTGCAGGGTGGACATAGCGCTCCTTACGCTGGACATGTCCGCCGTGGCCAGCAGTTCCCCCTCCTGGTAGCTGTCGCCGAACTGGGCCAGTATCTCCGTCAGCTCCACGCCCTCCGGGAGGGTCACAGTCTCGGTGTCCACGTTCTCCAGCATGCCGGAGCCGGAAACCACAGTGCTGATGGTGCCCCGCTCCACCGTGGCGCTGAGCACCTCGCCCTCGTCCCTGGCAAAGTTAACTCTCACCTGGCGGCGGAGGATGAGAACTGCGGCAATGAGTACCGCTGCCAACACTCCCACCACTATGGCAATCCTGCGTATGCGCTTTTTCCTGCGCTGCTTTTTGCTGCGCCGGAGAGAGTCAAAGAGTTCCTCGTCCCGCTGCTGTATCTCTTTGTCCGCCGCCTGGACGGCGTCGTCCTTTTTTTCCATACTCATGTTTAGCTCCTTTCCAGGCCCGGGCAAGGCAGGCCCCGCACCGGTATTCTGGTTTCTCATTTTAGCAGCCGAACCTGAATGCATCCTTAATTTCTCGGAAGATTTTTCCTTCAAATACCCCTCTGTTTTTTAATTATTTGCAAATATTCCACTAAAAAGTAGGCTTTATGCCTCGGCAGGTTCCAATTCCCGACGGAACAAAACTTGTCCTGTTTCCCGCTTTTTTGTGTTTGCCATTTTTCCCGGCTTGTGCTACTATGTTTGAAGATTTTTATCTGAGTGGAGAACTGTATGACAAGGGACGATCTGATAAGCGACAACCTTTCCGTTGGAGAAAACGGCCATCTGTATTTTAGAAATCATGACACGGTGGAGCTGGCGGAGAAATACTCCACGCCCCTATACCTGATGGATGAAGTACGCCTGAGGGAAAACATGCGCATGTACATCCGGGCTTTTCGGGACAGCTTCGGCCCCGGCGCCCTGCCCATCTATGCGGGCAAGGCCAACTCCTTCAAGCGCATATATGAGATTGCCCGGGAAGAGGGTATGGGCATTGACGCCGTCTCCGCCGGGGAGCTTTATACCGCCATGAAGGCTGGCTTCCCTCTGGAGCGGGCCTTCTTCCAGGGCAACAACAAGACCGACTGGGACATAGCCTTTGCCATGGATCTGGGAGTGGGTTACTTCGTGGTGGACAACCGGGAAGAGCTGGACGCCATAGCCCGGATAGCCGCCGGGAGAGGTCTGCGCCAAAAGCTCCTTCTGCGCCTCACCCCGGGCATAGATCCCCACACTTACGACGCGGTGGCCACCGGTAAGGTGGACAGCAAGTTTGGTACCGCCATAGAGACCGGCCAGGCCCGGGAGATGCTGGAACACGCCCTGAGCTTGCCCTCCATAGATCTGAGAGGGCTGCACTGCCACGTGGGCTCCCAGGTCTTCGGTGAGGACGTCTTTGAGCGCAGCGCCGACATCATGCTGGAGTTCATGGACCGCTGCAACCGGGACTACGGCTTGAGTCTGGAGATCCTGGACCTGGGGGGCGGCTATGGAGTGCGCTATGTAAAAGAGGATGACTATGTGGATATCCCTGCCGCCATTGCTCGGGTGGCGGAGCATATAAAAAAAGTCTGCACTCGTCTGGGCATGGAGCTGCCCAGGATAATAATGGAGCCGGGGCGCAGCATAGTGGCCGACGCCGGGCTCACCCTCTACACCGTGGGCACGGTGAAAAAGATCACCGGCTACAAAAACTATGTCTCCGTGGACGGAGGCATGTCCGATAACCCCCGCTACGCCCTCTACCGTTCCAAATATACCGTTCTCCTGGCCTCCCGGCCGGAGGCAAAAGCCGGTCTTCTCTGTGACGTGGTGGGTCGCTGCTGTGAGAGCGACGATGTGATCCAGCCCAAGGTACTTCTGCCGGAACCGGAGAGAGGGGATATCCTGGCCGTCTGTACCACCGGGGCCTACAACTATTCCATGGCCTCCAACTACAACCGTCTGACCCGCCCGGCCATGGTGATGCTCACGGAGGATTCCGACTACCTGGCTGTGCGCCGGGAGAGCCTGGATGACCTGGTGAGAAACGATATATAGATAGATATAATTCAAGCGCCGCAGAAAAATCTGCGGCGCTTGGCCATTCATTATTACAATTATTACATTATTGCCCTGTTTCCATCAGGGGTCCCAGGCACAGGAGAAGGGATTGTCCGGGTCGTTCACGTCTATCTGCTGGAAAAACTCCGACAGCTGCCGCCAGCCCTTCTCCGTCTCCCGGCTGAACTGCACGTCCGTGGGGAAGCAGGCTATATATATCTTGTCCCTGCTCTCTCCCGCCACCGTGTAATGGGGCAGTATATTATAGCTGTCGTCGTCCTTGTCGTAGGCCATGATGCTCACCACATTGCCGCCATAGCCTGCATCCCGGGAGGGATAGTGGACGATCTGAAAGGCGGTCTTGCTGAGCACCTCGTAGTCCCAGTCGCTGGGAAAGTCCGGCATGTTCAAAACGAAATGGTCCGAATACAGAAACTCTGTCTTGTCATAGCCCACGCCGATATTCCGGGCGATATCGTATTCCCCGGAGGCAGCCGCAGTTTCGCTCAGGGCCCGGTCTATGTCCAGCTTGCCGGAGAAGTCCTCCCCCAGTCTGGCCCAATATATGCTGTCGGAAAGCTTGTAGTAGCCGAAGCCATCCAGCATGAAGCCCTCGTTATAATCCGGCAGGTCAAAGTCCGTGGGCAGCTGCTCCTCCTCCCCGTCGGCCAGGTCTATGCAATACAGCTTATAGTCCTCACTGTTGTAGTACAGCTTGCCCTCCCAGACCCACACAGGATAATAGGGGCATATGTCTTCCTCCAGCTCCAGCTTCTCCAGCTCCTCCTGCTCCAGGTCGTAGACATAGATATAGTCCTCCGCTTCCCCGGTGGTGATATAGGCTTTGTCGCCGAATACGCCTATATCCCCCTGGCTGTCCAGTTTGCACAGGGTCTTCCGCTCCATACCGTCCAGAGAGACCAGCAGCAGCTCTCCCTCCCTGTTCAGGCAGTATATGCCCTTGGAGGTCACCTGCATGCGGGTGATGTCCTCCTCCAGCTCCTCCCTCTCCCCGGGTTCTGTGGGGACACGGTACAGGGAATAGCCATAGGTATAGTAGATGTAGTCCTCATATATCTGAAAGCCCTCGATGCTGAGCCTGTCGTTTCCCAGGACCACGGCATAGCCCTGCTCTTCTTCCGCCTGGTCCACAGGCAGGCGGATAAGCCCTATGTCCGTGGCCAGGTACAGGGCGCCGTCATAAACGGCTACGGAGTATATCTCCTCTCCCATAGAGCCCTCGCTGACAAACTCATAGGGCAGGCCGTCCTCCCCGATAAGGGCACTGCACAGCTGGTCGCCGTATCCCCAGAATATTACTCCGTTTTTCTGGAACAGCTCGCTGCCCCGAACCACGCCCTCAGTGTAGTCCTCCGCCGTGATCTGTTCCTTCTTCTGCACAGTCCTGCTCGTCTCCTGAGTGCTGTCGGCGTGCACTTTCCCGGAGCAGCCGGTCATTGCAAAAAGCACCAAAGCAAAAATCAGCGCCAGGCCCGGCAGAACAAATTCCCTTCTCTTCATATATAGCTCCCCCCTTACAGTTTTTCTTCCCAGTACATTCTACAATTATATTGTATCACCGGGGATTTGTAAAGGAAAGCCCGGCAGCTGCCGGGCCTTCCTTTCATTACAGAATATCAGCTTTTTACGCCTTCTCCATGCCGCAGTCATAGGCCTCCTGAATGAGGCAGCGGTCGGAGGTGACGGCAGAATAGAAGCCGTGGCCCCCGGAGAAGTTATAGCAGTCATAGCCATAGCCCGTGAGTATGCGGCAGGCCACATAGCTTCTCAGGCCGCTCTGGCACATGACGTAAACCGGCTTGCCCTGGGGCAGCTCCCCTATGCGCTCTCTCAGCTCGTCCACGGGAATGTTCACAAAGTCGGGAGCGTGGCCTCTGGAATACTCCGCCACAGTGCGGGTATCCAGCAAAGTCGCGCTGCCGTCCCTTGGGAGCTTCTCCACGTCCTCCACATGGAACTGCTTCACCAGGCCCCTGGCCAGGTTCTCCACCATAAATCCCGCCATATTCACCGGGTCCTTGGCGGAAGAATAAGGGGGAGCATAGGCCAGATCCAGGGTGGCCAGCTCCGTGGCTTTCATACCGCAGTGGATGGCGGTGGCCAGTACGTCTATACGCTTATCCACCCCCTCGTAGCCCACTATCTGGGCCCCCAGCAGCCGGTAGCTGCCCTTTTCAAAGACGATTTTCAGAGTCATCACTTTGCCGCCGGGATAGTAGCCGGCATGGCTCATGGGGGAGAGCACCACCTTGTCTACCTCATAGCCCGCCTTTTTGGCATTGGTCTCGTTGAGGCCGGTGGAGGCGGCGGTCATGTCAAAGAGCTTCAGCACAGAGCTGCCCTGGGAGCCGGGGTAACGGCTGTCCCCACCGCAGATATTGTCCGCGGCAATACGCCCCTGCTTGTTGGCAGGCCCCGCCAGAGAGATAACCGCATCCTGGCCGGAGACATAATGCTTCACCTGCACCGCATCACCCACGGCGTAAATGTCGGCCACGGAAGTCTCCATCCTGTCGTTTACCACGATGCTGCCCTTCATTCCCAGCTCCAGCCCGGCCTCCGCCGCCAGGCGGCTGTCGGGGCTGACGCCGATGGCCAGCACCACCATGTCGGCATGGAGGGGCGCTGCGTCCTTCAGCAGCACGTCCACGCCGCCCTCCTTCTCCTCAAAGCCCTCCACGGTAAAGCCCAGGGCCAGCTTTACACCGTGGCGGCGCATCTGATTGTGGATATAGGCGGCCATGTCGGAGTCAAAGGGGTTCATCAGCTGCTTGGGCCGCTGGACAATGGTAACATCCAGGCCCAGTTCCCGCAGGTTCTCCGCCAGCTCCAGGCTTATGAAGCCGCCCCCCGCCAGCACGGCGGATTTGGGCTTCTTCTCCACCACGTAATTCCTTATCTTAAAGCAATCCTCCACGGTGCGCAGGGTGAAGAGCTTGTCTATCCCCGCTCCGGGGAGCTTTGGCTGGGTGGGCTTTGCTCCGGGGGAGAGGATGAGCTTGTCGTAGTTCTCCTCAAACTCCTTCCCTGTCTCCAGGTCCCGCACGGAGACGGTCTTTTTCTCCGGGTGGATGGCAGTTACCTCGTGGTGCACCCTCATGTCAACTCTGAACCGGGAATAAAAGCTTTCCGGAGTCTGGAGGGTCAGGTCCTCCGGGTCCTCTATAGTGCCTCCGATGTAGTAGGGCAAACCGCAGTTTGCATAGGAGATATAGCCCGAACGCTCAAAGACCACTATCTCCGCCTGCTCGTCCAGACGGCGGAGCCGGGCCGCCGCAGAGGCCCCTCCGGCCACGCCGCCCACAATGACAACCTTCATTTAATATTCCACCTCTCCTTTATATCCGGCTATGCCGCCGATGTTCTTTACATTGTTATAGCCCATGCGCCGGAGTATGGTTGCCGCCTGGCTGCTCCGGGCCCCGCTGAGGCAATAGACATACACAGGGCTGTCCTTGCCCACGCCTATGCTCCTGCGGCCGCTGAGTGTGGGCAGGGGCAGGTTCACGCTGCCGGGTATATGCCCCCCGGCATATTCGTCCGCTCCCCGCACATCTACCAGCAGAGCCCCCGGAGCACTCCTGTACTCCTTTATCTCCGCATTTATATCGGGCCTTTTGAAAACATCCAGTATGCTCACGGCTCTTATCCTCCTGTTATCATTTATCTGATAACAATATACGGTAAAAGCCGGAAAGCTTCCGTGACAAAATCACCCTTTCAAGCTGCCCAGATAGCCCTCTAAAAGCAGGCTGGCCGCCACGGCGTCCACGGTCTTGCGGTGCTTTTTTTCCTTTTTGCCGTTGGCGTGGAGTATGGCGCGGGCCTCTATACTGCTGCGCCGCTCGTCCCAGAGCACCACCGGCAGGCCGCTCTCCGCCTCCAGCAGCTCTTTAAAGGTCCGGCACTTTTCAGCTCTGGGGCCTTCGCTTCCGTCCATGTTTCTGGGCAGCCCCAGTACCAGGGTGCCCACCTCCCGCTCCTTTGCCTCCTTGGCAATGCGCCCGGCCAGGCGCTGGGCGTTCCACTCCTCCACGGTCCAGGCCTCCCCGCACATGAAACCCAGCAGGTCGCTCACTGCAAGGCCGGTGCGGGCGTCGCCGTAATCTATGGCCATAATTCTCATGGTCGTACCTCAGTGCAAATCAAAGCAGGCGCGGATAGGCCCCACAGAATACAGGGAGCCCACGGCGCATACCATACCGGTATTCCCTCTGGCTGCATCAATGGCTGCGGACACACCCTCCTTTATGCTGGAACAGACCGTAAGCTTTTTCCCGTACTTTTTCAAAAGCTTTGCCAGTTCGTCGGCAGGCAAGGCTCTCCCGCTCTCCGGGGCAATGCACACATATTCGTCCGCCGCCCGGTTCAGCACCTCCAGGGTGCCCCGGCAGTCCTTATCCGCCAGCATTCCCACCAGCAGCACATGGCGCAGCCCAGGGAAATAGTTCTCCAGATTCTCCGCCACCGTCTCTGCACACTGGGGGTTATGGCCTCCGTCTACCACAAAAATGGGATCATCATGAATTATCTCAAAGCGGCCGGGCCAGCTCACGGCATAAATTCCGTGCTCCACATCGTTCTGCTCCAGCTTCCAGCCTTTTTCCCGCAGCCGTTCCACCGCCTCCAGGGCCACAGCGGCGTTTTTCAGCTGGTGCTCCCCCAGCAGAGGCAGAGCATAGTGTTCCCCCTTGTAGCTAAAGCTCTGGCCGTAAATGCTGTCGAACTCCTTTGCTCTCCCGGACAAATCCGCAATACTCAGCTTTGCGCCCAGCTCACGGCAGCGCGCCCTTATCACGTCCATAACGCTCTCCTGCTGCTGATATAAAACACAGGGGCAACCGCTCTTTATTATCCCCGCCTTTTCAGCCGCAATCTTTTCCAAGGTATCTCCCAGTATCTCCGTATGGTCCAGGCCGATGTTCATTATCACGGAGACTTCCGGGGATTCTATTACATTGGTGGCGTCCAGCCTGCCCCCCAGGCCCGTCTCCAGCACAGCTATGTCGCAGTTTTGCTCCTTGAACCACAGCAGGGCCGCCGCTGTCATCATTTCAAATTCCGTGGGGTGCTGTTCCATGGCCTCCGCCTGGGGCTGTATGCGCCCGACAATATCAGCCAGGGCCTCGTCTTCTATCTGCTTGCCGTTTATCTGCATGCGCTCGTTGAAGCGGAAAAGATAGGGGGAGGTAAAAAGCCCCGTCTTATAGCCGCAGCATTTCATCACCGACGAGAGCAGGGCGGCGCAGCTGCCTTTACCGTTGGTGCCTGCAATGTGTATGAATTTCAGCCCATCCTGGGGCCGGCCCAGCTTTTCCAGCAGCTCCCTTACCCGCTCCAGCCCGGGCCTGGAGCCCAGCCAGGACACTCCGTTTATATATTCCAGAGCTTCTTTATAGTCCATATTGCTCTACCATCCTCAACTGTAGTTTGTTCACACAGTGAATATAGCACCAAAAGCCTTGAACGGCAAGGGAAAATGCGGGAAAAAAGTTCAAAAAGATGTTGACCTTGAGGACAGCTTATGATATAGTATGTTTTACCTGTCGGACGAGAGGTCTTTTTTTCGTGCGCTTTTTAGCGGACTTAAAAGGTGCCCCGGCGTCCATATACAGGGAGGCAATGCCCGGTGCAATGCCGGGTAAATAAAATAGGAGGTGCCGAAAGAATGGCTGCAGGCGCAAGAGTTAAAATCACACTCAGATGCGAAGAATGCAAGCAGAGGAACTACAACACGGTCAAGAACAAGAAGAACACTTCCGACCGTTTGGAGCGCAGCAAATATTGCCCCTTCTGCAGGAAGCACACCAAGCATGTGGAAACCAAGTAAGTTCTGAAAGGATGCGTGAAAATGGCTGAAGAAAAGAAACGCGGCAGCGCACCCAGCAAGGCCGTGACCGCCGTCAAGAAGGACGACACCAAGCCCGGCTTCTTTCAGAGGATAGTCCGCTGGTTCCGCGAGATGAAGAGCGAACTCAAAAAGGTCATATGGCCCACCCCCCAGACTCTGGGAAAGAACGTGCTCATCTCCCTCGGCGTGATGTTTGCTTCCGCAATCGTCCTTTGGGGCTTTGACGAGTTGGCCACCATGCTGGTCAACGGGCTGCTCACTTTGGCAGGTTAATCGCCATGGCTGAAGAAGCGAAATGGTATGTGGTTCATACCTATTCAGGGTATGAAAACGCAGTGGCCGCTGCTGTGATGAAAGCGGCAGAAAACAGAAAGATGACGGACCTCATCAAGGAAGTCAACATCCCCATGGAGACCGTCACCGAATACACCGACGCCGGCGAAAAAACCGTCGAGCGCAAGGTGTTCCCCGGCTACGTGCTGGTGAAGATGATACTCACCGACGACAGCTGGCACCTTATCCACAACGTGCGCGGCGCCACCGGCTTCGTGGGTTCCGACGGCAAGGCCGTCCCCCTGACGGAGCAGGAGATATACGATCTGGGCGTGGAACGCCGGGAGATCGTGGTGGGCTACGGCCTGGGCGATGAGGTCAAGGTCAACGACGGACCTCTGGCAGGCTTCCTGGGCATAGTGGACGAGCTGGAACCGGACAAGAACCGGGTCCGGGTTGTGGTGTCCATGTTCGGCAGGGAGACCCCTGTGGATCTGGAGCTGGATCAGGTGGAAGTCATCAAACATTAAAATTAAGAAAGAGGTGCTTTAAATGGCACAGAAAGTTGTTGGATACGTTAGATTCCAGGTTCCCGCCGGTAAGGCAACTCCGGCGCCCCCCGTCGGCCCCGCTCTGGGCCAGTACGGTATAAACATCGGTCAGTTCACCAAGGACTTCAACGAGCGCACCAAGGGCGATATGGGCATGATGATCCCCGTCGTCATAACCGTGTACTCCGACCGCAGCTTCAGCTTTATCACCAAGACTCCTCCTGCCGCCCTTCTTATAAAGAAGGCCTGCGGCATCGAGACCGCCTCCGGCGTGCCCCAGAGGGACAAGGTTGCCACCATCAGCAAGGAAGATGTCCGCAAGATCGCCGAGCAGAAGATGCCCGACCTCAACTGTACCGACATCGAGTCCGCTATGAGCATGATCGCCGGTACCTGCCGCTCCATGGGCGTCGTCGTTGGAGACTGAGCCTAAACGTGGGAGGATTTATCCATCCGACTCAACCACATTATTAGGAGGAAATCAAATTGTTTAGAGGTAAAAATTATAAAGAGAGCGCAAAGCTCATTGATAAGCAGGCCCTCTATGATCCCATGGAGGCCCTGAAGCTGGTCATCAGCGCCAGCAAGGCCAAGTTCGACGAGACCGTGGAGCTCCACGTTAAGCTGGGTGTTGACGGCCGCCACGCCGACCAGCAGGTCCGCGGCGCCATCGTGCTGCCCAACGGCACCGGCAAGACCGTTCGCGTCCTGGTCTTCTGCAAGGACGAGCGCAAGGAGGAGTGCCTGGAGGCAGGCGCCGACTACGCAGGCGGTATGGATCTGGTTGAGAAGATCCAGAAGGAGAACTGGTTCGAGTTTGACACCGTTATCGCCAGCCCCGACATGATGGGTACCGTTGGCCGTCTCGGTAAGATCCTGGGACCCAAGGGCCTGATGCCCTCTCCCAAGGCCGGCACCGTCACTCCCAACCTGAAGCAGGCTATCTCCGAGGCCAAGGCCGGTAAGGTGGAGTACCGTCTGGACAAGACCAACATTATCCACTGCCCCATCGGCAAGGTCAGCTTCGGTGCAGAGAAGCTCTATGAGAACTATGCCGCCCTCATCGGCGCCATCATCAAGGCCAAGCCCGCCGCCGCCAAGGGACAGTACATCCGTTCCTGCGTCACCGCTTCCACCATGGGTCCCGGCGTGAAGATCAACGCCCAGAAGCAGCTCTGATATAACCACTGTCTAATGTCATCCCGGCCGCTCAGCTGAGCGGCCGGGATAAATAATTATTAAGGAGGCTGCTATGAACGAATCCGCCCTTAACCGGGAAGAACCGGTGCTGGAATGTGAAAAGATTTGGATATATGCGGTGCTCATTGCCGCCGGGGGCTTCCTGGGCGCCTTTACCTACAGCTTGAGAGGCGGAGTCTTCTGCAATGCCCAAACGGCAAACGTGGTTCTCTTCTCCATGGCTCTGGGCAACGGTAACTGGAGCACGGCCCTTTACTATCTCATCCCTATCAGCGCCTACATACTGGGCGCAGTGATTTCCGAGCTGCTGCCCAACAGAGTAAAGCGCCTGCACTTTCTCCGCTGGGATACTCTGCTGGTGGGCCTGGAGCTGATCGTGGTGCTGCTGCTGGGCTTCGTGCCCGACAGTTGGCCTTTCCAGATTTCCCAGGTGAGCATCAACTTCATCTGCTCCATGCAATATAACACCTTCCGCCAGGCGGAGCACATCCCCATGTCCACCACCTTCTGTACAAACCATGTACGCCAGGTTGGGGTGCTGCTCACCCGGGGACTGAGGCACAGGGAAGACGCCTCCATACGCCGCCGCTTCCGGGTACATGTACTGATGCTCTGTTCCTTTGCCGCCGGGGCCGTAGCGTCTACGGTGGCCTGCCGCCTCTTTGGGGGGAGGGCTATATGGGGAGCAGGTATCCTGCTGCTCATAGTCTTTGCCGACCTTGCCCATGCCGACCGCACCAAGGAAAAAGATCTGCTGTACAGGAAACCCGCCGGCCACTGAGGAGTAGTACCGCAAAACTGTGATTTGGAGGTAAAACGATGGTCATAATATATTGCGAGGCCAGCATTGCTCCGGAAAAGCAGAGCGAATATATAGAAAAGCTCAATGAATCCGGTATTGTGGCCGCCACCAATACCGAGCCGGGAAATATCAGCTATGAACTGCTGTGCTCCCCCTCGGTTCCCGGTAGGATGTTTATCGTGGAGCGCTGGGAGAACCCGAGCGCTCTGCCTGCCCATATGCGCAGCAAGAACTTCAAGGCCCTCACTAAACTGAATGCAGAGTATGGGGTCAAAGCTACCCACACCATGTACGAAGCAAAAGCTCTGAACTGACATACGGGCCACCGAGGGCAAGGGGAGCTGCAAAAACAGCACCGCAGATTTTTCTGCGGCGCTGTTTTTTTACTGTTTACCTTGTCGGTCAGCGGGGGCAGCTCAGGCCACTTTATGCAGAACCAGGGGGTAGAGTATAGCCGAATTTTCGTTCTCCTCAGGGGCGTTACCAAAGTTGAGAGTAAGGGTGTCTCCCTCCAGCTCATACAGGTCGTAATACGCAGGATCAACGGCGTACTCCGGCCCGGCGGAGAGATAGAGCTTTCCGTCCTTGTTCTCGAAGTTTCCGCTGCTGTTGAATTGCTCGGCGATTTGAGCGTCCTTAAAGCTTTCGTCCATCTGCACTTCAACAAACTCATCCAGGTCCATACCCAGAGCCTCATACATGGCTTCGTCCATGGTAATGCCCAGGAAGTTCTCCAACTCCTCAATGCTGTTTATTTCCTGGCTGACTCCCATCTGAGCCAGAGTTTCGCATAGCAGCACAAAATAGAGCTGCCGGAGATAGTCGCTGAAGCCGGGCTTCAAAGACTCCGCAATAGCGTTGATATCCTCCTGAGTCACCTGGGTGCTGTAGCTGCCGTCCTCATTAAAGACCATGGTATATCTGAGGATCAGATTATCCACATAATCCGTCACCAGGGGCAGCTCCCGGTCGCCGCTGAGGCTGCTGCTCAGCGGGCTCATGGCCTCGTCTATCTCCTTGAGTGCAAGCTCCGTAATGTCCACCTGGCCCTCCCAGGTGCCAACCAGTTCGCTTTTGCCGCAGGCGCAGAGACTGAAGCTCATGATAAGAACCAGCAGCAGAGCGAGCATCTTTTTCATCTTTTTCATTTTCCTCTCTCCTTTTCATCGTTCCTTTATTTATCCAGGGACTATGCATTAAAGATATCACAGCGCTTATCTCAGGTCAACTGTCTTAACCCACGCTGAAAGGAGTTTTCCCCTTAAGAACCGAAAAAAGCCCGTCTTATCGGCAGACAGGCTTTGTTTCGGGTAATTTAAATTAAATTAAAATTACACAGCGCGGGTGACCTTGCCGCTGCGGAGGCAGCGAGTGCAGACGTAAACATGCTTGGGGCTACCGTCTACGATGGCCTTGACGCGCTTCACATTGGGCTTCCATGCACGGTTGGTCCGTCTGTGGGAGTGGCTGACCTTGATGCCGAAGGTAACGCCCTTGTCGCAAAATTCGCATTTTGCCATTTCTGAAGCACCTCCTTGCTTGTGTTTCGCTGATTGAACAGCTTTTATATAATAGCAGATGGCGCAGGCAAATGCAAGAGAAACTTTTCAATTCTGTAAACAAAAATAAACATTTTCCCTCTACACACAGCCGGGCGTAAAGTTTGTATTGCCAAAGGCGCTGAAAACGATTAAAATGTAGTCTAGATAAATATCGCTCATGAATGGAGATGCCGCCATGATAAGCAAGTATTCCGTTAAATTGAAGACCCTGGTAGAGGAACACCAGCTCCAGCCCCTGCACACCTCCAAGGATTATGAGACTGCCCTCATTAAAACCACCGATGTGAACCGGCCCGCCATGCAGCTCACCGGCTTTTACAACTACTTTGATCCCCACCGCATACAGATGATAGGCCGGGTGGAGAGCACTTATCTGGACACTCTCAGCCCTGAGCAGCGGCGGCAGACCTTCGAGCAGTTCATGCAGTACGACATAGGGGCCCTGGTCATCTGTCACGGGGTACAGCCTTTCCCGGAGTGCCTGGAAATGGCAGAGAAATATGACCGTAACCTGTTCATAACCGCTATGGACACCTCGGAATTTCAGGCTGATCTTATAAGCTCCCTGAAAACTCACCTGGCTCCCCGGATAACCACTCACGGCGTACTGGTGGAGGTCTACGGCGAGGGCGTGCTGCTCATGGGCGACAGCGGCATAGGCAAAAGCGAGACGGCCCTGGAGCTTATAAAGCGTGGCCACCGCCTCATCGCCGACGACGCAGTGGATATAAAGCGCATATCCAAAGATGAACTGATTGGTTCCGCTCCGGAACTAATCCGGTATTATATGGAACTTCGCGGCATAGGTGTTATTAATGTGCGCCATATCTATGGTGTGGGCGCCATAAAGCCCGAGGCAAACATCGACCTGGTGGTTAAGATGGAGCGCTGGGAGGAGGGCAAAGCCTACGACCGGCTGGGCCTGAGCAGCGAGACCTATGAAATCTTGGGCGTCACCCTGCCTCAGGTCACCATCCCCGTGCGGCCCGGGCGGAATCTGGCCGTGATAATGGAGCTGGCCGCCATGAACAACCGTCAGAAGAAGATGGGCTTCAACGCCGCCGAGGCCCTGGCCGGCGCCCACGATTACGCCATTGACGCCGGACTAATTTAATTGTTGACTGGAGTACCCCATGGAAAAACTTGAAAAAGCCATTGCCAGGATAAAGGAAGCCATGCCCAATCTCCAGCTTTTGGAGAACGAGAGCATGGCAGCCCACTGTTCCTTTAAAATTGGTGGGCCCGTTCGGGCTCTGGCAATTCCTTCGGATGTGAGCAGCCTTTCAAAAATCTGCTATTTTCTCAAAGAGCAGCAGCTGGCCCCCTATATTCTGGGCAACGGCACCAATATTCTTTTTCCCGATGAAGGTTTGAAAGATCTCTTTATCATCAGCACCGCAAAACTCACAAAGATTTTTCTTCTGCCCGACGGGGCCATCTACGCCGAGGCCGGGGTCTCCCTGGCAAAGCTGGCCGGTTTTGCCCAGCAGCATGAACTCTCCGGCCTGGAGTTTGCCTCCGGCATCCCCGGGACCGTAGGGGGCGGCCTCATCATGAACGCCGGAGCCTACGGCGGAGAATTGAAGGACACCGTGGAGAGCGTGGTGCTCTACTACCTTCCGGAGCAGCGGCTCTATGAGCTGACGAATGAGCAGTGCAGCTTCGGCTATCGCAGCAGCCTGTTCCAAAAAATGGGGGGATGCGTGCTTCTCTCGGCGGTCTTCCGCCTGGAAAAAGGAGACGGGGAGGAGATAGCCGCAAAAATGCGGCAGCTAAACCAGCAGCGCCGGGATAAACAGCCTCTGGACCTGCCCTCCGCTGGCAGCGCTTTCAAGCGCCCGGAGGGAAACTACGCCGCCGCTCTCATAGACAGGGCGGGGCTGAAAGGCTATACGGTGGGCGGGGCCCAGGTTTCGGAAAAGCACGCCGGTTTCGTGGTGAACACCGGAAATGCCAGCTCCCACGACGTGCATCAGCTGATGCGCTATGTTCGGAAGAAAGTGTATGAAAACAGCGGCATTGCCCTGGAGCCGGAAATGATAATCCTGCCCCCGGACTATTGCCTGGAGGATAAAGGCCCGGCAGTGCCCCTGCACGGCATAAGTCCGGCCGGCATGGAGCCGGATATGCAGCCGGAGAAAGGAACCGGCCGGGGATAAGGCAGGTCATTTGACCTGGGAGGGACTATGGAATTCTTAATCATAACCGGGCTGTCCGGCGCGGGAAAGAGCCGGGCCGCCGATGTGCTGGAGGATCTGGACTACTATTGTGTGGATAACATGCCCATCGCCCTGATGCCCCGCTTTGCAGAGCTGTGCATTGCCACCGCCGGGCGCTATGAGAAGGTGGCCCTGGTCACCGACGTGCGGGAAAAGGACGGCTTCGGCCAGCTGCTGGAGACCATCGACCAGCTGAAGGAGCGGGGTTGCAACTGCCGCATCCTCTACATGGATGCCGACGTGCGCACCCTCATCCGCCGCTACAAGGAGAGCCGCCGCCCCCACCCTCTGGCAAGCCACGGCTCCTCGGTGGAAGCCGCCGTATACAAGGAGATAGAACTGCTTGCCCCCATAAAGGAGCGGGCCGACTACATTGTCAACAGCTCCAATCTCACTCTGGGCATGCTGCAAAGCAAGCTCTTCTCCCTTTTTGCCGGGGAGGGGGCCAAGCGGGAGATAGACGTGACGGTGATGTCCTTCGGCTACAAGCACGGCCTGCCTATGGATGCAGACCTGGTGTTCGACGTGCGTTTTCTCCCCAACCCCTACTATGTGGAGGAGCTGCGCCCCCTCAGCGGTCTGGATCTGCCTGTGGCCGAGTTTGTCTTCAGCTATCAGCAAACCCGGACCTTCATGGAGAAAATAACGGACATGCTGGATTTCCTGCTGCCCCTGTACATTGAGGAGGGGAAACTGAGCCTCACCGTGGCCATAGGCTGCACCGGCGGCCACCACAGAAGCGTGGCTATAGCCGCCGCACTCTGCGCCCACCTCAAGGCCGAGGGTCTCAGCTCCGTAAACATCAACAGGGATATCGACAAATAGAGGTGCCGCCATGTCCTTTTCATCCGAGGCAAAAGCCGAGCTCTGCCAGCAGAGGCCGGACAGAAAATGCTGCGCCCTGGCAGAGAGCTATGGGGTGCTGCTATACTGCAACACCTTCAGTGCCAGGGAGATCCGGATAATCACCGCCAGCAGCCATTTTGCCCAGCGTCTGCCCCGGCTGTTCCGCCGGGCTTTTAATCTGGGCTTCGACTCTCTCCCCTCATCCGCCGCAGGAAAGCAGAGTTTTTCCGTCACAGATCCGGAAAAACTCGCCCTGATCTTTCGCTCCTTCGGCGCAGAGATAGACTCCACACTCTCCCACCACATCAATTTCGGCGTCATTGAGGAGGACTGCTGCCGCAGCTCCTTTATCCGCGGCGCCTTTCTGGCGGGAGGCAGTGTCACCGACCCGGAAAAGCGCTACCATCTGGAGCTGGCTACGCCCCACCACAGCGTCAGCCGGGAGGCCTTTTCGGTACTGCTGGACCTGGGCTTCTCCCCCAAGGAAACCCAGAGGGGAGGCAACTCTCTGCTGTATTTCAAGCAGGCAGACGCCATTGCCGATTTCTTCACCACTATAGGGGCTCCCCGCACTGCCATGGCCGTAATGACCGCCAAGGTGGAAAAGGAAATGAGAAACACGGTCACTCGCCAGATAAATTGCGACAACGCCAACGCCGACAAGACTGTGGCTGCCGCCCAGGCTCAGCTGGCCGCCATCCGGCGTATTGCCAGAGAATATGGGCTGGATGCCCTGCCGGAGCCGCTGAGAGACGCGGCCCTGCTGCGCATTGCAAACCCTGAGGCCAGCCTCTCCGACCTGGTACTGCTCAGCGATCCCCCCGTCACTAAAAGCTGTCTCAACCACAGGCTGAAAAAAATAATGACTTTTGAACCGAAGGAGTAATCATGGGCTTCGTTCATCTCCATGTACATACGGAATATTCCCTGCTGGACGGGGCCTGCCGCATTGACCAGCTGACAAAGGCCGCAAAGGAGCTGGGGCAGGATGCCCTTGCCATTACCGACCATGGGGTCATGTACGGCGCGGTGGCCTTTTACAAAGCCTGCCGGGCCCAGGGCATAAAGCCAATCATCGGCTGCGAGGTCTATGTGGCCCCCCGGCGCATGGACCAGAAAGAGCACGGCTTGGACAACGACTATTCCCACCTCATACTCCTGTGCAGGAACGAAACAGGATATAAAAATCTCTGCTACTTAGTCTCCTCCGCTTTTACGGAGGGCTTCTACATAAAACCCCGGATAGACTGGCAGCTGCTCCATGAGCACAGCCAGGGCCTCATCTGCCTCTCCGGCTGCCTGGCCGGGGCCATACCCCAGCTCATAATAAACGGCGACTACGACGCCGCCAAGGCCAAGGCCCTGGAGCTGAGCCGGCTCTTCGGCCCGGAGGACTTCTACCTGGAGATACAGGACCACGGGCTCCGGGAGGAGAAAAAGGCCGCCCAGGGCCTCATCCGCCTCCACCGGGAGACGGGCATAGCCCTGGCCCTCACCAACGACGCCCACTACATCACCAAGGACGATGCCTATTACCAGGACGTACTCATGTGCATACAGATGGGCAGGACCGTGGACGAGCCCGGCCGCATGCGCTTTGAGAGCCAGGAGCTCTACCTGAAAAGCGAGGAGGAGATGCGCTCCCTCTTCCCGGAGCTGCCGGAGGCGGCGGACAACACCGTAGACATTGCCCGGCGCTGCAACTTCGACTTTGAGTTCGGCCACTACCACCTGCCCCGCTTCAAGCTCCCGCAGGGGGAGACGGACAGCTACGAATACCTGCGAAAGCTCTGCGAGCAGGGCTTTCAGGAGCGTTTCCCCACCCGGCCGGAGGTCCACAAGCAGCTGGACTACGAGCTGGACATGATAAAAAAGATGGGCTTTGTGGACTATTTCCTCATAGTCTCCGACTTTATAGGCTTTGCCAAACGCAGCGGCATACCCGTTGGCCCCGGCCGGGGCAGTGCCGCCGGCAGTGTGGTGAGTTACTGCCTGCACATCACCGATGTGGACCCTATAAAATACAGCCTTTTCTTTGAACGCTTTCTCAACCCGGAGCGGGTATCCATGCCGGATATAGACGTGGACTTCTGCGTCAACCGCCGGGGCGAGGTCATTGACTACGTCAACCGTCTTTACGGCCACGACCATGTGGCCCAGATCGTCACCTTCGGCACTATGGCCGCCAGAGGCTCCGTGCGGGATGTGGCCCGGGCTCTGAACATCAGCTACGGTGAGGCCGACCAGGTGGCAAAGCAGATACCCTCCGGGCCGGGGGCCCTGAACATCACCCTGGACGAGGCACTGCGCCTTTCAAAGCCCCTGAAAGAGATGTACGAGGGAGATGAAAAGCTCAAGCGGCTCATTGACGTGGCCAAGGCTCTGGAGGGCATGCCCCGCCATGCCTCCACTCACGCTGCCGGCGTGGTCATAACCGAAAAGCCGGTATATGAATATGTGCCCCTGGCCACCAATGACGAGGCCGTGGTCTGCCAATACCCCATGACTACCCTGGAGGAGCTGGGGCTTTTGAAGATGGACTTCCTGGGCCTGCGGAACCTGACGGTTCTGGATGATGCTGTACAGCTGGTGCGACGGCGTGAGCCCGGATTCCGCATAGAGGACGTGAGCGAGGAGGACCCGGAGACCTTTGATATGCTCTCCGCCGGGCGCACCAGCGGCGTATTCCAGTTGGAGAGCACCGGGATGACCGGGGTATGCACCTCCCTCAAGCCCAGGAGCATTGAGGATATCACCGCCATCATCTCCCTCTACCGCCCCGGCCCCATGGACAGCATCCCACGCTTTCTGGAATGCTCCGCCCATCCGGAGAAGATAAGCTACAAGCACGAGCTGCTGCGGCCCATACTCTCCGTCACCTACGGCTGCATCGTCTATCAGGAGCAAGTCATAGAGATATTCCGACGTCTGGCGGGCTTCTCCCTGGGCCAGGCAGACATGATCCGCCGGGCCATGAGCAAGAAGAAGCACAAGGTCATCGACGCTGAACGTGTGGCCTTCGTCCACGGCGACCCGGAGAGGAACATCCCCGGGGCCCTGGCCAATGGTGTGAGTGAGGCTGTGGCCAACAGCATATACGACGAGATACTGGACTTTGCCAGCTACGCCTTCAACAAAGCCCACGCCGTGAGCTATGCCATCGTTGCCTACCGCACCGCATACATGAAGCGACACTACCCCAGGGAGTATATGGCCGCTCTCCTCACCTCGGTGCTGGACAACAGCCAGAAGGTGGCCGAGTACATCGCCGAGTGCCGGGAGCTGGGCATAAAGTTGCTGCCTCCGGACGTGAACGAGTCCGACGCCAACTTTACCGTCTCCGGGGGGAATATCCGTTTCGGCCTGGTGGCCATAAAAGGCATAGGCTGGGGAGCCATAGAGTCCCTGGTGGCGGACCGGCGGGAAAACGGCCCCTTCAAAAGCTTTGACGACTTCTGCCGCAGGATGAACGGCCGGGAGCTGAACCGCCGGGCCGTGGAAAACCTCATCAAGGCCGGGGCTTTCGACAGCATGGGCTGCAAGCGCAAGGCCCTTATCCAGATAGCCGGAGCGGTACTGGACAGCATTTCCCAGTCCATGCGGGACAACATCGCCGGGCAGCTGGATCTTTTCGGTATGGACGATGAGGCAGAGGCCGCCCCCGCTGCCGTGGCCATTCCCCAGGTGGAGGAGTACAGCCCCATGGAGCTGATGGCCATGGAGAAGGAGACCACCGGCCTCTATCTCAGCGGCCACCCCATGGACGGCTACAGGGAAGCCGTGCGGAAAATGGGCGCTGTGCCCCTGGGTGCCGTGATGTCCGACTTTGCTGCCGATGACGGCCCCCGGCATTACGCCGACAACCAGTATATCACCGTGGCCGGAGTGGTTTCGGCGGCCAAGACCCGCACCACAAAAAACAACACCCTCATGAGCTACATCCAGCTGGAGGACGACACCGGCACCATGGAGCTCATGGCCTTTCAGAAGGCCCTGGACAAGGGCGGGATGTATGTAAAGGAAAACGCCGCCATAATCGTTCGCGGGCGTATCTCCGCCCGGGACGAAAAGGAGCCCCAGCTCATGGTAGACAGCATCCGCCCCATATCCGACCTCCAGCTGCCCGGGGGCGTAAACCTTCCGGAGGCAGCCCCTGCAGAGGAGAAGAAGCTTTGGGTCAAGCTCACCGGTGTGGGCGACCCCATGCTCAAACGCATACAGCTCATCCTGACCATGTTCCCGGGACAGCAGCAGATGATACTATACTGCGCCGCGGAGAAAAAACGCATGGGCGCCCGCTGCCTTATCCACCAGGCTCTGGTGGAGGAGCTCAGGGAGCTTTTGGGCGAGGAAAACATAGTGGTGAAGTGACGGGCTTTGTGCTTGTCAAAGCATCTGATTTCAAGGAGCAAGCAATGACCGAAAAGAAACGTGACCTGAATCTTGATTTGATACGCAGTTTCGCACTGGTGGCCGTACTTGTCATGCATTATTACGACAATTCCGGCTTTTATACCATAGCTATGGATGGCCCCGGGGACTTTGCCATGGCACTGGTGCGCATGCTGTTTGTCCCCTGTGTGCCGCTGTTTATCATGCTCACCGGCTGGCTGTGTAGGGACAAGGTGCTGTCTTGGCGCTATTACCTGGGTATGCTGAGAATACTGGAAATCTATCTGCTCAGCAGTCTCGCCTGCCTGGTTTTTGAGTTTGCCTACCTGGGGAACCGCCCCAGTCTTTTGAGAATAATCAGCGATATAATCAATTTTGAGATCAACGGCTACGCCTGGTACATTCTGCTCTATGGCGGACTGTTTTTGATGATTCCTTTCCTGAATATGATGTACAGGGGCTGTACCGGTCAAAGGCAGAAGCAGCTGCTGGTTTTCAGCTTTCTGGCCCTTTCCGTGCTGCCTTCCCTGTTTAACTCCTTTTTCCAGATCTATTCCATCTGGTGGGCCAAGCTCTACCCCATATGCTACTATTTCACCGGAGCTTATCTCGGGGAATACCTGGAAAGAAAAAAGCCGGGCAAATATGCCCTGGCCCTGATCTCAGGACTCTTGTTGTTTTGTCTCTTTAATCAGTTTTATTTCCACGGCCAGGCAGAAGGCTACAACGACATCCACTATGACCACTACCAGGCCTATATTTTGTCGGTGCTTCTCTTTGCCCTTCTGGCCTCCCTTGATTTGGGGCGACTGCCCTCCTGGTGCGCCAAACTGATTTACAAAATCGCCGAGCTCTCTTTTGCCGCCTACCTTCTCTCCTGGATAAGCGACGGTATAATTTATCGTGAATTTGTACCTTATTTCCCCGTTGCCGAGGACAGATTCATCTGGATACTTGTTCTCATTCCTCTATCGCTTATCTTCTCCCTGCTTATGGCGCAGCTGATACACTGGGTATACACTCCTATAGACCGCCTTATTCGGGGACGGCTGATGGCTCTGCTCCCCCCATCCCAAAGCAACTGACATTCCCGTCCCATGGAGGCAACAATGGTTCAAACATCAGTCAAAGCCCGCAGGAACAGCCGTATCGAGCTTTTACGGATAATCTGTATGGTGATGATAGTAGCCTATCATTATTCTACGTACGGCTTTTATGCTCAGGACCTCATGTATTCTGCCAACAAGCCCTTCGCGGAGCTGCTTTCTCTGGGCGGACAAGTGGGAGTGAGCGTCTTTGTGCTCATATCAGGTTACTACATGGTAGACCTTAATTACAGTTTCAGAAAATTCTCCCTCTTTATTGGGCAGATATGGTTCTATACCCTTGGCGCCCTGCTGCTCTTCCTGACCGCCTTCCCCTCCAGCGGCCTTGTAACCAGGGAAATTCTGTCCATGTCCGTACTTCCCATAAGCAAAGGCCACTACTGGTTTGCCACCAGCTTCCTGGTGCTGATGCTCCTGTCCCCCTATTTGAACTGCTTCATCAGGAATTCCGGCCGGAGGCAGCTTCTGTCCGCCATAGCCGTACTTCTGGGCATATATACCCTGCTGCCTACGCTGTTTGGAATTCAGCTCAGCTACAGTACTGCAGCCCGGTTCATCCTGCTCTACCTCAGCGCCGGATACATCCGCCTTTACGGCATGGAGCCAGGTTCACAATGCAAAAAGCATAGGTTGATTTTCCTTGTTTTACTGGGGCTTTCCTTCGCCTGGGTACTGACGGCCAATATGCTGGGCCGCTGCGGCAGGGAGTTTTTCCTGCTACATTCCAACGACTTGTCACAAAACGGTATTTTCATCTATGTAGTTCCCATAGAAATGTTTTTGTGCTTTCTCGGATTTAAGCCCGCTTACAGCAAGGCGGTCAACTTTGCCGCTTCCCTGACCTTCGGCGTATATCTTTTTCACGACAACCAGCTGATCCGTTCCATGTGGCAAGGTGTATTCAAAACCTCTCAGTTCATCGACTCCCCCTGGCTGCCTGTCCATGCCTTGGGCACCATACTCTCAGTATATCTGGCAGGCTCTCTTATTGAATTCCTTCGCCAAAAGACGGTGGGCCGCCTGTGGCAGTCTCTCACCGACCGGGTTTTCGTTCCGATCTGGGATTCAGTCGGGCGTTGTATTATATCCAAGCTTGATATTCCGGACAAGCAGTGCAAATAAACCGCCGCAAGATTATCATGACTATAACAATAAGCAGCCCCCGCCGGATATTCCGGCGGGAGCTGCTTGTTGTTACCATATCACTTGCCTGAGCACTGCGGCGGGCCGGGGCTCAGTCCCCGTCCTTATCTTCGCTCAGGTCGAATTCCAGAGTCTCTCCGCAGGAGGGGCATTCAATGGAACCCTTGTCCAGAGTTTCTTCGTCGAAGCTGATTTCCTCCCCGCAGACCGGGCAGGTGACGTCATAGATTACGCCGTCGTACTCCAGCTCCTCATCTTCGTCCTCATCGTCACAGAGGCCACAGGAATCGCAGCTGCCGCTGCACTCATCGTCCTCGAAATCCTCCGGCTCGTCCAGATCGCAGACCAGATCCTCCAGATAGCTCAGTTCCTCAGCCATTTCGTCCAGGGCCTCGGCATGATCCATGTCCGTGGCCTGAAGGTCTTCGATCTCATGAGCCATGTCTGAAAGCAGCTCGCCAAGAGCGCCCCAGAGCTTACCTTCCCTGGAATCAGGCTCTATGCCCAGACCCTCTACCAATCCTTTGAGATATGCGGCCTTTTCAACTACAGTCATTTGGAAAACCTCCTTTTTGTTGAACAAAATTTCCTTCCTGTACGGCGGGGAACCCAGTGCTCCCCAGAGGGCAGGGCCTCAGGCCCTGGACAGATATTCGCCGGTGCGGGTGTCGATCTTCACCTTCTCGCCGGGCTCGATGAAGAGGGGAACCTTGATCTCGGCGCCGGTCTCCAGAGTGGCGGGCTTGGTGGCATTGGTGGCGGTATTGCCGGCAAAGCCGGGGTCGGTCTCGGTGACTTCCAGCTCCACAAAGAAGGGGGGCTCCACGTTGAAGACCTTGCCCTTGTAGGAGTAGATGGTGCACTCCATATTCTCCTTGACGAACTTGAAGTTGTCTCCCAGGACAGACTCGTCCACAGGCTCCAGCTCATAGGTCTCAGGATTCATGAAGTAGTACAGATTGCCGTCGGAATAGCTGTACTCCATGGTCATGCGGTCTACTGTGGCGTTCTCAAACTTTGCGGTGGGGTTAAAAGATGTTTCGGTGACGGCACCGGTGATGACGTTCTTCATCTTGGTGCGCACAAAGGCTGCGCCCTTGCCGGGCTTCACGTGCTGGAATTCCACCACCTGCATTACCTGGCCGTCCATCTCAAAGGTGACGCCGTTTCTGAAATCGCCTGCTGTAATCATAAAAGGGACCTCCCAAATTAATTTATATTTATCTCAGTCATTTTACAGTATCTGCGGGTGTTTTGCAAGCATTATTTGTCTGATCCTCTTCTCAGCCTGTCTGATCCTCTTCTCAGCCCTGGGGCTGGAGTATGATAAGCTCCTTTTTAGCCTTGGTGAGAAGGCGGCAGCCTCCTTTTTCCAGCACCATCACATCCTCTATGCGCACACCGAAGCGGCCCGGCAGATATATGCCCGGCTCAGCAGAGCACACCGCCCCTTCGGGCATGGGCGCCTCACCCCCGGGATTTGCACTGGGCGCTTCATGGATATCCAGGCCCAGGCTGTGGCCGAAGCCATGGCCGAAATACTCCCCGTAGCCCCCGTCCTTTATCACCTTCCGCGCCGTAGCATCTATCTCCCGGCCAGGGATGCCCGCCCGGGCGACAGCTATGCCGGCCAGTTGGGCCTTCAGCACCAGGGCATACACGTTTTTCATCTCCTCCGTGGCCCGGCCCACGGCCACTGTGCGGGTCATGTCGGAGCAATAGCCCCCCTTTATGCAACCGAAGTCCATGGTCACAAAGTCCCCGGCCTGTATCACTTCGTCCCCGGGCACGCCGTGGGGCATGCTGGTCTTGGCACCGGTTACTACGATGGGGTCAAAGGAATTGCCCTGGGAACCGTGGCGCAGCATGGAGTACACCAGCTCTGCCATCACCTGCCGCTCAGTCATGCCCGGCCTTATGATGTGCAGCACATCCTCCAGAGCCAGTTCCGCTATGTCCTGAGCCTGCTGCATATACTGAAGCTCCTCCCGGTTTTTGGAGGCTCTCAGCTCTTGGAGCAAGCTGCCTCCGGACAGCAGCTCCATACCAAGGGCCTTTTCATACTCCAGGAATTCCCGGTGGCTCAGTTTGCCGTCCTCGGCGGCTAGGCACCGGATACCCGCCTCTTCTATATCCCGGCGCAGCAGTTCCCTCAGAGGCAGCTCTCTGTTGTAGAGCTGCACCGTGAGCACGTCCCCGGCTGCCTTTTCCGCCGCTTCTATATAGCGGGAATCGGTGATGAGCCAGGCTCTGTCCAGGCCCACCAGCACCGCCCCGTCGGTAAAGGAAAAGCCTGAGGCGTAGCGCTGGTTCTTCTCGTCCGTTATAAGCAGGCCGTCCAGCCCACGGGCTCTGAGTTTTTCCTGGATTCCAGCTATATTGTTCATATCCCTGTCTCCTCCTCTGTGGGTTTTGGGAAGCTCACTGTAAAGCGTGAGCCCTGGGGTTTATTGTCCCCCACCATTATCGTTTCGCCGTGGGCCTTCTCCTCGGC
>CALWWB010000004.1 GCA_944385175.1 uncultured Oscillospiraceae bacterium | reverse complement strand
CCCAATGGCCCCTATGGCGCCGCCGGCTGCGGCGAGGCCCCGCTGGATGCTCCTCACCCGGCCATCCTCAACGCCATATACAATGCCACCGGCGCCCGCATCACCAAGGTGCCCGCCCTGCCGGAGGTAGTGCTGGCAGCCCTGAAGGAGCTGTAGAGCCGGTTTTCAAAAGCCTATAGTTTTGTTATACTTGAGAGGCGGGAAACCGCCTCTCAAGTTTATAAAACCTTTTAGGGTGTCGTAAGTTTCCCAGCCAAGCATTTTTATGGGTATGCAATGAGCTTTGAAATCGAAAATAAGGCCCGGCCATTTAAAGGGGACGGGCATGAGATATAACCGAGGCCGGACTGAGAAAAGGAAGTGACCGCCGTGAAAATAGAAGAGCGCCAATCCACCCATATATACCGGCAAAAGCGCATGTTTACCAAGGAGGAGCTGGAGGCTCGGGAGGGGCTTTGCGTCCATGAGCAGCCTCCCTACTGCAATGCGGCCTGCCCGCTGAAGCTGGATGTGAAGGCCATGGCTGCCGCTGTGGCTGCCGGTGATTTCGACAGGGCCCTGGCCCTCTACGAGAAAATAACGCCCTTTCCCCACATTCTGGCTCTGGGCTGCGAAGCCCCCTGCGAAAAAAACTGCAAGCTCCGGGAACTGGGGGAGGGCATAGCCATCAGGGAACTGGAGCGCTCTGCCCTGGCCTATGGCTCCAAGCCCCGGGGCGGAAGCCTGCTGAGAAAAAAACAGCAGAATGCCGCCGTCTTCGGTGCCGACCTGTTCAGTCTTTTTCTGGCCGGGGAGCTGGTTAAAAAACGCTACCCGATGAGCTTTTACTGCGCTCAGGGGGACTGCCTTTCCCTGGTAAAGGACTGCGCCCCGGGGCTGCCTGAAGAGGCGGCGGAGGCCACGGCAAGGCTTTTAAGTGAGCTGGACATAGATTTCAAATGGGGCTGTGAACCGGAGGCGGCCTATTGGGAGGAGCGGGAGAAATACGCCCTCATCGCCGCTGCCTGGGACACGGCCCGGCAGCTATACCCCGGATTGGAGACGGACGAGGCGGTGATGGTGTGCCGGGAGCACGGGCTCATTACCGGCAGTACCGGGGGCGTTCTGGACTCCGCCTTCGGGGCAAAGCGGGCCGCCCTCTCTGCCGACCGTATTGCCCAGCACCTGGACCCGGGCAACACCCGGGGGGAGGAGGGCTGCGTGGCTACCCGGCTGTACACCTCTCTGGAGGGGGTGGAGCCCTCGGGGCGCATTCCCGTAACCGACCGGGACAGCGCAGAGAGAGAGGCGGGGAGGTGCATCCAGTGCCACTGCGACGAGTGTATAAAGGGCTGCGCCTATTTGCAGCACTATAAGAAATTCCCAAGGATACTCACCCGTGAGATATACAACAATGTTTCTATCATCATGGGCGACCATATGATGAACAAACCCATAAATGCCTGTGCCCTCTGCGGCCAGTGCAGCGTGCTCTGCCCAAACGGCTACGATATGGGTGAGGTCTGCCACATAGCCAGGCAGAACATGGTCAGCACCGGCAAGATGCCCCTGGCTCCCCATGAGTTCGCCCTTATGGACATGCTCTTTTCCAACGGGGAGGCTTTTCTCAGCCGGAAGCAGCCCGGCTATGACAAATGCAGGTATGTATTCTTCCCCGGCTGCCAAGCCACCGCTATTGCCCCCGCCACAGTGCGGGAGGCCTATAGGGATCTTTGCCGGAGGCTGGATGGAGGCGTGGCCCTGATGCTGGGCTGCTGCGGCGCCATAGGCGACTGGGCCGGACGTTATGAGCTCTACGGAGAGACGGTGGACTTCCTCAGCGAGAAGCTGGAAGAGCTGGGTTCACCGGAGATAATAGCGGGTTGCCCCAGCTGTAAAAAGCAGCTTTTGTCCCAGGGGTGTGAAAAGATCCGTGGCATATGGGAGATACTGGAAGAGCTGGGCCTGCCGGAAACGGCAGAGTTCCGGCAGCGGCCCATGGCCCTCCACGATGCCTGCGGCGCCCGTGGGGATGCCCAGACTCAGGAGAGCATACGGCGTATAGCGGCAAAGCTGGGCTGCCAGATACAGGACACCGCCTATTCCGGGGACCAGGCCCCCTGCTGCGGCTACGGAGGACTGACTCAGTATACCAATCGGGAAGTGGCCAGGGAGATGACGGACAAATGCCTGGGGCGCTCCCGGCTGCCCTATCTGAGCTACTGCATGGCCTGCCGGGACCGCTTTGCCCGGGAGGGCCGGGAGTCGGTGCACCTGCTGGAGCTGGTCTACGGCAGCGCCGCCCAGCAGTGCCCGGACATAAGCGCAAAGAGATACAACAGGCTGGGCCTTAAACAGCAGCTTTTGAAGGAGCTGTGGGGCGAGGAGGTAAAAGCAGTGGATCTTGGCTTTGAAGTGGAATATACCCCGGAGGCAGAGGAGAGGATGGACGACAGGATGATACTCAAATCCGACGTCATCCAGGTGTTGCAGCATCTGAGAGAGAGCGGGGAAGCGGTGTTGGAAGAGGATACAGGGCTCTTTGTAACCAGGGAGCGCCTGGGCAATGTGACCTTCTGGGTCAAGTACAGCGAGACGGAGAGAGGCTATCTGGTGCACAGCGCCTACAGCCACAGGATGAAAGTGGTCAACAGGCTGTAGAGCTCTGGGAGGGAGAGAAACATGGCAGATAAAAATTACTATACCATAGACCCGGAGGGCAGGCTGACGTGCATGAAATGCCGCTGCAAGCTGCAAAAGGGCAAGGCAAAATTCATGTACCTGGACAACGGTTTTCCTGTGGAGCTGCCGGTGTGCCCCCAGTGCGGCTTCGTCTATGTGCCGGAGGAGCTGGCCCTGGGCAAGGTGCTCTCCGTGGAGAAGGCCCTGGAGGACAAATGATGGATGGACACCCTGGTGGGGCGGAGCACAGCCGCTACTTGATAGAACTGGCCTTCCTGCCCCGGGGCAGCCGCTGGCTGGACATGGGGGCCGGGGACGGCTCGGCCTTGCGTATTCTGGAGGAACAGGGCAATACCGCCCTGGGCATAGACCTGGAGCCCCGGGGGCCGGGAGTGGAGCGAGGGAACTTCTTACGCTGCCCGTACCCCCCGTCCAGCTTTGACGGGGTGATCTCCCAGTGCAGTTTTTTCGTGAGCGGAGAGGTGCAGACCGCTTTAAGGGAGGCGGCAAGGCTGCTGAGAAAGGGCGGCAAGCTGGTATTTTCCGACGTTACGGAGGATGTGACGGAGCTTTTAAATCAAGTGCGCCATGCGGGTTTTGCGGTGCGCCACATTGAAGATCTGACGGAGCAGTGGCGGGAATATTATCTGGAAGCCCTGTGGCGGGAGGATGAGCCCTGCCGGATAAAGATGAAACGGTGCAGCTATGTGCTGTTTGCCTGCGAAAGGATGTGAACTGATGGACCTGATGGACAGAATTATGGAGCTGTCCCGCTGCGGGTACTTCTGCTCCCAGATTTTGGGAGTTCTGCTGATGGAGACTCTGGGAGAGGACAATCCCAAGCTGGTGCAGGCCCTGGCCGGGCTGAACGGCGGGGTAGGATATTCCGGGGGGGTCTGCGGCTGTATGACCGCCGGCTGCTGCCTCATATCCTATTTCACCGGCAAGAGCGCCCCCACGGAGTATGAGAGCCCCTACCACAAGGCCGCCCTGGGGGAGTTCACCCGTTGGTTCACCGAGGAGATGGAGCTGGAGCATTCCTCCGTGGAATGTCGGGACATCACCGGGGGAAATCCCGCAAAGCGCCTGGAATACTGCCCGGAGATAATCGCCTCCACCTATGAAAAGTGTATGGAGATACTGGAAGACAGGGGACTTATGTGAGATGGAGATAGGCAGAACTTTGAGCGTCTGTCCCGTGTGCCTTGGCAGGATACCGGCAAAGAAGCTGCTGGAGGCCGGGGGTGTGTATATGGAAAAGCGCTGCTTTCAGCACGGCAGCTTCAAGACCCTCATCTGGGAGGGGGATCTGGATTCCTATCTGGCCTGGGCAGAGGGGGACGCCGGGGGAAAGGCCCAGCCTCCCGGGGCAAAGCCTGCGGAGCGGGGCTGCCCCTATGACTGCGGGCTGTGTCAGAACCATGAGCGGGAGGGATGCTGCGTGCTGCTGGAGCTCACCAACCGCTGCAATCTGAACTGTCCCGTGTGCTTTGCCTCCGCCGGGGAGCAGGAGCCCAGAGATCTGAGCCTGGAGGAGATAGGCCGGCAGTACGACATGCTCATGGAGCGGGGCGGCCCATTCAATATCCAGATCTCCGGTGGAGAGCCCACAGTGAGAGACGACTTGGATAAGATAATTTCCCTGGGCCGGGAAAAGGGCTTCAGCTTCTTCCAGCTGAATACCAACGGTCTGCGCCTGGCTCAGGAGCCGGACTATTGCCTGGGGCTCCGTGATGCCGGACTCAGCACTGTGTTTTTACAGTTTGACGGCCTGGATGACGATATATATGTAAAGCTCCGAGGCAGGCCGCTGAGGGATATCAAGCTCCGGGCCATTGATAACTGCCGCAGGGCGGAGCTGCCTGTGGTGCTGGTGCCCACGGTGGCCCCTGAGGTGAACGACCATAGCCTGGGAGAAATACTCCGCTTTGCTCTGGACAGGGTACCCCACCTGCGGGGAGTACATTTCCAGCCCATATCCTATTTCGGACGCTGCGGCCTGGAGCGACCGGAAAAGCCCCTGACCATACCCACCATGCTGAGACGGATAGAGGAACAGACAGGGGGGCTTATGATGGCCTCCCATTTCGGTGGAGGCGGGGCGGAGAGTCCCTACTGCTCTTTCCACGCCAGCTACCTGCGAAAGGCCGACGGCAGCCTGAAGGCCCTGCCCCGGCGGCGCAGCCAGTGCTGCTGTGTAAAGAGCAGCGAGGCCCGGGACTTCGTATCCCGGCAGTGGGGCGGCAAGGCGGCGGACAGCTGCTGCGACCCGGACACCGCCTCCCTGGACGAGTTTCTGGAGCAGACGGTGAGAAATACCTTCACCGTCTCCGGCATGCTGTTCCAGGACGCCTGGAACCTTGACCTGGACAGGCTCCGCCGCTGCTATATCTGCGAGGTGGATTCAAAGCTGGGCATGGTGCCCTTCTGCGCCTATAACCTCACCGACAGCCAGGGACGGGCCCTGTACAGAAGATGAAAAGAACAGAGCTGGACAAATGGATAAAAGACACCGAGGCCCTCCCTGAACTGAGCAGGGAGGGCCTGGAGGCCGTACAGCTGAAAAGGCTGAACGAGACTTTGGAGAGGGTTGCGGCAAGGGGCGGCGTCTATGCCGGATACCCCCGGCAGCTGGGGAGCCTTGAGGAGCTCCAGACCCTGCCCTTTACCACGGCGGAGCAGCTGTCCCGCCGGAGCTCCGGATTCCTGCTTACATCCCAGAGAGAGGTGGAGCGGGTTATATCCGGCGCCACCTCCGGCACCACCGGGGCGGGAAAACGGGTGTTCTACACCCGGGAGGACATGGAGGACACCGTGGGCTTTTTCGCTGCCGGCATATCGGAGATGCTCCCGGCGGGGGAACGCTGCCTTATAGCCTTCCCCTTTACCGGGCCCTTCGGCCTTGGGGACCTGATAGCCAGAGCGGTGGAGAAGCTGGGGGCTGAGCCGGTAAAGGCGGGCTACGGTGTAAGCTGGGGACAGCTCTGCACTCTGGTGAGGGACACGAGGCCCCGGTGCTATATTGGCTTTCCCGCCGCCTTGCTGGGCCTGGGCCGTATGTATGGGCCTGGATTTCCCGTTGAGCGCGCTCTGGTGTCCGCCGACGCCTGCCCGGAAGGGCTGATGGAGGAGATTGAAAAGCTCACCGGCAGTAAGCCCTTTCCCCACTACGGCAGCCGGGAGTGCGGCCTGGGCGGGGCGGTGACATGCCAGGCCCATGAGGGCATGCATCTGCGGGAAAACCACATCATAGCCGAGATAGTGGACGGGGAGGGACGGCCCCTGCCTCCGGGAGAATATGGAGAGCTGGTCATCAGCACCGTGGGACTGCGGGCCATGCCCCTGCTGCGCTACCGCACCGGGGACTATACCCGTTTCCTGCCCCCTTGCCCCTGCGGGGGGGTGACCCGGCGTATAGACCGGGTGAGCCGGAAAGTGGAGGGGGCGGACATGGAAAAGCTGGACGAAGCCCTGTTCCGCATTCCGGGCCTTGTGGACTGCCGGGCAGAATTTGACGGCGAGCTGAGGATCGGCGCCAGGGTGCTGGAGCCGGGGCTGGAAGTGGAGATAGAGAGGGCCGCCTCGGCCTGCTTCCCTACGCTGCCGGTACATGTGAGCTGCGCGATATGTTCTATGAAGGACGGACCAATGTATCCGGGAAAACGGTATGTAATAGAAAGATAGAAAAAAACAGCCGGTGTAAACCGACTGTTTTTTCTATGTCATTGCCTTATTTGCACAGGGCCAGACTGCCTTTCATGTCCGGCAGCGGCAGGGAGGGAATTGGGGAGCCCAGCTCCGCCTCATATTGCTCCAGGGCCTGGGCCACTCCCGGCAGCTCCGGATTGCCCCAGTCGTGGAGCAGCAGGCAGCCTCCGGTGTTCAGCCTGGGCCAGAACCAGCGCAGGCCATCCAGAGTGGGCCGGGCAAAATCCACATCCAGAGACACCAGGCAAAAACGCTCCTCCAGCCCATCCAGTGAATCGGGAAAGTAGCCGGGGCACAGCCTGACCATATCCGGATTGGGCATACGGGAGAGAACGGCCCGGGCACTGGTGTTTTCATGGGCGGCCTGGAAAGCGGCATCGGCTCCATCAGTGGGGGCAAAGCCGGAGAAGCTGTCAAACAGGTAGAGCCTGCGCTCCGGCAAAAGACTGTTTATACAGCGGGCAAAATCCCCACGGTATACACCCAGCTCCGCTGCCGCTCCAGGTACCCTTGCGCCCAGTCTGCGGCAGATCAGCTCCAGGGCGGAGAGGCGCACATAGTCTCCCGAAAGCTCTGACTCCGGCAGTGCGCTGGATGACAGCCGGGCCGGGGTGCTTATCACCCTCTGACGGGGCAGCAGCCGCTCCAGCAGCTCCCTGCCCAGCAGCTTTTCTGCCGCAGTGCAAGAGGCATTCATGTCATCCAGACGGCAGTGATTTTTCAGAAACAGTATCCGTTCCCGGTCAAGGCCCAGGCGGCTGCACTGCCCGGCGACCTCGCCGCTGTGCCTGGTGGTGACTATGAGCAACTCACAGTCGGTGACCGGCAGTTCCTCCGGCCTGAGTATGGGGCGACCAAGAAAGTCCACGCATTGAGAAAAGCTGTCCACAAAGGCGCTGATGCGCCGGATTTCAAGTCCCTGGCTTATCAGCTGGGATGCGCCGCAGCCGGTGCCCCAAACATATATCCCCATGGTTTCACTACCTTTCGTTTCCCTGCCGGAAAAACTCCGGCTCCTGGCTCTCATTATACCAGAGACAGGAGATAAATCAACTTTTCGGAGCAAACGGGATAAGGCAAAAAAATGCGGCGCAGCGCGCCGCACTTTGTACTGTTATACTCAGTAATTTATTATCCTCTGGCGTATCTGACTGAAAGTGAGTATCCGGGTATCCACATACTCGTCTATAAGCACCAGAGGCACATCCTGCTCATCATAGTTGGTGCCCCGGAGAAATAGCAGGGGCTTGTCCCCAAAGAGGGCCAGCTCTTTTTTAAGCCCCGTGTTGACGGCGGCGATGTCCACCTTATCCCAGCAGACCTTGCGCCCTGTTATCTCATAGAGATAGTGGAATACGGACAGCCCTGCCGTGTTCAGAGCTTTAATCTCCATATCCCCGATCAGACTGCGGGCAAAGTGATCCTCACAATAGGCGCAGAGGACATCATCAGCATAAAAATATTTTTTGTCCCGGATGACCTCATCCCCCGGATTTATGCCCAGGGCGGCAGCCAGCTTTTCATCGGCAGGTATGATCTCCGTCAGCAGAGGCTGGAGCCGGGGGGTGAAGCCGGCAGCGGAGATAACGTCGGAAAAATGTCCCACGGGGCTGAAGCTCAGCTTCATATTCCGGCGGGTCATGTTCACAAAGGTGCCCTTGCCTTGGCGGCGGTGTATCAGCCCCTCCATCTCCAGTTCATTGAGAGCGCTGCGCAGAGTGATGCGGCTGACGCCGATTATCCGGCAGAACTCCTCCTCCCGGGGCAGCTTGTTGCTCTTTTCCAAGTCGAGAGAGGCGATATATTCCTGAATTTTCAGTTTTGCCTGGGTCTTCAAATCAATGCGCCTTATCATCGGCTCCTTCATGTATGCACCTCTTTAACTGAAACATGGGCGGGGACAGGCGTCCATAGGGCAACTTGGTATGAGAAGTATTACCTTATGAAAGCTACTTTAAAATAAATACCACATACGTGAAATTTTTTCGATTGGCGATATCAACAAAATTACAATTCGCCTTTTATGCAATACGACGTACGCATAAAATAAAAAGATTCCGGGGCCTCTAGGGAGCCGGAATCTTTTCTGTAATGATGCTCAGCCCAAAGGCTGAGGCGAAATCAGGTGAACTTTCAGCCCAGCTCGGCTATGGCCTCCACCTCACAGAGGACATTCTTGGGCAGCTCCCGCACGGCTACGCAGCTGCGGGCGGGCTTGCCGGTGAAGTACTGGGCATAGACCTCGTTGAACTCCCCAAAGTATTTCATATCGGAGAGGAAGCAGGTGGTCTTTACCACGTTGACATAGCCTATGCCATTGGCCTCCAGCACGGCACCCAGGTTCTTCATCACCTGATGGGCCTGGCTGCTGATGTCCTCACCCACCACGGCGCCGGTCTGGGGGTCCAGGGGTATCTGACCGGAGGTGAAAAGCAGGTTCCCGGTGGATATGGCCTGGGAATAGGGGCCGATGGCGGCGGGGGCATTTTTTGTGTCGGTATATTTCATATCTCTTTTCTCCATTTATTTTTTGGATTTTCTGTAGGGGGTGTTCTCCAAGGGCAGCTGCTGACGGAACTGGCCGTCGTAGCGGTAATAGGCGTGGGCGCAGGCGGGGGCCGTGGGTATCATGCACAGCTCGCCGCAGCCCTTGGCGCCCAGAGAGTAGGGCAGCTTGTCCTCCTCAGCGGGACGGCAGAGGATGACCTCCAGCTCGGGAGCCTCTGTAGCCCGCATGAAACCGATGGTGCCGAACTTGCTCTTGGGGTAGCCGTCCACACACTCGAATTTCTCGGTGACGCCGTAGCCTATGCCCATGAGCATGCCGCCCTCTATCTGGCCCTCCACGGACTGGATATTCACCGGGGTGCCCACGTCAAAGGCGGAGACGGCCTTGACTATCTTGCCATCCTCGTTGAGGACTATAGCCTGGGCACCGTAGGAATAGGAGATGTGGCTGATGGGATTTTCCTTTATGGCCCCCAGGGGGTCGGTTATGGCGGAGAACTCTCCGTAGAATTCCCGGCCTTCCAGCTCCTCCAGGCTCTTACCCTGGTCCAGGGCCAGGCGCAGCTTCTCGCCGGCCCGACGGGCGGCTTCGCCGGTCATTACGGTCTGGCGGGAGGCGGTGGAGGTTCCGGAGTCGGGGGTGCGGACGGTGTCGGCGTTTTCAAAGACAAAGCATTCGGGGGACAAGTCAGTGACATGGCAGATCTCGGTCAGGCACATCTGGCCTATGCCCTGGCCCATGCAGGAGGCGGAGGTACGGATGTGTACCTTGCCCTGCTCCACGGACAGCAGCACCCGGCCTATATCCTGCTTGCCCATGCCGGTGCCGGAATTTTTGAAGCCACAGGCTATACCCACATAGGGGCCTCCGGAGTAATACACATCCTTCAGAGCATCCAGGCAGGCGGCCATATTGGTGTTGGGGTCTGCGGTCTGGCCATTGGGGAGCACATCGCCGGGCTTTATCACGTTCCTGCGCCTGAACTCCCAGGGGTCTATGCCCACCATCTCCGCCAGAAGGTTGATGTTCATCTCTGTGGCAAAGCAGCTCTGGGTGACGCCGAAGCCACGGAAGGCGCCGGAGACCACATTATTGGTGTATACGGACATACCGAAGATGTCCACATTCTGGTAGTTGTAGGGTCCGGCGGCATGGGTGCAGGCCCGGTGGAGCACCGGCCCGCCCAGGGAGGCGTAGGCCCCGGTATCGGCAATGATGATGCCCTTCATGCCGGTGAGCTTGCCGTTTTCGTCGCAGGCGGTGGTGAATTCCATCTCCATGGGGTGGCGCTTCACGTGGTAGTCCAGGGATTCCTGACGGGTGTACTTCACCTTAACAGGCTTTTTCAGCTTCCAGGCTGCCAGAGCGGCGTACTGCTGTACGGACATATCCTCCTTGCCGCCGAAGCCGCCGCCCACCAGGGGAGCCCGGCAGTGGACCTTCTCCTTGGGTATCTGGAGAATCTGGGCGCACTCCCGCTGCACATCGTAGATGGACTGGCTGGTGGTGTATATCAGCAGCCCGTCCTCACCCTCGGGCATGGCCACGCAGCACTCCGGCTCCATGAATCCGTGCTCCTGCCAGGAGGTCTTGTACTTGCGGGTGACCACATACTTGGAGTTCTTTATGGCCTCGTCGGCATTGCCACGCACCAGGTTTGCCCGGCTCATGATGTTGCCGTCGGGGTGGATGAGAGGGGCGTCTCCCTTGAGAGCGTCAAAGGGGTTGGTGATGGGAGTGAGTTCGGTGTAGTCTACCTCCACCAGGGAGCAGAGCTCATCCAGCTTGTTTTTGTGGGCGGAGACTACCACGGCCAGAACGTTGCCCACATAGCGGGTGATGTCGCCCTCGCCCATGATGACGTCCCAGTCCTGCTTGATGTGGCCGGTCTTGTTGCAGGGCACGTCCTCCCTCAATAGTACTGCCAGACAGTCAGGGTGGGAGCGGGCTTTGGAGGCGTCTACCCGGTTTATCAGGGCCCGGGGATATTTGGAGTACACGGGCTTGGCATAGACCATGCCCTCTATCTGCAGGTCATCGGCAAAGAGGCCGCTGCCGTTGACCTTCTCCTTGGCATCCAGGCGCTGGGCGTGCTCGTCCATGTGCAGCTTCTCCGGGGCGGCGGGGATGGGCTTGCCCTCCCGGAAAAATTCCGCAGCCATAAGTATGGCTTCCTCTATCTTCTTATAGCCGGTGCAGCGGCAGAGGTTGCCTTTTATGGCCTTCTTCACGTCTTCTCTGGTGGGATTCAGATTCACGTCCAACAGGCTCTTGGCGGAGATTATCATACCCGGGATGCAGAAGCCGCACTGTACGGCTCCGGCCTGGGCAAAGCAGTGCTCGTATACGGCCATCTCCTCCGGGGGGATACCCTCCACGGTGACTATGCTCTTGCCCTGGAGCTTGCTCAGAGGCATGACGCAGGCCTTGACCTTGGCCCCATCCACCAGCACGGTGCAGGTGCCGCAGACGCCCTCGCTGCAGCCGTCCTTGGCGGCGGTGAGGTGCAGGTCATCCCGCAGAAAGCTCAGCAGCTTTTTATCTTCGGCAGACTCATATTCTCTGCCGTTTACCATTACTTTGTACATAGAGAGCTTCCTTTCAGTTTATTTTGTTTCAGCGCCCGCCGTACCGGCGGCCTTGTCTTCGTCCTTGATTATCAGGTTCAGGGCCACGGCCACTATGGTGGCCAGCACCACGGGAGACTTGCCAAAGATCATAGTCACCCAGTCGGGGAAGGCGGAGAGGGTGGCGGGGGCCATGGTGATGCCCATGCCCAGGGCCACAGCCAGACCCACAATGGCGGAATTCCTGAAATTGAGATGGGCGGAGGATATGAGCTTGATGCCCGTCATTGCTATGGAGGCAAAGACGTTCACCGTGGCGCCGCCCAGCACGCAGTAGGGGATGGTGGTGAGCAGGGCGGAGAACTTGGGTATCAGGCCCGCCACGCCCAATATGACTGCGGCCATGCCCAGCACAAAGCGGTTGATGACCTTGGTGGTGACCACTATACCCACGTTCTGGCTGTAGGTGGCGGTGGGCAGACCGCCAAAGAAAGCGCCCAGGGTGTTGGTGATGCCGTAGGCCACTATGCCGTTTTGCAGCTCCCTGTCGGTGGGCTCCCTATTCATGGCTCCGGTGGTGGTAGCGGTGTAGTCGCCTATGGCCTGGATGGAGTTTATGGCAAAGAGCACGCCCATTGCCACGCAGGAGGACACCTCAAAGTCAATGCCGAAGTACATGAGCCGGGGCAGCTGGAAATAGGCGGCGGTGGAGACACTGGCAAAGCTCACCATGCCGAAGCAGGCGGAGACAGCATAACCTACGATGATGCCGATGAGGATGGAGGCCAGCTTCAGTATCCCCTTGCCGTAATGGTTGAGCACCACAACCACGGCCAGGGTGAAGAGGGCGATGGCCCAGTTTTCCCAGGAACCGTAGTTGGCGCTGGAGGTACCGCCGGCCATGTAGTTTATGGCCGTGGGATAGAGGGACAGGCCTATGGTGAAGACCACGGTGCCGGTCACCAGGGGCGGGAAGTATTTGCGTATGTTCTTAATGAGAAAGCCGATGACTATTGCAATAAGGCCGCCCACCACCTGGGAGCCCAGAATGGTGGCCACACCGAAGCCTGCGGCCACGGCCTGCATGGTAGGCACGTAAGCAAAGCTTACGCCCAGTATCATTGGCAGGCCGGAACCCAGGCCCCAGGAGCCTTTTTTCCCTATGGGAAAGAGCTGCAGAAGGGTGGACAGGGCAGAAATGACCAAGGATGACTGGATGAGGATTATCTTGTCCGCATCCGCCATGCCGCCGCCGCTGACTGCGGAGGCGACGATGATGGCCGGGGTCACGCAGCCCACTATCATGGCTACCACGTGCTGCAAAGCCAGAGGCAGGGCGCTGGTGATGGGGGGACGCCCCCTGAGTTCAAAGAGGCTGCCGGAGGTATTTGTATTTGCCTTCATCAAGTTCAACCTTCTTCCGAGATTTGAGTTGGGAGTGTTCCGCTATTCCGGGGAACGGAAGGCCTGGCCCCGGCTGAGATACCGACCTGTCCCGGGCAGGATCAGTTCCCCGTCCTTGAACACCTGTACTCCGCGCAGGAACACATCCCGCAGTGAGCCGGCGGTCTTAAAGCCCTCATAGGGGCTGTAGTCGCAGTTTTGGTATTGATGGGCGGCGGCGATGATGCTGTCTCTACTGGGGTCGTAGATGGCGATATCGGCGTCGCTGCCCGGGGCGAGCAGGCCCTTTTTAGGGTAGAGGCCGAAAAGCTTGGCAGGATTCTCACTGAGCACTCGGCAAAGCTCCTGGACGCTGATGCGCCCCGAGGCCACGCCGGCGGTGTACATCACTGCGGCCCGGTGCTCTATGCCGGGCATGCCGTTGGGGATAAGGGTGAAGTCTCTCAGCCCCAGCTCCTTCTGCCCCTTGAAATTGAAGGAACAGTGGTCGGTGGAGATAAGGTCTATCTCCCCGGCGGAGAGAGCTTCCCAGAGAGCCGCCTGATCCTCCCTGGAGCGCAGTGGCGGGGAGCACACATACTTGGCTCCCTCAAAGCCCGTGGACTCATACAGCCTCTCGTCCAGAGTGAAATACTGAGGACAGCTTTCCACATACACCTTCTGTCCCCGGCGGCGGGCCAGACGTATCTCCTCCAGGCCGTCAGCGGTGGACAGGTGGACTACCCAGGCCGGGACATCCGCCAGACCTGCCAGACGCAGGAAGCGGCTCACAGCCTCGCCCTCCAGGAGGGCAGGGCGTGTGCGGGGGTGCCAGGCGGGGGAGAGGGCACTGGAGCGTACGGCTCTCTCCCGCAGCAGATCCAGCACGGGGCCGTTTTCGCAGTGGACCCCCAGCACGCCGCCGATCTTCTTCATCTCCGTGAGGATGTCGTAGAGCTGGGCGTCGCTGACCATAAGGGCGTCATAGGCCAGATAGCACTTGAAGGAAGTTACCCCGGCTGCGGCCATTTCCCTCAGCTGGGAGCGGGTGTTCTCATTCCAGTCGCATATGGCCATATGGAAGCCATAGTCACAGGAGCAGTGCCCGTCGGCCCTGCTGTGCCATACATCCAGAGCCTGCTGCAGGCTGCCCCCCTTGTCCTGGGTGGCAAAGTCCAGAATAGTGGTAGTGCCCCCGGCAATGGCCGCCGCAGTGCCGGTCTGGAAGCTGTCGGCGGTAACGGTGCCGGACACGGGCATTTCCATATGGGTATGGGCGTCGATGAAGCCAGGGAAGACCAGGCAGCCGGAGGCGTCCACCACCCGGTCGCCCGGGAGCTCCGGGGCGATGCGGCTTATCTTCTCCCCCTCTATGAGTATGTCGGCAATTTGCAGCCCTCCGGAGGAGACGAGGGTGCCGCCTTTTATCACGGTACTCATATCAGCCCAGGAAGGCGTCTATGACCTGGCGCAGCTCCTCCGGAAGCTGGGCGGGGTCGGTGAACACCTTGCCGTCGAGACGGAATTTGCTGCGGCCCAAAAAGCCGTTATTGCTTGAGGACTGGAAGTCCGCCTCGGTTTCAAAGTAGGTAAACTTGTCCTTATAAGGGGTGTAGCCGAAGGGGCAGAGGCAGGCGCAGTTGCCGCACTCGTTGCAATAGGAGTCGATGTGAATGGCGGCTTTCAGAGCGGGCAGGGGGAAGTTTGCCCGGTTGGGGCAGACGTCCATGCAGTTTTTGCACTTGAAGCAGGCCGTGGGGGGCACGGTGTTTTTCACCGGCCGGGGCCGTTCCGGCTCCTTCATATAGTGGGGGTCGGAGAGCACCTTGCCGCAGAGCTCGGCCAGTTTGGCGCAGTCCACCTGCTCCGGGATGCTCATGGGGATGAGGGCAGCCAGCCTGGTAAGGTTTTTGTAGCCGCCGCTTTTCAGCAGATAGGTGGCCAGGGTAACCGGCTTTATGCCGCAGGAGAGCACATCGGTGATGTTGTGGTTGTCGATGCCGCCGGAGAAGGATATGGGCAGCCGGCCGCCGGTGGCAAGGCTCAGCTCGTAGGCCACATGCAGGGCAATGGGGAACAGGGGCTTGCCGGACATGTACATGGCCTCGCCCTGGAGCTCGCCCCGGACTATCTGCACCGGGAAGGTGTTGGTGAGCTTCACGCCGAAGACCAGACCCTTGCTCTCGGCCAGAGCCATCAGGCGGTGTATCATTGCCACGGCGTCGGGCAGCTTCATGTCGTGGTCAAAGTGGGTGGTGTCAAAGCTCACATAGCCGTAGCCCATCTTGTCCAGCATGGCCCGCACCCGCTCATAGCCCAGCAGGGTGGGATTGCATTTGATATAGGTGTTGAAACCCTTTTCCTCAATGAGGTAGGCGGCGATGCGCTCTATCTCGTCGGCGGGACAGCCGTGCATGGTGGACAGGGTCACCAGCTGGCAGATGTGGGGATCAAGGCCACGGATAAAGTTCTCATCCACATTTTTGAACAGGGGCAGGCAGCTCACAGCCGTATCCAGGCACTGCTGCCAGAAGGGGCTCTTGCCCGCATCCTGCATGGTGTTGAGAAAATCATCGATGACGCCGCTCTGTATCCCGGCCAGGTTATATCCCACGCTGAGGTGGAACTGGAAGCTGTCGTCCCAGCCGAACTCTTTGGCAAAGAGCTTGATGGCTATGTAGGCTTTTATGTACTCCTCCATGGCCTCCCGGACGGTGAGCCCGGTGGACCACTCGGTGTTGTAGGCCTCGTCTTTCACATAGATGCAGGGCTTTATAATGCCCAGCTCCTTGCCCACCAGTATCTGCACCGTCTTCAGCTCGAAGATTCGGGCCCCGGCGGCAAAGGCGGAGAGTATGTTCTGGGCCAGCTGGGTATGGGGGCCGGCGGCGGGACCCACGGGGACCGACACCTTTTTGCCAGCCACCGGCACGGCGCCGGCTACCAGCTCTGCATGGACGGGCACATAGAACAGGCTCTTGTGCCCCTTGTATTCGGAGACTACGGTCTCCAGCAGGGTCTTAAAGGGAATGCCTCTCATTTCGTCGCTCATGTCAGTTACCTCCGCAAAGTTTTTCCCAAAGGCGGCCCGCCTGCCTGCGGCATTCGTACATTATCTTCTCTTCGTCTACGGAGACTATCTCCCTGTCATGCATCAGGACTCGGCCGCTGCCAACGGTGGTGGTGATGTTCCGGCCATTCATGCCGAAGAGCAGGTGGCCGTTGAGGTTGCCTCCGTCCATGGGGGTAAAGGGCTTATAGTCGGATACGATGATGTCCGCCCTGGCTCCCGGAGCCAGCAGGCCGAAGCTGCCGCCGAAGTGGCGCTGGGCCAGCAGGGCATTGTTGTCCAGGGCCATGGCAAAGGTTTCGTTCCAGCCCAGGGAGGGATGGCGTTTGAAGTGCTTTATCAGAACGTTTGCGTGCTTCATGGACTCCAGCATGTCGCTGGTGAAGCCGTCGGTGCCCAGGCCCACGGTGACTCCCGCCTCAAAGAGCTTCATCACGTCGGTGACGCCCACGGCGTTGCCCATATTGGACTGGGGATTGTGGACCACGGCGGTGCCGGTGCTGCTCAGCAGATGCCTGTCGGAGTCGCTGAGGTATACGCAGTGGCCGCAGATAGTCTGAGGGCCAAGGATACCGTGGCGATAGAGGCGTTCAGGCACCGTCTCGTTGTAGTGCTCCCGGCAGTGGTTCCGGTCATAGCTGCCCTCGCACACGTGGATATGGAAGCCGCCGTCCCAGTGCTCCCGGGTATAGGCCATGGTGGCCTCGGAAATGGTGAAGGAGGCGTGCATGCCGCACATGGCGGAGAGCAGACCGCTCTTGTCCTCCCTGCACTGCCGGCCAAAGTCCAGGTTCTCCTGCACCGACTGGCGGGATTTCTCCTCCCCGTCCCGGTCGGAGATCTCATAGCAGAGGCAGGAGCGCACTCCCGTATCCTTTGCGGCCTCTGCCAGCTGGCTGAGACTGCCGGGTATCTCACAGAAGGAGGCGTGGTGGTCGAAGATGGTGGTGACGCCGGAGCGGATGCACTCTATCATAGTCATGTAGCCGCTGTAGCGGGTCATGGCCAGGTCCAGGTTCCTGTCTATCCTCCACCAGGTGCCCTCCAGCACCTCCAGGAAATTGGTGGGATTGTTGCCGGGAATGGACAGTCCCCGGGCAAAGGCGGAGTAGATATGGTGGTGGGCGTTTATAAAGGCGGGCATGATGATGCCGCCTTTGGCATCCAGCCTCTCGGCCTGGGGATACTTTTCCAGCAGCTCCTGCCGGGGGCCCAGCTCCAGTATTTTATCCCCCTCCCAGACTACGGCGCCGTCTTCTATCATGGGCAGGGCCGCATCCCGGGTGAACACTGTACCGTTGTACAGGATATGTCTCAAAGGTCAAACCTCCCCTCTCTCGTTTTAGGATTGATTTAAAATACGCCGAGCTGATCTGTTGCAGAGCAGCTCGGCGTGCCGTTTATTCGATAACTGTGCCGGTCTTACCCTCTATACCGTCTTTAGCCTTTTCAAGAAGCGTGATAAGGGAGCGCCGTCCCGGGGCGGATTCCGCAAACTTTATGGCGGCTTCCACCTTGGGCAGCATGGAGCCCGGGGCGAACTGACCCTCGGCGCAGTAGCGCCGGGCTTCTTCCGTGGTCATGTGGTCCAGCCACTGCTGGTTGCTCTTGCCGAAGTTTATGGCGCACTTTTCCACTGCGGTGAGGATTATCAGCACGTCGGCGTCCACCTGCTGGGCCATGAGGCAGGAACAGAAGTCCTTGTCTATGACTGCGCCCATGCCCCTGAGGTGGTTGCCCTCCCGGATGACGGGGATACCGCCGCCGCCTCCGGCTATGACCACCTGCCCGGCGTTGAACAGGGCACGGATGGTCTCGATCTCCACTATGTCCCGGGGTTTGGGGCTGGCCACGATGCGCCGCCAGCCCCGGCCGGCGTCCTCCATCATGACATAGCCCTTTTCCTTCTGGAGGCTCTCCGCCTCCTCACGGCTCATGAAGCGGCCGATGGGCTTGGAGGGGTGCTGGAAGGCCGGGTCCTCCGGGTCCACGATGACCTGGGTGATGATGGAAGTGCAGGGCTTTGGTATGCCCCGGTTCAAAAGCTCCTCCCGCAGGGCGTTCTGCAGGTCATAGCCGATGTAGCCCTGGCTCATGGCCACGCACACAGACAGGGGGATGATGGGGAAGTCCGACTCCACAGCCCGGCTCAGCTCATTCATTGCGTGGTTTATCATACCCACCTGAGGGCCGTTGCCGTGGGAGATGATTACGTTGTGCCCTTCTTCAATGAGGTCGGCAATGGCCTTGGATGTATGCTTGACGGCAGTCATCTGCTCGGCCAGGGTATTCCCCAGGGCATTGCCGCCCAGGGCTATGACTATTCTCTTACCCATATCACTCAGCCTTCATACGGCGCTCTACAGCACGCTCCTCCAGCTTCCTGAGCATGGCCTGGGGATCTTTGCACTTGGCCAGGAAGATCATAGCGGCAATGATGTAGGGCTTGAAGGAGGCCTCCTTGTACAGGGGGACACGGTAGCGGTCGAAGACGCTGGCTTCAACCTCACCGTCGGTGCAGGAGACGCCGTTGATGTCGGCGGGCAGGCAGTGGAGATAGAGGGCCTTGCCGTCGTGGGTCTTGGCCATCATCTCCTCGGTGCAGCACCAGTCCTTGTGCTCGGCGTTCTGTTTGAGCAGCTCCTGCTCCAGAGCCTTGATGCCGGCGCTGTCGCCCTGGGCGTACAGGTCGGTACGCTTCTCCATGGCGGCAAAGGGAGCCCAGCTCTTGGGGTAGACGATGTCCGCATCCTGGAATGCCTCGGCCATGGAATTGACCTTCTTGCAGGAACTGCCTGTGGCTGCGGCGTTCTTCTTGGCAACATCTTCCACCTCGGGCATGACTTCATAGCCCTCGGGATGGGCCAGGACCACGTCCATGCCGAAACGGGTGAACAGGCCGATGACGCCCTGGGGCACGGACAGGGGCTTGCCGTAGGAGGGAGAGTAGGCCCAGGTCATGGCAACCTTTTTGCCCTTCAGATTCTCAACGCCGCCGAAGTGGTGGATGATGTGGAGCATGTCTGCCATGCACTGGGTGGGGTGGTCGATGTCACACTGGAGGTTCACCAGGGTGGGCTTCTGCTCCAGGACGCCGTCCTTGTAGCCCTCGGTGACGGCGTTGACCACTTCGTGCATATAGGCATTGCCTTTGCCGATGTACATGTCGTCACGGATGCCGATGACGTCGGCCATGAAGGAGATCATGTTGGCGGTCTCCCGCACGGTCTCACCGTGGGCTATCTGGCTCTTGCCCTCATCCAGGTCCTGGACCTCCAGGCCCAGCAGGTTGCAGGCGGAGGCAAAGGAGAAACGGGTGCGGGTGGAGTTGTCACGGAAGAGGCTGATGCCCAGACCGGACTCGAAGATGCGGGTGGAGATGTTGTTCTCCCGCATGTAGCGCAGGGCATCGGCTATGGTGAATACGGCCTCTATCTCATCGTCGGTCTTTTCCCAGGTGAGGAAGAAGTCACCTTCGTACATTTCCTTGAAGTTGAGGGAATTGAGCTTGTCAATGTAGGCCTGCAGCTTTGCGTCCATAATTTTATTCTCTCCTTTTAAATAATTAGTTTTAATATTTCCTGAAGTTTATTGCTTACTTGATGTCGTTGTCAGTGAGGCTGGCCCGGAACTGGGCCACGTCTCCGCCCTTGTTTTCCTCTTTGTAGAGGCCGGGCACTGCGGCGTAGAGGGCGGCGCAGGTGACCAGGTCGTCCTTCCAGGTGATCTCGTTGGGAGCGTGGGCCTGGCTCTCGGCGCCGGGTCCGAAGCCTACGCAGGGGATGCCGTAGCGGCCCTGGATGGCCACGCCGTTGGTGGAGAAGGTCCATTTGTCGGTGAGGGGGCGGTGGCGCAGGTGCATGGCTCCCTCGGGCCCGATGCGCTCTTCGCCGAAGAGGGCGTGGTGGGCGTCCACCAGAGCCTGAACGTGGGCTGCGCTCTCCTTGTTTATCCAGGTGGGGAAGTAGCACTCGGTCTCATAGACCTCGCCGGTCCAGGAGGGGCGGTCGTACATGTACATGGAGACGGTGACGTCATCCCCGTACTTCTTCACGCTGGGCAAATCCCGGATCTCCTGGAGGCAGGAGTCCCAAGTCTCGCCTGCGGTCATGCGCCTGTCGATGGAGATGGAGCAGGAGTCTGCCACGGCGCAGCGGCTGGGGGAGGTGTAGAAGATCTGGGAGGTGGTGCAGGTGCCCCGGCCCAGGAAACGGGCGTCCTCGTAGTGCTCAGGGTTGTACTTGGGGTCCAGCATCTTTACAAGGCCCTTTATCTCCACGCTGTCGTCGGCGGGGTTCTCGTTGAGGGCGCGCACATCCTGGAGAATGTCGGCCATTTTGTAAATGGCGTTGTCGCCCCGCTCGGGAGCGGAGCCATGGCAGGAGATGCCCTTCACGTCTACGCGGATCTCCATGCGGCCCCGGTGGCCTCTGTATATGCCGCCGTCGGTGGGTTCGGTGGAGATGACGAACTCTATCTGCTTCTGGGCCTCTTCCTTGCTGGGGAAGTATTTATTGACTATGTACTGCCAGCACATACCGTCGCAGTCTTCCTCCTGGACGGAGCCCACCACCATGATCTTATAGCCCTGAGGGATGAGGTCCAGATCCTTCATGATCTTGGCGCCGTAGACTGCGGAGGCCATGCCGCCCTCCTGGTCGGAGCCGCCCCGGCCGTAGATGACCTGATCGTCCTCATAGCCCTGGTAGGGGTCATGGGTCCAGTTGTTGATGTTGCCTATGCCTACGGTGTCAATATGGGAGTCGATGGCAATGATCTTATCACCCTGGCCCATCCAGCCGATGACGTTGCCCAGGCCGTCCACTTCCACCTTGTCATAGCCCAGCTTTTCCATCTCGGCCTTTATGCAGGCCACAACTTCTTTTTCTTCACAGCTCTCGCTGGGGTGGGAGATCATGGCGCGGAGGAAACGGGTCATGTCGGCTCTGTAGCCTTCTGCTGCCTTCTTGATTGCTTCGTAATTCATTTTGATTACCCCCAATAGAAAATTTTATATTTCCTGATAGGCCCCGCCCCAGACTATCTTCCGGTAGTTCTCGGGGTCGGTGTCACCCTCAGTGGAGAACATGAGTACACGGCTGTTTTCGTCCAGACCTATGGCTTCCTTCAGCTGGGCGTATTCCGGCTCGGTCATAAGTGTGGCTATAAGGCCCATACCCACGGCCCCGGACTCGCCGGAGACCACCTGGGGATCGCCCTTTACCGGTGCGCCCAGCATGCGCATGCCCTTGGCGGAAACCCAGTCGGGGCAGGAGACAAAGAAAGAGGAATGATTTTTCAGAATATCCCAGGAGATTATGTTGGGCTCGCCGCAGGCCAGGCCGGCCATGATGGTGCTGAGATCTCCGTCTACTATCCTTATATCTCCGTCGCCGGCCTTGGCGCCCTGATACAGGCAGTCAGCAGCCTGGGCTTCCATGACCACCACGGTGGGTTCGCAGTCGTGGAATAGGTTTGCAAAGTAGCCCTGGACTGCGCCGGCCAGGCTGCCCACGCCGGCCTGGATGAAGATGTGAGTGGGCCTGTCTACCCCGGCCTCCTTCAGCTGCTGGGCGGCCTCGCTGGCCATGGTGCCATAGCCCTGCATTATCCAGGCGGGAATGTCCTCATAGCCCTCCCAGGCGGTGTCCTGGACCATGACGCCGTGCTCTGTCTTTTCCGCCATGGCGTTGGCACGGCGTACGCACTCGTCGTAATTGACTTCCTCTATGCTGACCTGGGCGCCCTCTTTTGCAATGTTGTTGAAACGGGACTCTACGGAGCCCTTGGGCATCAGCACCACGGCCTTCTGTCCCAGCCGGTTTGCGGCCCAGGCTACACCACGGCCGTGGTTGCCGTCGGTGGCGGTGAAGAAGGTGGCCTGGCCGAATTCCTCTTTCAGCTTGTCGCTGGTGAGATAGCTGTAGTCCACCTGGGACACATCCTTGCCCAGCTGGCCGGCGATATAGCGGGCCATGGCAAAAGAGCCGCCCAAAACCTTGAAGGCGTTGAGCCCGAAGCGGTAGCTCTCATCCTTGACGAAGAGGCTGCCCAGACCCAAGTATTCCGCCATGCCCTTGAGCTGGGCCAGAGGGGTAACGCTGTACTGGGGGAAACTCTCATGGAACTTCCTGGCCTTGCCCACGTTTTCCAGGCTCATTACGGCCAGCTGCTTGTCTGCGGTTTTGGGCATACTGTTCTTTGCCCACTGGATCTTTTTCATGAAACATCCTCCTTAAGGTGCTGTTCGTACTTCTTATATCTATAAATGGAATTGCTTGACTCGGTAATCCGCCTCAGGGCTCAGTAGCTGATTATCCTCTGGCGTATCTGACAGAAGTTCAATATCTGAGAATCCACATATTCGTCGATGAGGATGAGGGGCCTGTCCTGCCAGTCGTAATTGATACCGTGAAGCTGGAGCAGGGGGCGATGGCCGAAGACCTTCAGCTCCTTCTTTGCTGATGCCGGCACGCAGCGCAGCTCCACCTTGTCCCAGCTTACCTTCCGTCCCGTGACCTCATGGAGGTAATGAAACACCGAGGGATAGCCATCCCTCAACTCCCGGGGGTCTCTGCTGCCTATGAGGCTGCGGTCAAAGCAGTCCTCGCAATAGGCGCATATCTCATCGTCGGCATAAAACAGCTTCTTGTCCCTGACCACTTCCCGGCCTTCCTCTATACCCAGAGCCTGGGCCAGCTGAGAGTCCGCCTCTATGAGTTCCACATCCAACACCTGAACACGGGGCTTGAAGCCGGCTTCCTCTATCAAATCGGAGAAGCGGCCCACCGGGCTGAAGCTCAGACGCATGTTCACCCTGGTCATGTTCACGAAGGTGCCTTTGCCGTGGATCCGGTGTACCAGCCCCTCTATCTCCAGTTCGCTGAGGGCACTGCGGAGAGTTACCCGGCTGACCCCGATCATGCGGCAAAAAAGCTCCTCCCTGGGCAGCTTGTTGCTCTCGCTGAGATCCAGGGACATGATGTAATCCCTGATCTTAGCTTTGGCCTGAGTTTTTAGGTCAACATGGCTTATCATGGCTTTGCTGATACTATCACTCCCTTTGCTGCGTCCAGGCAGAAGCCCGTCGGAAAAGGCACTATTATGGGACGTAAGGTAATAGGTAATACCTTTTATCCCTCTGTTCAAAAAGTATCATATTGCGGGCCTCTTTTCAAGTGTGAGTGTTGACAAAAAACTATCAATACTTTTGTGGATTATGCCGTAAGCCCTTGAAATTGCGGTGTTTCGGCCGCCTAAGGCAAAAAAATTCCCCCCGGGAGAGGGAGCGACGGCTCCTTCCGGGGGAAAAACTATGTATTCCGTTTGCTTCCGGGCTCAGTAGCGGCCAAAGGTACAATTGGGGAAGTGGCAGCTTTTGCACATCTGACACAGGCCGCCGTCTCCCATGCGTATGAGATCCTGCTTCGTGAATCTATCCCCGGCAAATATCTGGGGCAGCAGAACATCAAACATGGTGGTGGGCAGGCTGATGGCTGCGCCGGGCACGCCCAGGATGGCGGTGTCTCCCAGGTAGGCCACAAGGGTCATGTTGCCGGGCTGGGCGGGCAGTCCATGGCTTATTATCTCCGCACCCAGGCCGCGTATGGCGGTGGGGGTGAGATCGTCCGGGTCCACGGACATGCCGCCGGTGAAGATGAGGAAATCCGCCCCCATGTCCAGATATTTTCTGGCGGCGGCCTCTATCATCTCCAGTTCGTCGTCGCAGATGCTGACTCCCAGGATCTCCGCCGGGTATTTGGCCATCTTGGAGCGCACCACCGGCTCAAATTTATCCCTGATACGGCCGCTGTAGATCTCGGAGCCGGTTATGATCACTCCCAGCTTCCGGGGCTTGTAAGGCCGCAGGTCCAGGAGCTTTTCATGGGCGCAGAGCTGTTCAGCCTTTATTATCTGCTCCTCCCGGGTGACCAGGGGCACTATGCGCATGGAGGCCAGGCGCGACCCCTCCTCCACGGGGAAGTGGTCGGGAAGGGTGGAGATGGTTATATCGCCTATGGAATTTATCTCCTCCAGCAGCCGGGTGTTCACCCGGAACATGCCCTGAAGGTCGGCAAAGAGCAGTACTTTGCCCTCGGAGGGCCCGGTGTAGTGGGCGCCCTCCACCGGGGCCATGGCGGCCATGCGCAAAGCGCAGTCCTCCTCATGTATCTCCCCGGCGTTTTCCTCCCAGACAAAGACCGTGCGCTTGCCCAGATCCAGCAGCTTGGGGATATCTTCCTCGCTTATCACATGGCCCCGCTTGAAAGCGGCGCCTTTGAAGCCGTCACGCATGGCGGTGATATCGTGGCAGAGCTCCAGGCCTACCGCATTTTCCACATTTATTTTTTTCATCCCTGTCAAGTCCTCTCAATTTCTAAGCTGTTATTTCAGCAGTACGCATTTTTCCGGCGGCAGCCGGATATAAGTCTCCCCACAGCGCAGACTTTCCCAGACGCTTTTGTCCGTTTCCAGACCTACGGGGCTGCCGCTGCCATTAACGAACATTAGAGTGTAGGAAAAGGGATTTTCCGTCTCCGATACCAGGCGGCAGAAAAAGGCATTCTCCCCGGGGCCGAAGCACAGATCGTGCATCCTGATGCCCAGATACCGGGCGTCCCCTATATCCTCTGCGGTCTCCAGCTCCATGCCCCAGTCCAGGGCCAGGAGGCGGCGTTGGCCCAACTTCTTTATGGGCGAGATGTTTTTGCAGCCGGTGAGTATGGCGGCGGAGCGGGTAGCGGGTCTGGCAAAGACAGCCGTCTTTTCTCCGAAAGTCTCTATTCCACCTTCACTCATGACGGCTATCTTGTCCGAGAGGCGAAAGACCTCGTCCCGGTCATGGGAGACCAGGATGACAGTCCGGCCGAAGTCCCGGATGACCTCCGCCAGCTCCCGCTCCAGACGGAAGCGCAGGTGGCTGTCCAGGGCGGAGAAGGGCTCGTCCAGCAGCAGGATGTCCGGCCCTGAAACCAGGAGCCGGGCCAGGGCCGTGCGCTGCTGCTGTCCGCCGGAGAGCTGCCAAGGGTAGTGGGCGGAGAGCTCCGCAAGGCCGAAGCTGTCCATTATCTCCTGTATTTTCCTCTCTTTGGCGGCGGAATCTTTCTCCCGCCGCGCACCGGCCCGAATATTCTGGAGCACGGTCATATTGGGAAAGAGGGCATAGTTTTGAAACATGAGGCCGGTGCGCCGCTGCTGAGGGCTCAGGTCTATGTGCTTTTCCGAATCGAAAAGCACCCGCCCGTCTACCTCAATACGGCCCCGATCCGGCCTGACGATACCGGCGATGCATTTGAGAGTCATGCTCTTGCCGCAGCCGGAAGCCCCCAGCAGAGCCAGCACCTCGTCCCCGGCTTCCAGCTTTACTTTCAGGCGGAAATCCCCCAGAGTCTTTTCTATATCCGCATAAATGCTCATATCAGGCACCGGCCTTTCTCAGCGGACCGGTCTGCCGCTGCTTCTTCTCCAGCATGTTTACTGCCAGAAGCACCACAAAGGAAATGGCCAGGTTCACCAGCACCCAACGGAAGGCCCCGGCATCATCATTGGTGCGCCAGAGCTGATAGACGGTGGTGGAGATGGTGGCGGTGCGGCCGGGGGTGTAACCGGCTATCATGCTTGTAGCGCCATATTCCCCCAGGGCCCGGGCAAAGGACAGAACGGTGCCTGCCAGTATGCCCTGCTTGCAGTAGGGCATACGGATGCGCCAGAATATGTAGGTATTGGAAAGGCCGATGGACTGGGCCGAGTAGGCCAGAGTCTCATCAAAGGCTTCAAAGGCACCCCGGGCCGTGCGGTACATCAGAGGGAAGATGACCACGGTGGTGGCAAAGATGGCTGACCACCAGGTCATGGTGAGCTTGAGACCGAAGACCGAGAGGAACCAGGCTCCTATCAGCCGCTTGGGCCCCAGCAGGCGCAGCAGCAGATAGCCCACCACCGTTGGAGGCAGCACCAGAGGCAGGGTGAGTACCACGTCCAGCACACCTTTCAGAGCTCTGGGAGCCTTGGCAATATAGTAGGCGGAGAAGATGCCGGCGAAAAAAATTATCAACGTACTTATTCCGGCAATGCGCAGGGAGTTCCACAGGGGGAAAAGGTCCATATCATCGCCTCTTTATGGGGACTTTGATTTCACTGCAAATTGAGCGGGCATGTTGTCTGCCCGCTCAGGGAAGGTTTTGCCTCTCAGCTCAGGGGGCTGAAGCCCACCGACTCAAAGACGGCGGAGGCCTCTGCGCCCGTCAGGTATTCCAGGAAGGCCCTGGCCTCGGCCTCGTGCCGGGTGATGTTCAAGACTGCGGCGGGGTAGATGACCTGGCCGCACATTTCGGCGGTGGCGGTGTCCACCACGGTGAGACCGGCGGAATAGGCGTCGGTGCCGTAGATTATGCCGCAGTCAACGGCGGCCTCGGAAACCTGGGTGGTGACTTCCTTTACATTGGAGCCGTAGGTTATCACGCCCGCTGCCGCCAGTTCCTCCTCGCTCAGACCGTAATAGGCAAAGATCTTCTGAGTGTACTGGCCTACAGGCACGTCGGAGTTGCCCATGGCCAGCATGATGCTGCCGTCCTGAAGTCCGGCCACCATGTCGTCATAGGACTCTATGCCGGCAGGATTCCCCTCAGGTACAGCCAGAGCCACTTTGTTCTCCAACAGGTCTATGCGGGTGCCCTGAAGCACATAGTCCTGGCCATTGTCATTGCCGCCCTCGGCATCCAGGGAGCCGTCCAGAGCATTCATCTGCTTGGGGGCCGCGGAGATAAAGATGTCGCAGTCTGCCCCCTCCTCTATCTGGGTTTGGAGAGTGCCGGAGGAGTCGAAGTTAAAGACCAGCTCCACATTGGGAGCCACCTCTTTATACATACCGGCTATCTCATTGAGAGTTTCGGTCATGGAGGCGGCGGCGAAGACGATGAGCTCCACGTTCTCGGCTTCGGCGGCCTCTTCAGCGGGAGTTTCGGCGGTATCCTGGGCAGGGGCTTCGGTGGCTGCGGGGGTCTCGGCCTGGCCGCAGCCGAACAGGCAGAAGACCAGGCTCAGACAGAGCAGCAGGGCAAGTGTTTTTTTCATTTTACTTCCTCCTTGAATTTTACTGTATAACCGGAGACAGGGACTGCCTCATCAGTACAGGGCCGGGGAAACCGATTTTTCAGGATATGTTAATCCCTTTGCGCCTTAAAGCAAGGTTTTGACGGCAACACATACGCCGATTAGTAAATGATTGCTAATCGAGATTATAACAGTAAAGAGAGGAATTGACAATATGTTTTTGTATAATTTGTAAATCTTACATGAGTATGGGCATGAGATTCTATTCTCTGCTGCGCCTGGCCCTCAATTCAATGAGCTGTCCGGCGATGGATATGGCAATCTCAGCCGGAGTCTCGGCGTTTATCTCCAGGCCGATAGGGGAGGTGATGCGTTGGAAGTCGGAGTCTTCAAAGCCGTATTCCTCTTTAAGTTTCTGGTATACACCTGCCTTCTTGTGGCGGCTGCCGATGACCCCGATGTAGCAGGCGGGGCTTTTCAGTACCTGGGCCTGGATGACGGCGTCGAAGGCGTGCCCCCGGGTCATGACGCAGACATAGTCCTCGGGACCTATCTCTATATAGTCGTAGATATGCCGGAAGTCTATGAGCTTCACTTCCTCGGCGGAGGGGAAGAGAGTTTTGTCCGCAAAATCCGGCCTGTCGTCCATAGCTATGCAGCGAAAGCCCACGTGGCTGAGCACTGGCACCAGTTCCTGGGCCACATGGCCGCAGCCGAACACAAAGACCCGGCCGGAGGAATTTATCTGCTCCAGATAGAAGTCCTCCCCCTCCCGGCTCACCCGGCCGGGGCGGCGGCTGAAGCAGCTCTCCAGCCAGCTCGGAGCCTCCATGCCTATGAAGCCTTCCTGGCGAGTGTACAGCCCCAGGCGGCCGTCTCTGGAGATTTCGGATACCAGCCACAGGTCCCGACCAAGGGAAAAGAGCTCCTCGGCCCTGTCGGCAATGGCCAGGGTCTGGCTGTCATGGGCGGGAATATAACTGAAAAATACCTCCACGGCCCCGCCGCATATCATGCCCAGATCCTCAACGTCGTTTCTGGTGAGGGAGAAATCCTTTCTGTGGCAGGTCTTGTCCTTCAGCACCTGGGCGGCTATCTGCTCCGAGCGGTACTCCACGGCCCCACCGCCTATGGTGCCGCAGATGCGGCCCTGAGCTCCCACCAGCATACGTGCGCCGGCCCCTCTGGGAGCTGCCCCGGAGGAGGCAATGACAGTGACCAGCACCAGATCTTCCCCAGAATGGAGCCTACGGGCTATGGTTTTGAACATTTCTCTCATTGGATTACTTCCTTTCCGCATAAAGAATTTATTCTGTCTCTGAGTGCCTCCGCAGCTGCCCTGCGCCGGGCGTGAGCCTGCCGGGCCTGCTCGTCTCTGCATTTTGAAAGGCTGAGGTCAAAGCGCTCCTCTAGCCCTACACGCCGGGTACCGGAGATACATTTGTCGGCAATGGAGACAACTGCCGCCTCCAGGGGCACCTCCGGGGACTCATGGTGCAACCGGATGATACCGGCCTGAGCTGGGTAGCCCAGAGTCTCCAGCCAGCGGGCCCCAAGCTCAGCGTGGCCCGGGCCGAGCCGGGCAATGTCATGGAGCAGGGCGGCGCTCTCTATGAGCTGCCGATTACTTTGCACCCCGGCAGACTCCAGCTCCACGGCTATTTCCAGAGCCAGCTCCGCCACGGCCTTGCAGTGCCCCTTTACCTCCTCCGGCAGTCCCGCCGCCTTTAGCAGGGCCAGGCAGGCCCGGTGGTCTAGGGAGGGCCTGGGCAGCAGGTTCAAACTGCCCAGGCGGAAAGTCCTGTCAAACTCCAACTCGGACCAGGTACCGTAGCTCTGGTACAGGGCGTCGGGGGACATGTCCGGAGCAAGGGAGCCGAGAAACAGACGGTTTACCGAGCGATGGGCTACTATGGCTATATCCCCGTCGCTGCTGCTGAGAGCTTCGACTACTGCGGCCGTGAATCTCTCCAGAGCGGCTCCGGCCTCCTCGGCCCCGGGCATGGGCAGTTCCCTGTCCCTGCCCCGGGCCATGTACAGCTCGGGCCATTGACGGCGTATCAGCTCAAAGCTCAGGCCGTCCCAGTCTCCGGCATACTGCTCGGCAAGACCGGGCAGGACGTGGATTTCCGGGGACAGGGACAGGGCTGTCTCCCGGGCCCTGGACAGGGGGCTGGAAAATACTGCGGAGACACGATCTCCCAGCTCCAGCCCAAGCAGACAGGCCTGAAGCCGACCCAATTGGCCAAGGGGCAGCTCGGAGTTGCCCAGGCATATATGCTCGCCTTCCGGGAAGTCCGGCCGACCGTGGCGTATAAGGTAGATTTTTCTCATCGGAAGATCCCGCCAAAGTGCTTGGAGTAGAGCTCGTTCGCCACTTCCCGCAGCTCATTTACATAGCTGCTGTAGCGACGGAGAAATTCTCTGCCGTCGTCGGTGAGGGAGCTCTGCCCCCCCTTTGCCCCTCCTTTGCTGCGCACTATCAGGGGGCGGTTGAGTTGGGACTCCAGAGTTTTGACTATGTTCCAACCGCTGGAGTAGGATAGCTGCATCCGCTGGCAGGCGCTGCGCACGGAGCCGGTCTCCTCCACCAGACCCAGCAGCATGGCTATCTTACTGTCGAAAAAGGGTTTTTCCCTGGCTAAGGACACATTGACCACTGGCCGTACCAGCTGGCTGTTGTGTATCTTCAGAAGGGTTTTGTAATCTTCTGGAGTGTCGGCGTCGTGAAGGATACCCGGGTCGGACACCGGCACCTGCTCCATGGCTGCTCCGCAGCGGGAGAGGGCCCCCTTCAATCCGTCTTCCCCGGAGTCTGCCAGGATAGTGCCTACCAGACTGACTGAGAGCATGATGGGATGTCCCGTCTCCCCGTTGAATACTGGGCAAGCCAGGGGAGCGGTGCTGTCCATAAGGCTTTTCACTGTGGTACAGGTAAAAAGGGGGATGTCCACAGGGGTAAAAAGTATCCTGTCGCACTTGTCGCTCAGGTATTCCAGGCCGATCTTTGCCGAATCGAACATGTGGGTGGTGCTGTAGTTTTCGTTGCGCAGGAAGATTATGCCGCTGTTGTTTAGATGCCGTTCCAGAGACAGGGCGTTGTAGCCGGTGACCATGACTATCTTTTCCACCCCGGCCTGCTGGAAAGTAGCGACTATCCTCTGGGCAATGGATATGGAGCCTATGTTCAGCATGGGTTTGAAGTCACCCATTCTGGAGGACATTCCGGCGGCGACTATCAGGGCGCCAGTGCGCATCTCTCTCCCTCCTTGATCAGTACTGCCCCAGGGGAAATTCACGGGGCTTTTTTTCAAGTATATTACAACCCCGCCCTTTTTTCCACAGCAAAATGCTCGGCGTCGAAGAGAAGCTTTTTGCTGTGGACGGGCTGCACTCTCACCAAGGCTACGGAGCTTTGGGAGGAAATGCTGGACAAAACTGATAAAATTATTAAAAAACTGTGAATCGCTATCGGTGGACATTGACAGTTTTTATTATAAGCTATACAATTTGGACACCATACCGGGGGAAATTTCTGTGTGTTATATACAGAAGCCCGGGCGTAAAATTTTTCTATAAGGAGGAAAATAAATGAAGAAGTATCTGGCATTGCTGCTTGCTCTGCTGATGGCCCTGTCCCTGTGTGCCTGCGGCAGCTCCCAGACCGCAGCCGAGGAACCGGCCGCAGAAGAGCCGGCAGCCGAGGCTCCAGCCCAGGAGGCCCCTGCCGAGGACGACTTGGTCAGCCTGGCTCAGGCCGAGGGCGAGCTGGTAGTCTATGGCTCCTGCGAAGAGGAGTATCTGGCCGCAGCCTGCGCCAAGTTCGAGGAGCTCTACGGTATAAAGACCCAGTATCAGCGCCTGTCCACCGGTGAGGTCCAGGCCAAGATAGAGGAAGAAAACGGCAATCCCTCCGCCGACGTGTGGTTCGGCGGCACCACCGACCCCTACAACGTTGTGGCTGCCGAAGGTTTGCTGGAGCCCTATGAGGCCGAAAATGCCTCCCACCTGCTGGGCGACATGTACCGCCATCCCGACGGATGCTGGTACGGCATCTACAAGGGCATCCTGGGCTTCATGGTCAATAAGGACGAGCTGGAGCGCATGGAGCTGGAGGCTCCCCAGGATTGGCAGGATCTGCTCAAGCCCGAGTATGAAGGATTGATCTGGCTGTCCAACTACAACACCGCCGGCACTGCCAAGCTGGTCATAAATACCATGATCCAGAAGTACGGCCATGACGAAGGCATCCAGTACCTGGTAGACCTGGACAAGAATATTCAGGTGTACACCAAGTCCGGCTCCGGCCCCTCCAAGAACGTGGGCACCGGTGAGTGCGTCATAGGCATCGGATTCCTCCATGACGGCATTACCCAGATCATCGATAACGGCTATACCAACATCGAGTTGATAATCCCCAGCTCCGGTACCTCCTTTGAGATAGGCGCCACCGCCATCTTCAAGGGTGCCGCCCATCCCAACGCCGCAAAGCTGTGGATAGAGTTTGCCCTGTCTCCCGACTGCGTGAATATAGCCAAGGACAACGGCTCCTACCAGTTCCTGGTCATTGACAATGCCGAGCAGCCCCAGCAGGCCGCCGAGTTCGGCCTTGACCCTGAGAACGTCATGGACTACGATTTTGAAGACGCTACCGCAAACATTACCACCTATGTTGAGGAAGTCATGAATGCTCTGGGCGGCGGAGATGACCGTTTCCAGACAGAGTGAACTGAAAACAAAAAGCATGTCTCATATAATGGAGGCGGCTGTCGCCGCCTCCATTTTTTAAAAAGCGTTCCGTGAGGAACCGCCTCCCGTCCGGAAATGAAAGGAGAGCTTTTATGGCAAGAGGTCAAGGCGCAGCATTGGACAGAAAAAAGCTGATGGCCGACCCGGTAATGGTTACCACTATTGTCCTGCTGATAACTTTTCTGACTTTGTTTATTCTCTACCCTCTGGCGATACTGCTGGTGGATAGTTTCTATGGGGACGGCGGGTTGACCTTGGATATCTTCAAAAGGATATTCAAGATGCCCACCTTTACCACAGCAATAACCAATACCCTGAAAGTGGGCTTTCTTGTGGGCATACTCTCCACCCTTATAGGGCTGCTGTTTGCCTATGTGGAGGTCTATGTGCGGATGAACCGCTTTGTGGGGGGACTTTTCAAGGTAGTGTCCATGCTGCCTGTGGTCTCGCCCCCCTTTGTGCTGAGCCTTTCCATGATAATGCTCTTCGGCAAGGCAGGCATTATCACCCGCTTTATCCTGGGCATATATGACAACAGTGTCTATGGCTACTGGGGCATAGTAATAGTCCAGACCCTGACCTTCTTCCCGGTATGCTATATGATGCTGAAGGGACTTTTGAAAAACATCGACCCCTCGCTGGAGGAAGCGGCCCGGGACATGGGCGCTTCCCGGATGAAGGTGTTCACCAGCGTCACCTTCCCCCTGATGCTGCCGGGCCTGGGCAACGCCTTCCTGGTCACCTTCATCGAATCCATTGCCGACTTTGCAAACCCAATGATAATCGGCGGCTCTTACGACACCCTGGCCACCACCATCTACCTTCAGATAACCGGCGCTTACGACAAGGCGGGGGCTGCGGCCATGGCCGTGGTACTGCTGTGCATAACCCTGCTGATGTTTGCGGTGCAGAAATACTACCTGGAGGCCAAGACCGCCGCTACCCTCACAGGAAAAGCTTCCAGAGGAAGGATGCTCATAGAGGACAAGAGCGTGAAGATACCCCTCACCATCCTCTGCTCTCTGGCTGCCTGTTTTGTAATAATGATGTATCTCTGCGTGCCCATCGGCTCCTTCTTCCCCACCTGGGGCTATAAGTTCTTCCCGCTGACGGGTAAATGGTTCGGCCTTATCTTCACCCGCTACCACGGGCTCCAGGCCTTTACGGACTCCTTCATGCTCTCCCTTATAGCGGCGCCCATCACCGCCCTTCTGAGCATGATAATCTCCTACCTGGTGGTGAAGCGGAAGTTCCGCTCCAAGGGCTTTATCGAGGCCGTGTCCATGCTGGCCATGGCGGTGCCTGGCACGGTGCTGGGTGTGGGATACATAAGGGGATTTGCCAGCGGCGTGTTCCACACCGGTTTCCTCCAGGGCATTTACGGCACTGGGCTTATACTTATAATCGTGTTCGTGGTGCGATCTCTGCCCACAGGTACCCGCAGCGGCATATCCGCTTTGCAGCAGATAGACAAGTCCATTGAGGAATCCGCCTACGACATGGGGGCCGACAGCCTGAAGGTCTTTACCACTGTGACCCTGCCCCTGATAAAGGACTCCTTCCTCTCGGGCCTGGTGACAGCCTTCGTGCGCAGCATAACTGCAATCTCAGCCATCATCCTGCTGGTGACGCCTCAGTTCCTGCTTATTACCGTGCAGATAAACGAGTTTGCGGAAAAGGGCTCCTACAGCCTGGCCTGCGCCTTTGCCACCATACTTATAATCATAACCTACGGCGCCGTGCTGCTGATGAACCTGTTCATAAAGCACTTCGGCACCAGCCGGAAAATAAAGGAGGACAACTGAGCCATGGAAAAAACAAAGAAAGGCGTCCGCCTGGAGCATATCTCCAAAATTTATCAGGACCCCAAGACCGGCAAGAATTTCTATGCCGTACATGACACCTCCCTGACCATAGAGCCGGGCAGCTTCGTGACCTTGCTCGGCCCCTCCGGCTGCGGCAAGACCACTACCCTGCGCATGATAGCCGGCTTTGAAAGCCCCGACGAGGGGGAGATATACCTGGGGGATGAGCCCATAAACGAGCTGACACCCAACAAGCGGGACACTGCCATGGTCTTCCAGAGCTACGCCCTGCTGCCCCATTACAATGTGTTTGACAACGTGGCCTACGGCCTGAAGCTGAGGAAAGTGCACAGGGACGAGATAAAGGAGAGGGTCATGAAGATCCTGGACCTGGTGGAGCTCAGCGGCATGGAGGGGCGCATGACAAACCAGCTCTCCGGCGGCCAGCAGCAGCGCGTCGCCCTGGCCCGTGCTCTGGTCATCGAGCCCTCGGTGCTGCTTTTTGACGAGCCCCTTTCAAACCTGGATGCAAAGCTCCGGGTCTCCATGCGTACCGAAATCCGCCGCATCCAGCAGGAGGTGGGCATCACCGCAATCTATGTCACCCACGACCAGAGCGAGGCTATGGCCCTGTCGGACAATATCATCATCATGAACCAGGGTGTGGTGGCCCAGGTGGGCACGCCCCAGGAGATCTACTACCACCCCAACAGCGAGTTTGTGGCCGACTTTATAGGCGAGGCCAACTTCCTCAAGGGTACCGTGACTGCCCAGAGCGGCAGCCGTGCCTCCTTCAGCATAGAGGGCAATAGCCTGGAAGTGGAGAGCCAGAGCGGGCTGGAGCAGGGAAAGGAGTACACCCTGGTGCTGCGGCCTGAGTCTGCCCATCTGGCCGATGAAGGGGGGCTGCCCTGCAAGGTAACTCTCAGCTGCTTCATGGGCTCCTATCAGAATTACCAGGTCATGGTGGGGGATACTCTGGTAAAGCTCACCGAGAGCAACCCCAAGAACAAGCGCATTTACAAGGTGGGGGAGAGCTGCCGCCTCAGCTTTGACTCCGATGCCGTGCATATCCTGTAAACAAATAAAAACCCACAAACTGCCGCCAAAAGCGGCAGTTTGTGACTGTCGAAAAAGCCCCGCAGAGTTTTTTTGCCGTAGCGAAAAAATAAATTCAATCGTTTTCTGCGGCGGCGTGTACGTCGCAGAAAACACTTCTCACTAAGCGAAGTGCCGAATTGTACGCCTCTGGCGTACAACCGAGGCATGGAGCGCAGTGCAATCTCTTTTATCGAAGAAGACGTAGTCTCCTTCGATAAGCTGAAACTGCCGTCAAAAGCGGCAGTTTTTTTACTTGCCCTAATTGTAAAAAAGACCCGGTTCGTGATAAAATCATGAAATGAAAAAATGGGGGAGGGGGCGGAAGGATGAAGAAGATGATAGCAGTGGCCTTTGCGCTGCTGGGCATCTTTGCGGCGGGCTGCGCCCGCACCGGAGATATGGAGAGCAGCGCCTTTGCTCCGGGAGAGGGCAGGCGTCTGGTGATCTATACCTCCCATAAGCAGGAGGTATACCAGCCGCTCATAAGAGAGTTTGAGCAGCGCACAGGAATCTGGGTGGAGCTGAAAACCGGAGGCAGCACGGAACTCCTGGAGATCATCGCCCAGGGGGATACGGACTGCGACCTGATGCTGGGGGGAGGCGCGGACAGCCTCAGTGCCTATTCCTTCTGCTTCAGTCCATACCACAGCATATATGAGGAGAATATTGCCCCGGAATATCGCAGCTCCGACGGCAGCTACAGCCCTTTTTCCGCCCTGCCGGTGGTGCTTATTTATAACACCAAGCTTGTGCGCATGAATCCGCCTACGGGCTTTGCCAGCCTGCTTGACCCGGCCTGGAGGGGGAAGATAGCCTTTGCCGACCCGGCGGTATCCGGTTCCAGTTATACCGGACTTTGTACTCTGCTCCAGGCCCTGCCCGGAGACAGAAACGAAAATCTGAGATGCTTTGCTGCAAATCTTGGAGGCAGACTCCTGCCCTCCTCCGGGGATGTGGTGGGAGCCGTGGCTGAGGGCAGCTGTTATATAGGGCTCACACTGGAGGAGACGGCTCTGAAGGGCATGGATGCCGGCTATGACATAGCCATAGTTTACCCGGAGGAAGGCACCAGCGCCCTGGCCGATGGGGCGGCGGTGGTGGCCGGCTGCGCCCATGAAGGCAATGCCCGGCTGTTTATCGACTTTATGCTCAGCCCGGAGGTGCAGCAGCTGCTGCCGGAGGAGTTTTACCGGCATAGTGTGTACGGCGGAGACGATGGGCTGAAAAATATTGAGCTCATAGACTACGAGCTGGATTGGGCCAGCTCTCAGCAGAGCACCCTGCTGGAGACCTGGGGAGAGCTGTTTGAAGGAGCGCAGGGATGAGAGATTGGATAAAGAGCTCTTTCAGAAACCGTATATTTGTAACGGTGCTGCTGGTGACCCTGCTGCCTATGCTGCTTTGCGATGTCCTGGTCATGTTGATAGCCATAGGCAGCAGCGAGAGCCTGCTTTATCAGCAGGCCGGGGAGGAACTGGAGGAGTTGGAACGGCGGCTGGATGCCCTTATTGAACAGGTGGATGAGGTGACTGCGGATCTGGCCGGCAGCACCGTGGTGCGCAGCGCCCTGCGTAGGGGAGGCAGTGACTCCAAGCTGCTCTACCAGGTGCTGTACCAGAAAACGGAGGCGCTGAGGAGCTGCGCCGTGGTGGAGGTATACGACGCCGAGGGTGAGCGATGCTACACCAGCGGAGGCAGCCTGGAGGAGCTGAGCCTGCCCACGGGCTTGGGGCCGCTGCGCTCCGCAGGGGAGAGCACGGGGCTTAGCTTTCAGGCGGATACGGAGCCAGGGCTGGTGATGTCCAGGGCGGTGCGAACCTACGATGAGGAGATATTGGGATATATCCTTGTACATATCCCCCGCAGCGGCTTTGACACGCTGCTGGGGGACGGCTTCGGCGCCGCCAACGACGTATTTCTGCTGGACGGCACCTGGCGTCAGGTTTACTGCTCCGACAGCATACATACCCAGGAGAAGGTGGACAGTCTGCGCCGGGCCCTCCTTTCCGGGGAAAGTCTGGGGGACGGTTATTACAGCTTCTATCTCCGCCGCCATCAGGCAAGCGGTTTCACCCTGATATTGCAGCAGCCCAAGGTATATACTCCGGCGGTGATGACCTCGGTCTACTTTGCCTGCCTTATGATGGGCTTGCTGTGCCTCATCCTCAGCCTGGTGTGCGCCTGGCTTTTGAGCAAGTACCTGTCAAAGCCGGTGAACCAGCTGGACGAGGCCATGGGCCGGGTGGAGAAGGGCGACTACGACGTGGAGCTGATAAGCGACAGAAGCGATGAAATGGGCAGGCTGAACGCCAGCTTCAACCGCATGACCCGGGAATACAGGCAGAACCTGGAACGTTCGGTGCAGCATGAGCGGGAGCTGAACGAGACGGAGCTGTCCATGCTCCAGGCTCAGCTGAACCCCCATTTTCTATATAATACCCTGGACAGCATGAAGTGGCTGGGAGTGACAAATCATGTGCCCCAGGTGGCGGCCATGGCCACCAGCCTTGCAGCCCTGCTGCGGGCCGGTATATCCGGTGAGAAATTCATCACCCTTGAGCAGGAATTGGAGTTAGTGGAAAAGTATCTGGATATACAGTCGATGCGTTTTGAGGACAGATTTACCTGGGAGACGGATGTAGATGAAAAATACCAGCATTGTCTGGTGCCAAAGCTGATCCTACAGCCCCTGGTGGAAAACGCCGTAATCCACGGCATAGCCAATATGGAGGATGGGTATATAAAACTCTCTGCCTCCACCCGGGGGGAGACCCTGGTGCTGGCTGTGGAGGACAACGGCCAGGGCATACCGCCGGAGATACTGCGCAGACTGAAAAGCCCGGAGCGGGAAATGCCTGCCGGACATCTGGGCCTGAGAAATGTGGACAGGATAGTGCGCCTTTACTACGGGGAAGAGTATGGTATTTCAGCCATATCTTCCCCGGGCATGGGCAGCCGGGTGGAACTGCGGCTGCCGGAAGTGAGGAAGGAGGATGAAAATGCTTAAAGTCCTTGTTGTGGATGACGAAACTGTAGTACGCCGGGGCATAGTTCTGGGAGTGGACTGGGCCTCCATGGGCTGCGTTGTGGTGGGAGAGGCCGCCAACGGCCAGGAGGGCCTGCTGGCGGCGGAGCGGTACAGCCCGAACTTGATAATCACCGATGTGCGCATGCCGAAGATGGACGGCATAGAAATGATCCAGGAGCTGCGCTCCCGGGGCAACCGTGCCCATGTCATACTTCTCACCGCCTACAGCGATTTTGAATATGTGCGCTCGGCCCTGCAGCTGGGGGCGGACGACTATCTCCTAAAACCCTTTGAAGACAGGGAACTGGTGGCGGCGGTGGAGCGGGTGCACCAGAAGGAGCAGGAGCGCAGTGAGCTGAGCCTGGGCGATGAACTGCTGCTGTCCAAGGGAGACAAGAGCCGCTATGTGCTCCAGGCCCTGGAGTATATATCAGAGCACTTTGGAGAGAGCGGGATAAATATCACCGGCATCGCCCAGCACCTGGGAGTCAGCGAGGGCCATCTCAGCCACGTATTCAAGAAGGAGACAAACTACACCGTGGTGGGCTATCTCACCCGCTACAGGATACATATGGCCATGAAGCTGCTGAGGGACTGCCGCTATAAGGTATATGAGGTGGCGGATATGGTGGGGTATAAGGATGTGGCATATTTCGGCAGCACTTTCAAAAAGCTCACCGGGCTCTCCCCTTCGGAGTATCAGGACCGCTGTCGCTGAGATAAGAGCCGGATTTTGTGAAAAACTCACAAAATCCGGCCTTAAATTTCTGCATTTACTCAAGAGCCTCTGACAGAATTAACAGTATAATCGCAGAATTGTCCCGTTCCATTTTAAGGTGTAGAGAAAGTATAATTAAGGTAGCTAGATCACAGCCAATAATTTGTAAAGGAGAAAAGCTAAATGAAAAAGTTACTTGCGCTTTTGCTTGCCCTGGCAATGCTGTTTACCCTGGGTGCCTGCGCCAAGACCCCGGCTCAGGAAGCGGCTGCCCCCGAGGCCGAGGCTCCCGCCCAGGATGAGGCTGCCGATACCGGCGAAAAGGACTACTCCGGCTACACCATACGCATCTACTCCAACTCCAACTCCACCGAGCGTACCACCTGGCTGATAAACGAGGCCAAGGACGCCGGCTTCACCATCTCCATTGACGACAACAGCGTCATCTCCGGCGACGATGCAGCCATCCAGGCCGCCAATGAAAACAAGGACGGCGATATCCTCTTCGGCCTCAACGAGACCCGCTGGAGCCAGGTCGTCAACGGCACCTATGAGAACCTGAAGCTGGTGGATTGGACTCCCAGCTGGGCCGAAGAAGTGGGCGAGTATGTCTATCCCGGCGCAGCCTACGGCCTGGTCATCCAGAACGTGCTGATGCTCTACCGTACCGACGAGTACGGCACCAACGGCGAGAGCCTCCACTTTGAGCACTGGGCAGACGTGGTGGACTGCGGCTACAGCTGGTACCGCCAGAACAAGGTGGGCGGCACTACCAACTCCAACATCAACTCCGCCATGCTCTACGCCTTTGTTGACCCCGAGTCCCCCGCCGGCGGCATCAGCCTGGACGGCTGGAAGACCCTGTGGAAATACTGCGCCGACGGCGTGTACTCCTCCGATGACGACTATAAGTACGGCTTCCAGCCCCTGAACAAGGGCGACGTTCAGGTGTCCACCTTCTATTCCTCCTCCCTCTACGGCAACATTGACGCCGCTGCCGACAGCTCCGAGCATCCTCTGCTGGGCGCCCTGGAGCCGGAGAACTGGAACCTGGTGGAGATAGACGACGGCACCTACTACATAGCCGAGTATCTGGGCATCCTGGATAAGGAAGGCCGCAGCGCCGAGGAGACCGAGGCGGTCATGGCCTTTGCCGAGTGGTTCGGCTCCGCCGATGTGCAGGCTGCCTGGGGCGAGGAGTTTGACTCCTATCCCTGCAACACCGCTGCCGCCGCCATCCTCTATCCCGACGGCGTGCCCTCCATCTACACCATCAAGAACTTTGCTCTCACCGCCGTTGAGGGCACCGACATGAACTATGCCGAGTATGTTGCCGCCCACTCCAGCGAGTGGACCAACATAATGACCAACCTGGGCTTCTACTGGGCCGACCAGAGCGCCGCAGTTGCCGAGCCCGACTGGGAGAACCTGGATTGGGCCACCCTGACCCAGGCCGCCGGCTGACAAAAAAATCCAATACGCTGTACTGTGGCGGGCCAAAAGGCCCGCCACAGCTGAAATGAGAGAGAAAGACAGAGAGAACTTTAAGGAGAAATTGCTATGATAAGGCTCAATGACATCGTGGTGAAGTTCGGGGATTTCACGGCCCTGCACGGCATAAGCGTCCATGTGAAGGAGGGGGAGTTTTTCACCTTCCTGGGCCCCTCCGGCTGCGGCAAGACCACCACACTGCGCACTCTCACAGGCTTCATTGAGCCGGTGGAAGGCAGCGTATTCGTCAAGGACAAGGATATAACCCATGTGCCCATAGAGGACAGGAACATCGGCATAGTTTTCCAGAGCTACGCCCTGTTCCCAACCATGACCGTGTATGACAATATCGCCTTCGGCCTTAAGGTGAAGAAGCTTAAAAAGCCGGAGATAGACAAGCGGGTGCGGGAGATAGCAAAGAAGGTGGATCTCAGCGACGAGCAGCTGATGAAAGCCGTGTCCCAGCTCTCCGGTGGCCAGCAGCAGCGGGTAGCCATAGCCCGGGCCCTGGTGACCGGGCCGGCCATAATCTGCATGGACGAGCCCCTTTCAAACCTGGACGCAAAGCTGAGGGTGCAGCTGAGAAACGAGCTTAAAAAGATGCAGAAGGAGTTCGGCATCACCACCATATACGTCACCCACGACCAGGAGGAGGCTCTGACCCTGTCCGACCGTATCGCCGTTTTCAACAAGGGCGTGATAGAACAGGTGGGCACCCCCAACCAGGTATATAACCACAGCGAGACTGAGTTTGTCTGTAACTTCATCGGCGATATAAACCGGCTGGGGCCGGAGATCGTGGATGGGCTTATAAATATAGGGGCCGATATCGACCCCAAAAAGCACAACTATATGCGCCTGGAGCGTATCCATGTGAACGTGCCGCCCCGCCCCGGCGAGCTGGTGCTGGACGGCGTGGTGGACAGCCTGGAATACTACGGGCTGTACATAAAATACTACATTACCGCCGGGGGCCAGACCCTGAAGGTGATAGAGAAAAACGACGGCGTGAACATCTATTCCCCTCAACAGCAGGTAAAGGTGCTCATTAACCCCGCCCATGTAATGGCCTATGAGCCCAAGGGGGAGGAGGCGGAGGAGATATGAGCAAGAGCCTGGATAAACGCCTGAAGGCGGAATTCCTGTTTCGCATAATCGGGCTGGGGCTCTTTGTGTACCTGTTCTTCGGCTTTATGCTCCTGCCCTGCCTCAATACCCTTACCAGTATTTTTACCACCAAAAATGCCGCTGGGGAGACGGACCCCCTTGCGGTCATCCGCTTTTTCTTTGCGGGGAATATGGGCAAATATGTGTGGAACTCCCTGAAGCTTGCCCTCTGCCTGGTGGTGACGGTGAATATAGTGGGCGTGTCCATCGTGCTGCTCACGGAGTATTTTGACATCAAGGGCGCAAAGATACTGCGCCTGGGCTACATGACCACCCTTATATACAGCGGCGTCGCCCTGGTCACAGGCTATCTGTTCCTTTATGCCCCTGACGGCATACTCACCACAGCCCTGGCCAACGCCTTCCCCGGATTTAACGAAAACTGGTTCACCGGTTTTAACGCCGTGCTCTTTACCATGACCTTCGCCTGTACCAGCAACCATGCCCTGTTCCTGAGAAACGCCATCCGGGGCATTGACTACAACACGGTGGAGGCGGCAAGGAACATGGGGGCAAAACCCTTCAAGGTGCTGTGGAAGGTGGTCTTTCCCACCCTCATCCCAACCATGTTCTCCCTGACGGTCATGACCTTCATCACCGGACTGTGTGCCATGTCTGCCCCCACCCTGCTGGGCTACGACTCCATAAACCCTGAGATAGTGCGCCTTGCCGGCTCCTCCACTGCGGATGAGGCTTTCCCCCAGGCCAGGGCGGCACTGTTGTCCATCATCCTGGCCATGTTCACCATCATCCTGCTCACGGTGCTCTCCGCCTATGAGCGCAAGGGCCATTACCTCTCCGTCTCCAAAACCAAGACCAAGCTGGAGAAGCAGAAGATAACAAATCCTGTGGCCAATGTCCTGGCCCACATCTACGCCTATGTGCTCTTTGTCATCTACATGATCCCCGTGGTGATGATAATAATCTTCTCCTTCCAGACCTACAGCGCCATACGCATGAAGAAGCTGGACCTGAGCAGCTGGACCCTGGTGAACTTCTTCGGCCAGGAGGACTATATGTACCTCACCAGCCGGGGCCAGTACAAGGTTAGGGAGGGCTCCATCTCCGGTCTCTTTGCCAACGACGCCACCATGGGCGGCATAAAGATGAGCTTCATGCTGTCCATAGTGGCGGCAGCCCTGGCCTGCATAATAGTGGTGGTGGCCTGCAACTATATCTTCAAGCACAAAGGCAAAAAATCCGGCGTTATCCTGGAATATGCCCTGCTCTTCCCCTGGCTGCTGCCCACCATACTCATCTGCTATTCCTACCGCACTTACTTCAATTCAGAGTCCATATGGTATGTGGGCAACTATAACCTCTATTACGCCCAGAATGTGCGGCTGCTCATCATCATGGCCTATACTGTGGTGAAGCTGCCCTTCTCATTGAGGATGATAAGAGCCTCTTTCTATGCCATAGACGAAGAACTGGAGGATGCAGCAAGGAACCTGGGGGCGGGAGGCTTTACCACCTTCATGAGGGTGAAGCTGCCCATTATCCTGCCCAGCGTTCTGGCGGTGTTTGCATTGAACTTCAACGCCCTCTTTACGGAATACGATATGTCAGCTACCTTTGCCAGCTCCTACGGCACCAGCTACGCCATGGTCATCCAGGCCATGTGCGCCGAGGAGGGGCTTTACGGCTATAATGTTAACGCCTCGGGCCGCCGCTGTGCCTCCACGGTGTTCATCATGCTGGTGAGCGGACTGATACTCTACCTGGTCTACGGTGTGGGCGCCAGGGATCTGGGCGAGAGACTGGAACACAGGGCAAAATGGCGCAGGCGCTTTGAGCGCATCACCGCCTTGGGCAAAAAGAAAAAGGAGACAGCATGATAAAAAACATAGTTTTCGACATGGGCCAGGTGCTTATGTACTTTGACCCGGATACCTATATAGCCCGCCTGGGCTACACCGGAGAGGACGCCGCCCTGCTGAAGCGGGAGGTGTTCCGCAGCGCCGACTGGGTCAGCACCGACCACGGCACCAAGCTGCCGGCGGAAGCGGCGGCGGACATGTGCCGCCGGCTGCCTCAGCGGCTCCACGCTGCGGCGGAGGAACTGTGCTGCCGCTGGTGGCATGGGGAAATAGTGCCGGTTCCCGGCATGGCGGAGCTGGTGCGGGAGCTGCGAGCCAAGGGCTATGGCGTCTACCTGCTGTCCAACGCATCTTCGGCTCTCCATGAGTATTTCCACCGTATCCCGGGGTCGGAATGTTTCATGGGCAAGCTGGTTTCGGCGGACGTGAAGCTTCTCAAGCCCATGCACGAGATATATGAGCGGCTCTATTCCGAGTTTGAATTAAAGCCGGAGGAGTGCTGGTTCGTGGACGACAGCCCCACCAATGTGGAGTGCGCCCGCTGCACCGGTATGGGGGGCAGCGTGTTTTACAACGACGCAAAGCGCTTTCGCCGGGAACTGATAGAACAGGGCCTGGACCTTACGGAGGAATAAAAGTGAAACTTGTGGACAAATACATCAGCCTCTCCCGGCAGGGAGAGGCTGTTTGGATAAGCGATGTGAGAGAGAATTTTGCCGCCCTGGCGGGGACAAAATCCCTGCAGCTGCGCCTGTGCTGCCTGGACGGGCAGGAGCGGGATTATGACTGCCCCCTCCCGGCCTGGGAAAACGGTGAACAGCGCGCTTTCCTTCTGGAATATCTCAAGGCCAGAGTATTCAATATCCTCTCCTGTTACAGCGGACGTGCCTTGTACCTGTGCCTTGAGCGGGAGGACAGAGAGCTGAAAAAACTGGCGGAGGACTGCATTACCGCCTTTTACCGGGAGCCGGGGCTGAAAAAGGTACTGAACATTGCCGGGCGCCTTTGCCGCAGCCTGGGCCTGCCCCCCTTCGAGCTGGGGATAAGAGGCCCAGCGACCGGCAGACCTGGCCCGGGCCCGACGGCCCTGACTGTGAGCAGCCTGGGGACAAAGCTCCGCCGGGCTGTAGAGAGCTGCGGCAGCGGAGCCTTCTGCGGTATAGATGTGGGGGGCACGGACATAAAGCTGGCCCTGGCCAAAGACGGCAGACTTCTGGCGGTGAAGGAGTACGACTGGAACCCGGCGGAAAGTCCCAGGGCGGAGGGCCTTATACGGCCCATACTGCTGCTGGCAAGGCTGATGCAGGCCCGGCTCTCGGCAGAGCTGCTGCCGGAGGGCAGCCTGGAACGGCAGCTGCTGGACAAGGCCTTGGAGAAAGATGCATCCCATGAGCTGATGGAGGAGACTATAAGGGCCTGCTCCGGCAATGAGCCGCCACGGTTTTCCGGCATTGGCCTCAGCTTTCCCGACGTGGTCATCCATAACCGCATCCTGGGCGGGGAGACCCCCAAGACCAAGGGCATGCGGGAGAACAGTGAATTGGACTATGAGGAGGAATTCTCCAAACTCAGCAGCCTGGGGACAGAACTTGAGAAGCTGTGCCTGCCCGGAGGCCGGGTGGAGATAGTCAACGACGGGCCCATGGCCGCCTTCAGCGCTGCGGCAGAGCTGACCTGGGGCCGGGAAGGAGATGCCGTGCAGGGCGGCATAGTTGCCCACTCCCTGGGCACCGACCTGGGCACCGGCTGGATGAGGGGCAGCGGGGAGATACCGGACATCCCTCTGGAACTTTACGACCTGCTGGTGGACCTGGGCAGCGAAAAGTGGCGGGCCTATCCGGCGGAGGATCTGCGCTCGGTGAAAAACGAGAACTCCGGGCTGCCGGGACTGCGCCGCTATCTTGGCCAGGCGGCGGCTTACCGTATTGCATGGCAGCTGAAACCGGAGCTGCTGGAGGGCTTCACGGAGGAAAAGGAGGGGTTGCTGGAAATTTCCACGAGTCCCCGGGACCTGCGCAAGCCCTGCCTGGAGCAGCTGATGCAGTGGGCGGCAAAAGGGGACGAGTCTGCCCGGGAAGTGTTCAGACGCATAGGCCGGAACTTGGCTCAGATGACCCGGGAAATGGAATATCTGTTGGATACCGGCACCGAGAGCCGATATATATTTGGCCGCTTCGTAAAGGAGAGGGACTGCTTTGCGCTTATCCGGGAGGGCTTCAAAGAGCTGATGCCGGATATGGAACTATATGCCGCCGACGACAGCCTGGCTCTGACTCCTATGATGGCACAGCTGGCCAAACGTGAAGACGTGACGGTGGCACAGTTTGCCCAGGCGGTGAGCGCCGTGTATTTCAGCGCCTTTGAAAGACAATGATATAGGCCCGGCGGGAAAATCCCGCCGGGCTAAGCATTAACTTACTTCTCTTTCAATTTTCCCTTTTCACAGTCGCAGGTGGGATGGGTCATCACATAGCGGCCTCCAACATTGGCGTTGCCCCAGTCGCACATGGCCTTGAGTATGGGATACAGGGTCTTGCCGTGCTCTGTAATGGTATAGGACACCTGAACCGGGACCGTAGGCGTGACCCTGCGCTCCACGATGCCGTCGGCCTCCAGTTCCCGAAGTTGGGCGGTGAGAGTCTTTTTAGGGGCATTGCCCAGATATTTCAGTATCTCGCTGTAGCGCTTTTCACCCTCATCTCTCAGATAGCGGAGGACAAGGGGCTTCCACTTGCCGCCTATGACTTTCAGGGTTATTTCGATTTCACTGGTGACGTATATCTTCTCATCCATGGGCCTGCTGCCTTTCATCTGTATGGCTATATTATAGCGGATTTTTTCCCGTTTGTCATGAAATTTTGGAAAAAGGCGGAGCGGCCCATACAAAATACCCGCCCGGTTCCGGGCGGTTTGAGACTGTCGAAAAAGCCTCGCAGAGTTTTTTCGCCGCAGCGAAAAAATAAATACA
>CALWWB010000003.1 GCA_944385175.1 uncultured Oscillospiraceae bacterium | reverse complement strand
TGGGAGGATGACGGTAACCCCGGCGCACTTTTTGAGGCTAAACTCCTGAAGCCCGCCTATGACAGGGTGGAAAAGGATTATCCTCGGCAGTGCTCCGCTATAGGGCGCGCCATGACGGCTCTCCATGAGATCGAGCGGCAAAAGCTGGAGGAACCGGACGCTGCTGCCGCCTGTTTCGGCGGCATGATGGCGGAGATATTCGTTTACAGGGAAGACCGCTGGGCCGATACTATGCGAGCCATGGCCCATGCCCTAGGCCGTTTTATATATCTGCTGGATGCCTGTATGGATCTGGATGCGGACACACTGAGAAATCGCTATAATCCGCTGCGGCGCTACTACGGCCTCCAGGACAATGAACAGCGTTTCAGGGATATTTTGAAAATGCAGCTGGGCGAGTGCGTATACTATTTTGACAAACTGCCCCTGGTGGAAGATGTGGGGCTTATGAAAAATATCCTCTGCGCCGGACTTTGGTCCGCCTTCAACAAGAAATTCAGCAAGAGAAAGGAATCCTAAATGTATCAGGATCCGTATAAGGTACTGGGTGTATCCCCGGGAGCCAGCGATGAAGAGATTAAAAAGGCATACAGAGAGCTGACAAAGAAATACCACCCGGATCTGAACCCGGGGGATCCTCACGCAGCCGAGAAAATGAACGAGATAAATGCTGCCTATGACCAGATAAAAAACGGCGGCGGCCAACAGCAGGAACCCTATGGCCAGTCCGGAAGCTACGGCCAGGGATACGGTCCCTTCGGAGGCTATGGCGGAGGAGGATACAACGGCTGGAGCAGCTGGTCAGGGTGGGGCGGGACGCAGAGCCGCCAGACAGAGCGCAGCGAATACACAGCCGCCAGAAATTATATCCGTAACGGCATGTATCGAGAGGCTCTCAACGCCCTGTCCGGGGTGCCTGCATCTCAGAGAGATGCCCGCTGGTACTATTTAACTGCTGCTGCCAATATGTATCTGGGCAACAAAGTCTCCGCCCTGGAAAATGCCAAGCGGGCTGCGGAGATGGAACCTGACAATCTGGAATACCGCAGGCTCCTGGAACAGCTGAGAGGCGGCGGGGATTTCTATGACAGTTATACAACTACCTATTCTACCGGCGTGAGCCCCGGAAACCTGTGCATGACCATGTGTGCGCTGAACTTCTGCCTTGGCCCGCTGTGTGGCTGGCGTTTTTTCTGCTGCTGAGTTTTGAACGAAAATGGTTGACATAATATAAAAAGCTCCCGACCTCCGCAGAGGTCGGGAGCTTTTGTTTAAATCTCAAAAGGAAAGAAATAAAATTTAGAATTGCTGCCTTTTAAAACAGAGCCCATACCAAAGGCAATAAAATTACACATATTGCTCCTGAAGAAAAAACAAGGATCACTTTCCTGACTGCGTTATTGCCATTTACTGCCTTGTCAATGCTGCCGGAAAAGATTGCCGCTGCAACTGCCGCTATCAATAAAATACAGGAGAATATGCTCATGGGCCACCTCTGCTGTCCGCAAGACTAGATTTACATAATATTATTGACATAATTCAATTAACATAATTAGTTAAATCCTTTGCTGTTGGCCTCATAGAGCTTGTCCACCCGCTCCCTGAGCAGCCTATGCTCCGGCCGTTCCAGCTGAGGGTCGGCTTCCAGCAGACGGCGGCTTTCATCCTGGGCCAGCTGGAGGACATTTACATTGGCCCCCAGGTCTGCCACATGCATCTCCGGCAGCCCGTGCTGCCTCGAACCAAAAAAGTCTCCCGGCCCACGCAGGCGCAGATCTTCCTCAGAAATTTTGAACCCGTCTCCTGTTTTGCACAATATGCCCAGACGGGCCTTTACTTCGGGGCTGTCATTGTCGGAGACAAGAATGCAGTAGCTTTTGTGCCTGCCGCGGCCCACCCGGCCTCTTAGCTGGTGGAGCTGACTGAGGCCAAAGCGCTCAGCATTTTCCACAACCATCAGCGAGGCGTTGGGTACGTCCACTCCTACCTCAATCACAGTTGTGGCTACCAGGATGTCGGTATCTCCTGAGACGAAGTCGGACATGGCGGCATCCTTGTCTTTGGCCTTCATTTTTCCATGGACACAGGCTACCTTCAGATCCGGAAACAGATTGGAGAGCTGAGCGGCATGCTCCTGAGCAGATTTCAGCTTGATGTTCAACTCCTCATTCTCCTCCACCATAGGGCAGACCACAAATACCTGCCGCCCTTCCAGCACCTGTTTTCTGATAAAGCCATTGAGCCTTGCCCTGTAGCTCTCATCCACAGCAAAGGTATCCACCTTCTGACGTCCGGGGGGCAGCTCGTCTATTATAGAAATGTCCAGATCTCCGTAAATAATGAGAGCCAAAGTGCGGGGTATGGGAGTTGCGGACATGACCAGTACATGGGGCCTGGCGCCTTTGCCGATAAGAGCTGAACGCTGATTCACCCCGAAACGGTGCTGCTCATCGGTTACCACCAGGGCCAGCTTTTTGTATTCCACATCCTGGCTGAACAGGGCATGGGTGCCAACGATCACATCCAACTCGCCAAGCCGGAGCTTGTCCTTTATAAGCCGTTTGTCCTTTGTACTCATAGAGCCGGTGAGTTTGCCCACCCTGAGCCCAAAGTGGGCCAACATGGAGGAGAGAGTATCATAATGCTGCTGGGCTAGTATTTCTGTTGGAGCCATAAAGGCACTCATATACCCGTTTTCGGCGCACAGCCATAACAAGGCTGCCGCTACCAAGGTTTTGCCGCTGCCCACATCCCCCTGGATTAGCCGGCTCATCACTGCTCCGGAACACATGTCATTCACTGCCTCACTGACCGCCCGGCGTTGAGCGCCGGTAGGACTGAAGGGCAGGGAAGACCAAAAGTCCTCCATATCCCGAGCCTTGAGGCGGATACCTTCATCCCGGCTGCGCTCGCCGCGCATACGCCCCAGGGCACATGAGAGGACAAACAGCTCCTCGAATATCATCCGCCGGCGGGCCAGCTCCAAAGCCTCAAAGTCAGGCGGAAAGTGTATATTCTCGTAGGCATAGCGGACCTGAGCCAAGCGGCAGCGGCGGCGCACTTCCTCCGGTAATACCTCAGGCAGCGTGTCCAGGCAGCTGTCCAGTCCCTGACGCACTGCCTGCATCAGTCCCCGCTGGTTGAGTCCGGCGCTTAGCCTGTACACCGGGACAATACGCCCGGTCACCTGACCGGCTCTGTCGGCAGCCTCGTATACCGGGTTTACCATGGTACGCCGACCGCACTTAAACTCAATTCGGCCAAAGAAATTGTAACTCTCTCCCCGGCACAGATTGTCCTTGGCATAGGACTGATTGAAGAAAGTTATGTCAACTGCACCGCTATCGTCTACAGCCCGGAGCTTTACAATATCCATGCCGCGGCGTATGTGGTTCAGTCTTGGCGTGTCAGCCACCAGGGCCTGGATGCATGCATTTTCCCCATCCATAGTCATGGCAATTGGGCAAATATGGCTTCTGTCTTCATATTTCCGGGGAAAAAAAGAAATAAGGTCATAGAGAGAAAAGACGCCCAGCTTGTTCAGGGCCAGCGCCTTTTTCTCACCTATGCCTTTCAGGTATCTGACGTCGGTATTCAGGTCTGCCATTTTACTCCGTAAATTTCAGGGTGTAGCTGTCATTGGCCAGGGTGAACTCCTCAATGAGCCCGCTGGTACAGATTATCTCGTTGGAGCTGTTTACCATTATCATTTCAAAGCCGCCGTGATTGCGCCAGTAATTCAAGCCGTTTGTCTCGCCCAAGACGAAAATGGCGGTAGAGAGGCAGTCGGCCAGAGTACCGTTGTCGCAAATTATTGTCACTGACAGCAGGGAATTAGTAACCGGATATCCGGTTTTGGGATTTATCAGATGGTGGTAAGTCTTACCGTTGCTGGTAAAATTACGCTGATACGTGCCGCTGGTGACAACGGCAGTTTCACCTACGGATATGACTCCCAGATAGCTGCTGGTATTGTTTGGGTCCTGAATGGCTATTTTCCAGTCATCGCCGTTGGGCTTTTGGCCAAGAGTCTGGACATTGCCGCCCAGGGATACTATACCGCTGGTCACACCGGCCTGGCGCATAGCGTCAATGGCACTGTCGGCTGCGCAGCCCTTGCCCACCGAGGCAAAGCTTATCTGAGTTCCGGCAGGAAAAGAGACGGCATAGGAGCCGGAGCTGGGGAAGCTGGTAAGTGACATTTTGTCAAAGGCTTTTAGGGAAAGAGCCTGGGAGATCTCCGTATCCGTGGGGACATAATAGCGTCCGTCCACAAAGCCCCAGAGCTTGATTACCGGATAAAGGCTCAAGTCCAGTGAGCCGTTGGATTTATCATAGACATCCTTGGCGGTGCTGAGCATATTTGCCACCTGGGCAGTGACGGAGACGTTGGCCCCCTGGGCGTTATTTATGGCGTAAGTTATACTGGTGTCAAGCTCCGGGTCCAGAATTGAATCCATAGAATGAATTACGCTTTGGGCGGCATCCAACCCTGCCTCTCTGTAATTACCGTAGGCGGTGAGGGTCATGACGGTGTCCATGGCGAAGATCTCTCTCTGGCTTTCCTTGGTCTCACCGCAGGCGGCCAAAGGCAGCAGCATTGCCAGGCACAGCAGGGCGCAAATGAGTTTATAGCAGGTCTTTATGTGCTTCATAGAATTCTCTGTAGTCCTTCAACATGTATTTAAGCAGATTTGGGGTGTCCAACTGGTAGGGACAGCGACTGGAGCAGCTGCGGCAGCCGATGCAGTCGTTTATTTTTTCCATCTTCTCTCTCCACTGATCCGTCATGTACTGCTGCCAGGGGGAGCGGCGCAGGAGCATGTTCATACGGGCGCAGTTGAAAATCTCTATACCGGCGGGACATGGCATACAGTAGCCGCAGCTGCGGCAAAAGCTGCCGGACAGTTCCTGCCTCTCCTTGCGAATAAAGGTATCCAGTTCCTCATCCATGTCCGGATCTTCCTGGGCCAGGGCCAGCCACTGCTCCAGCTCCTCCATTTTCTGTATACCCCAGATAGGCACCACATTGTCGTGGCCTTTCATGAAAGCGTAACAGGCCCGTGCGTTGCTGAGCATGCCGCCGGCCAAGCCTTTCATGGCGATATATCCCATGTCTGCCGCTTTGCATTTTTCCGCAAGAGCCAGATCCCTGTCGTCAGATATGTAGCTGAAAGGGAACTGCAAAGTCTCAAACAGACCAGAAGCGATACAGTCCTCGGCTATGTTCACCCGGTGGGAAGTTACGCCTATGTGGCCTATCCAGCCCCGCTCCTTGGCTATGAGCGCCCCGGCAAAGGCTCCGTTGGGGTCGTTGGGGTCGGGAACCTCTGTCACTTGGTGGAACTGAAACAAATCAATATAGTCGGTCTTCAGCATACGCAGACTGTTTTCAATGTGTGAGAGCACACCGTCCCTGTCCTTGGCGGCGCTTTTAGTGGAAATTATGATCTTGTCACGCACATTGCTGAGAGCGAGACCTATTTTCTTTTCACTGTCAGTGTAGGCGTTGGCGGTGTCGAAATAGTTGATGCCGCCTTCATAGGCTGCCTGCAGCAGCTTAACGGCATAGTCCTCATCACAGCGCTGGACGGGCAGGCAGCCCATTGCAGTTGCCGTGACCATAAGTCCTGTCTTGCCAAGTCTTATTTTCCTCATGGCTTCATCTCCTTGAATTAATAGATGGGCTTTAGAAAAAAGTTTGAAACAGCTATTTACTTTGCGGCGGAAGTTTGCTATAATAGCCCTTGCGGTTCATAGGGGAATGACATCCTGCTGATTATCCCTGAGGCTTTACCTTGGAAGTATACCATATTTTACAGCCGATGTAAACCGCAAATCCAATATGTGGCTGTAGCTCAGCTGGATAGAGTGTCAGACTCCGACTCTGAAGGTCGCAGGTTCGAATCCTGTCAGCCATACCAAGAAAAAAGCTAGTATTATCAAGCCTTTGCGGGTTTGAATACTAGCTTTTTATTTTTCTTCTTCCTCATAAAATGGGCTAAAAATTCAACTATAATTCAACAAGACTATTTTACAATGCTCTTTTTAGGAGAATTTCTCCCAATAAATCAGCGTTACGTCTGTCTGCTTCAGCAATGGTATGGGCATATATATCAGTGGTTGTACTGACCTGAGAATGACCCAGACGCTTTGAAACACTCACGGTGTCCATACCTCCGAAAATCAGCATTGAGGTCATTGTGTGCCGGAAAGCATGGGGATTAAGATGAGGCAGCCTGTGACGTCTGCTGAATTTAGAGAGCCACTGTGTAACACTGTCCGGCCTCATGGGCTGCCCGTTGTCCTGGGAAAAGAGGTAGTCGTTGCGCTGATAGTATGTGCCAAGCCTCAATATCTCCTCTGTCTGCCACAGCTTGTATTGCCTGAGCATCTGAGTGGTTTCAGCAGGGATAGAGATATACCGGACGCTGCTTTTGGTCTTGGGCGTGCTTTCGTAAATGCCCCGGTCCGAGGTATAGGAAATTGTGTTGCAGATATACAGCCGGTAGTTGTCCAGGTCTACATTCTGCCACTTCAGGCCAAGTATTTCACCACGGCGGCAGCCGGTTATAAAGAGCAGATTTACAAGGGCCTGCCACATTATGGGTTCGGTTTTCAATGCCTCAAATATGAGCGGGATTGTCTCGGCCTGGATGTAGTTGGGGTCTTTCTTGTCAGCTTTAGGCGGCTCTGCTCTTGAGGCGGGGTTAATGGCTATCAGACCTTCCTTTACTGCCTGGGACAAAACTATGGAGATCAGACGGTGGTATCTGAGGATTGTCGTATTGCTCAGTTTCCCGCCTGTGCGCTTATTTGCGCCTTCTTTGGCAAGCTCAGCGTAGAAATCATTTAGGTGAGCGGGACGCAGGTCACGGAGCTTTATGGGCCCTATAGCGCTGAATATTCTAGGGGTCATGGTCTTGTAGTCTGCAAGGGTGGTGTGCTTGTCTCCCCGGCGCTCTTTAAGCTCTAAAACATACTCAGTGTATTGCTGAAAGGTCAGACGACAATCTGAGCTTATGCCTGTTTTGCACTTTTCTTCAAAGGTTGCGGCGAAAGCCTCAGCCTTTTTTCTTGCGCTTTTTTCGGTCCATGTAGGGGAGACCTCAAAGGTGGCTGTATACGGCTTGAGCTGCTTGCCGTCCGGCCCACGGCCACGATGAACACGGATGGAGTAGGAAATCAGCTTGCCGTGTTTGTCTCGGCGCTCTTGAATATTAGCCATTCTGTTCTCTCCCTTCAAAGGACTTAGGGTCAAAAAATAGACCATCTGCTTCCATCGCTTTCTGAAAGCCAGCCAAAGAATACTTAATTCCTGAGTTGCTTTTCTCCATATAGGCCGATATATACACTTTGTACAGATGCCTATCATCAGGCTTGTTTTTGTTTATTTCAGCAAGATTGTTCGCAATTTTCTTGATATAGTCGATCAACCTCATTTCAAAAACATCTCTTTTTTTTACATGCTCACGCCCATATTCTATGTAACCTTCGTCAGTAGTGGAAAACTGAATCATATAGTACAGCAAGGCCAGAAAGTCTGTAGTTTCAAGCAAAAAATTTAGAGCATCAAGCCCCCAATCCATTTGGTTATCTCTGCGTAACAATAATATGGTTTCGACCGCTTTTTCACTTAGTCCCGTTAATGCCATTATATCTGCTGTTTCATGTTGCGGGACTTCAATTTTCCCTATCAAATAATCGATATCACAGTCCAAAAGTTCACATAGATTGCATACAACACTTAACTTTTGCCCATTTTCTCTATTTGGATTTTCATAGTTTTTGATTGTACCAAAAATGCCGCCAAAGTCACCCTCATTTCCAGATGCATCATTACGTCGCTTGGTTGGAAATTTTTCGTTGTACGCCTTTGCCAGCGCATATTGCGTCTTAAAGCCTCTCTTCTTTCTTAAATCAGCCAAACGACTGGAGAATAAAATTTTATTCATATATTTCCCGCTCACATAAAAAATAGATATTTTATAGATATTTTTTTATCTTAATTAAGATGGTAACATATAGTCAGACGAAAGTCAACGAAGTATTTCAAAGAAAGGGGAAAATGATATGCCAACATTCAAGACTATTCGGCAAACAGCAGCTACGGGAATCCTTACTGAGCATCGCATTAGACTTATGGTGGAACAAGGAATTTGCCCTGGAATCAGTACAGGCAACCGTTTCCTTGTAAATGTTGATGCCTTAGCGGAATTGCTGGACAAACAAAGCCGTGAGGGGGCAAAAGTGAATGAATAAAAACAAAAAAGCCTGTCCTGCTGGTAGCGCAGCAGGACAGGCAGAGCGGGAACGTCACTCAGCAAACGGCGATCCACAAAATAATTGTATCATATGGCACGGGCCAATATCAAGGCTTTTAATGGAAGGTCAGGAAAATGGCCTACATCTTCAGGACTTGGTGAAAATTACTGGATGGACAGAGCGAGAGGTTCGACAGCAAATTCACATAGAGCGGCGGCATCACACGCCTATTCTAAGCAATAATCGAGATGGATATTATCTCCCATCCTCTCCCCAGGAACGCAACTATTGCGTGCGTTCTTTGCGCCATAGAGCACAAGAAATTCTAGCAGTTGCTGAGGCTATTGAAGAGAACGAAGAGAATATCAAGGGGGAGGAATAGGCTAATGCATGAAGATAAGCTATTTACTGTAATAGCCATTAACGGCTCATTTATGGAGGCGGGCAACTTAGATGTCAGCCTTATGCGGTTTGACAATCTTGCATGGGATGAATCTGTTATATTGGCCCGCCTCTCTTTTAAACAGGGCTATGAAATCGTTATATGGCAGATGCCGGAGGCAGACAATAATGAGCAAACGGAAAACGCCATATCAGAAAAAGCCTTTTGAAAGCAGCGGTAGTAAATCGGATACTAGCTCTAATCTGTATATGTCTATGTTGCTGTCAAATGCTTGGAGATCTCTTAGTGCTCAGCAGCAGAGACTTTATCTATACTGCAAAGCCCAATACTACGCTGAAAAAAATAAGCCCAACGGCGACCCGTTATGCTTTACTATGTCTCAAGCAAAATGGTGCGGCCTGTACGGGCTCTATGAGAAATCCAATGCAAGGGGATTCTATAGGGACATGTCGGCTTTAATTGGAGCAGGATTTATAAAATGCGAAGAATGTGGAGCCACTACTCGCACAAAATCCATATACCAATTTTCTTCCATGTGGCAAAAATATGGCACGCAGGATTTTGAGATAAAGCCGTCTGAAATGACTTTAGCAATGTGCAGAAAAAAGACAATAAAAAAATAGATACCCCCTGGTAAAATTTATTAAATCTATTGTATCAATACAATAAGGTCAGTTTAATATGTGAGATAACAGATATAGTATCAATGCAATAAGCGAGACCATGCAAAACAGAAAACATATTGCATTAAGTCAATGAATTTTTGCTACAGGCTATTGTATTAGTACAATAGCCAAAATGAAAATTGCTGGAAAGTAGTGGCAGAAAAGAATATGGATGCTTTTTAATGTAAAAGCAAGAGCTCAAATATAAACTAGGAGAAACTAGGAATTTTAAAATCACATTTTAAGGGACAAGAACTTTACAAAGCCGTACAAAGAACACCATTCAAAATACCAGCTTATATGTTGGAGGTGGCGGATTGAACCTATTTGAGCTTTTTGCCACAATAACCCTGGACACATCGGAGTATGAGAAGAACGTCAACAGCGCCGAAAAGAAGTTTGACGGCCTGGGCGAGTCCGCAGAGGGTGCTGGAGAAAAGACAAAGCAGTCCGGTGAAAAGGTCAAGCAGTTTGGCAAGGGAGCTGAAGATGCCGGAGGCGGCGTTGATAGTCTGGCCGACAAGATGCAGAAGGCCGTTATTAGCGGTAATCTTATGGCCTCTGCGCTGGAGAAGGGCTTTGAAATTCTTAGCTCTGTAGCGTCGTGGGTATATAACCTGGACGAGGCCACGGAGGATTACAGGGCTTCCCAGGCCAAGCTCAACACCGCATTTGAAAGTCAGGGCCTGAGCCTGTCAACAGCCAATCAAGCGTATTCAGACTTTTACAAAATCCTTGGGGACAGCGACACCGCCGTGGAGGCCTCTCAGCTGCTGGCAACCCTGGCCGAAAACCAGCAGGACGTGGAGAAATGGACGAAGATCTCCGCTGGTGTATACGGCACCTTCGGCGACGCTCTGCCGATAAACGGACTAATCGAGGCAAGCAACGAGACGGCAAAGGTTGGCACCGTGACCGGTGTGCTGGCCGATGCCCTTAACTGGGCAGGCATAAACGAGGACGAGTTCAACGGCCTGTTGGCAGAGTGCTCCACGGAGGCGGAGCGAAACCAGCTCATAATGGAGACGCTGGCCGGGACGTATGACTCGGCGGCGGAAACCTTTGAGAAGAACAACGAACAGCTCATGCTCCACCGGGAGAACGAGCTGGCTCTGCAAGAAATGACCGCCCAGCTGGGCGAGGAAATGGGCGAGTTCAAGGACAACATCCTGGCCGACCTTATCCCACACTTCCAGAACGCCGCTGATAAAGGCGTGGATTTCCTGGAGCGAGTGGGCGAGGCTTTTTCCGACAGCGGAGTGGTGGAGAGCTTCGGCGCAGTTTTGGACTCTGCCATAATGCTGCTTGACCCTCTGGCCTCTCTGATTGAAGTATTCTTACCAGCTTTTGCGGCGGTTTTAAAGCCGGTGGCAAGCCTGTTGGCATTTATCGCCGATGTGGGAGACGCTGCTATCGCCGTTATAACAAGAGACACGGAGAAATACAACACGGCTATGGGCCTGAATGTCGAGTATGGCATGTTGTCTCACCAGCAGCAGCTCTATTATGCCGACGCCCTGGAAACCAGCGTATACGACCCGACAATAGGCGCATGGGTGGGGAATGGCGCCGGATCCACCAACACAACAGTGAATAATTACAACGTCAACGTGGATGCCTCTGGTATCAGCGAGCTCCAGGACATCGCCAGGGAAGCGCAAAATCAAAGAGTATCATCGAGAATGGGAGTGAGCTAATGCCGAAGGAAAAGAGGGCCACATGGTGGAAAATGCTGTATCATCAACGGGCGGCGATTTCCTCAGTATCGGACGAAGATGCAGGGAAGGGCCTAAAAGCCGCTTTTGCATATTTTGACGGGGACGAGGTGGACACCGGTTCACTCACGCCCGGAGCCTTTACGGTTTTTTGCGTGATTCGACCATATATCGACGAAAGCATAAGAGACTTTGAGGACTCTGTGGCATGCGGAAAAGGCGGAACCATAAAAAGGTGGGGCGAAAATAGCCCCCCTATAGGGGGGCTTGCAGAAACAATAAGCAATATTATTACAAGGGCAAAGCTGCCCTCCCATCCATCAAGTTTTTCCGGAATTTTTCAGAAAAAGTGTGGAGCAGGGAGAAAACGCTATGCAGAGTACAAGTTTAGGGCGAAAAATACTCCATCGCCAGCAGAAGGATTCATGGAATTTATGAAAAACAAATAGAATTTCTAACAAAAACGAGCGAAAAAGTGCACGAAAAAAAGACACAGAGAGGGCAGCAAAATGGAAGAATTTCTCGCTGATAGAATCGACAAAGAGTTTAAAACGGCCTGGGAGGAACTGCTTCGACTCAGCCAATCCCCAAACAAAGATATAGTAGCTAACTGGAACCCCGGTATAAGTGTCGGCAAAATAATTGTAATTAATTATTTTATGAGCAAATACTCACTGCAAGCTGCAGAAAAGACAACTGATGAGCAAATGATAAAATACTTAAATTCAGTTTCCAAAGCATCAAACAACATAACATTTGAAACTATCCAACTCATAAAAACGCTGTCTGGATTGGCAAAATATTGCAAAGAGGTCATGGGTTAGTCCATGACCTCTTTGCAATATTAATGTAAATTTCCTATTTCATTTCTTTAATCATCTTAATTGCATCCAATATCTGAGCGGGTGTGCTGTCTGGATGATCTCTAACTAGACGCAAAGCGTCCGCCGTCGCTTCCCGTTCTGCATTCTCCCGCTCGTAGCGCTCCCGGCGCTTCTGTTCGTTCCGTTTCCTTGTCTCCTGTGCCTTGTTCAATTTCCCATTTGCTTCTTGCTCTCTTAACAGTATATCAACGGCTTCAAGAACAATGGCTTGATGTTTTGGAGTAAGCTGCTGCCATGCTTTTTCAACTTGCTCGGTCTTCATTATTATCCCCCTTTGTTATATGAGAGGGCGAAAATTTTTATATTGCCCTCTCTCCCTATATTACTGTTTCATTATAACACTATTTACACCAATAGTCTATTGACGGTATAGACATATTTACACCAATATACAAATGCGCTATAATATAATTATTACAGGAAAAGCGGCACATGCATCCAAGCTGCAATAGGAAGGAGTCTGACGATGGCCGTCACAAAAGCACAGCAAGCATCAGTAAACAAATATGTCAAGTTGAACTATGATCGTATCAATATTACAATGCCCAAAGGAAAAAAAGAAACTATAAAGGCCCATGCAGACTCCAGGGACGAGAGCGTGAATGCATTTATTAACCGAGCAATTGATGAAACAATGGAAAGAGATAAGGGGCAAATAGAGGACTGAAGTTGGAGTTCAACAATAATTCAACTACGTTGCAAAAAGATAAATTACAATACAAAACGAAGCTGCACAGTTAAATCAAAAAATCCTGTTTTTTCAATACTTTTTAGCACGATATGAAACGATGGAAAACGTCCTGAACAATACTCCGACTCTGAAGGTCGCAGGTTCGAATCCTGTCAGCCATACCAAAAAAGGCGGCCCCTATGGGGCTGCCTTTTTTGGTCATAAGCTAAAAGCATTATAAGCTGCGACCTTCAGGTGCGAAGCACGTTGAGGCAGGCGAAGCCTGCCGGATGCGCCGCAGGCTGACTGCCGCATAGCGGCAAGTCAGGTCGCAGGTTCGAATCCTGTCAGCCATACCACGTCGGAGCAAAGTCCGCTTTGCTCCGGCGCTTTCTATTTCACGGGGAATAGAAAGCACCATCCGCTCCGCCCCCTTGCTCCTCCTCTCCAAATCGAACCCGCTGACGCTGGGTTGAGGTTTGGTGTTTTGACGCAGGGTTGGCGGACGGCATATTGTTCTCGGTGACGATTTTTATGCAAAGAAAACCCCTGCTGCCAGGCATTTGCCGGACAGCGGGGGTTTTCAGATTGGTTCTCAGACTAATCAAACAAAGTGCAGGCTCAAGGTCAGGATGACAAAAGCCAGGGCAAACCACTTTGTGGCCTTTGCCAGCTTTGCGTCCCAGGTCTTGGCCTTGCCCTTGGACATAAAGGTCTCGGCTCCGCCGGAAATTGCACCGGAAAGGCCGGCACTCTTACCGCTCTGCATGAGCACGATAGCGGTGACGGCTACACCGGAGAGGACCTGGAGAATGGTGAGAACGATGGTGATTGCAGACATTTATTTCAACCCTTTCAAAGTATACACGCTTCACAGCCATGAAAGTATACCATAGGCTTTCTCATAATTCAAGCCCTTTTTCACTGTATATTGGGGCAGCGTACAGAAAATTTCCCGGATACGTCATATATGTGACAGAGATTGACAGGGCACAGGGGAGAATGGTACAATCAATTGTCAAAAACAATACGGAGGTATGCATCGCAATGAAGGGAATTATACTTGCCGGCGGAAAAGGTACCCGCCTGTATCCAATGACAAGAGTTGTCTCAAAGCAGCTGCTGCCTATTTATGACAAGCCTATGGTCTACTACCCTCTGTCTGTACTGATGCTGGCAGGTATCAGGGATGTGCTGATAATCTCCACTCCGGAGGATCTGCCCCATTATAGGGAACTTCTGGGGGACGGCAAGCGCCTGGGCATGAATTTTGACTATGTGGTGCAGGAGCAGCCTCGGGGCTTGGCGGAAGCCTTTATCCTGGGGGAACGATTTATAGGCGACGACTCGGTCTGTCTTATCCTGGGAGACAATGTGTTTTACGGCCAAGCTCTCTCGGACTATCTGCGCAAGGGCGCAGCCATAGAAAAAGGCGGAATGATCTTCGGTGTTCAGGTGAAAAACCCCAAGGCTTTCGGCGTGGTAGAATTTGACGAGAACAAACGTGTTGTGTCCATTGAGGAAAAACCCGCAAATCCCAAGAGCAACTTTGCCGTTCCCGGCCTGTACTTCTACGATAACAGTGTGGTGGATGTGGCAAAGAATATCAGCCCATCCCCCAGAGGTGAGCTGGAGATAACCACTGTAAACAATGTATACCTTCAGCGGGGCGAGCTGCTGGTGAGCCCTATGGGCCGCGGCATGGCCTGGCTGGATACCGGTACTCCCGAGGGCATGCTCCAGGCCGCCCAGTTCGTGGCTACGGTGCAGAATCGCCAGGGCTTCTATGTTTCCTGCATAGAGGAGATAGCCTGGCGCCGTGGCTGGATAAGTGACGACCAGCTGCTGGCTCTGGGCACCGAGCTTAAAATGACCGAATACGGCCAGTATCTCATATCACTTGTGGAAAAGGACTGATACATAAAATGAAAAACCTTTTGGTCACCGGCGGAGCCGGCTTTATAGGCTCCAACTTCATACATTACCTGCTGAAAAATTACGGCGATATTACTGTAGTGAACCTTGATCTGCTCACCTATGCAGGCAACCTGGACAACCTGACGGAGATCAGTAGTGACCCACGCTATCATTTCACCAAGGGTGATATCCATGACCGTACCCTGGTGGAAGAGCTTTTTGACAAATATGAGTTTGACACCGTGGTGAACTTTGCCGCCGAGAGCCACGTGGATCGGAGCATAACCAATCCGGACATATTTCTTACCACCAACATCCTGGGCACCCAGACCTTGCTGGACGTGGCAAAGCGCCACTGGAAGCTGGACCCGGATGACAAGTATTCCTATGAGTTCAGAGAGGGAGTGAAGTACCTCCAGGTTTCCACCGACGAGGTCTACGGCGCTCTGGGCCCCACCGGCATGTTTACCGAGACTACGCCGCTGGCCCCCAACAGCCCCTACTCGGCCTCTAAAGCCTCCGCAGACTTTGTTGTGAGAGCTTACAACAAGACCTATGGCATGCCGGTTAACATAACCCGCTGCTCCAACAACTACGGCCCCTACCAGTTCCCGGAGAAGCTCATCCCCCTGATGATTAACAACTGCCTGAACGGCAAGAGCCTCCCGGTCTACGGCGACGGTATGCAGATAAGGGACTGGCTGTATGTGGAGGACCACTGCGCCGCCATAGCCACGGTGCTGGAGAAGGGCGTCACCGGCGAGGTGTACAATATCGGCGGCAACAACGAGAAGGCCAATATCGATATAGTCAAGCTCATTATCGGCAGTACCGGCAAGAGCGAGGACCTGATCGTCCACGTGAAGGACCGGCCCGGCCACGACAGGCGCTACGCCATAGACAATACCAAGATAACCACCCAGCTGGGCTGGGCCCCCAAGTATACCTTTGAGACCGGCATGGCCAGCACCATAGACTGGTATCTCCGCCACGGGGAGTGGATGGAGAAGATAGTCTCCGGGGAGTACATGAACTACTACGACAGGATGTATGCCAACAGCGTCATTTAAAAACAATACGACAAAAAACCAGGCTGCAAACGCAGCCTGGTTTTTGCTAAGATTTAATTTATTTTTTGAAGCTGTCCTTGAGAGCCACAGCTCGGTTAAAGACAAGATGTCCGGGGGCAGCGTCCTTGTTGTCCAGGCAGAAATAGCCCTGGCGCATGAACTGGAAGCCCTGTGAATTTTTGCCCTTTTCCGGCATGGGTACCTTGGCCAGTCCTGCCTCCACCTTGCAGCCGGTGAGAGTTATAAGACTGTCGGGGTTAAGGAAGTCCAGGAAGTTCTTGTCCTGGGCGTCCGGGTCGGGGTCGGTAAAGAGATAGTCGTAGAGCCGCACCTCAGCGTCGGCGGCGGTGGCGGCATCCACCCAGTGGAGAGTGGCGCCCTTCACTTTGCGGCCGTCGGCGGGGTCGCCGCCCCGGCTCTCCGGGTCGTACTCACAGAGTATCTCGGTGACATTGCCATTTGCATCCTTGACACAGCCGGTGCAGGTGACCAGGTAGGCACCCTTGAGGCGCACCTCGTTGCCGGGGAAGAGGCGCTTGTACTTGGGAGCGGGGACCTCCATGAAGTCATCGGCCTCCACCCAAAGGTTACGGGAGAAGCTGATCTCCCTGGTACCGTCCTCAGGTTTGAGAGGATTGTTCTCCACGGTGAGCATTTCGCTCTGACCTTCCGGGTAGTTGGTGACGGTGAGCTTCAACGGGTGCAGCACGGCCATGACCCGGGGGGCGTTGGCATTGAGATCGTCACGCAGGCAGCTCTCCAGCAGAGCCCAGTCTACGGTGGAGTCCACCTTTGAAACGCCTATGCGCTCGCAGAAGTCCCGGATAGAGGCGCTGGTGTAGCCCCGGCGGCGCAGCCCGCAGAGGGTGGGCATACGGGGATCGTCCCATCCGTCCACCCGGCCCTCTTCCACCAGCCGGCGCAGCTTGCGTTTGGACATGACGGTGTAGTTTATGCCCAGGCGGGCAAACTCTATCTGACGGGGCTTGATGCCGGGAATGGACACATTGGAGACAACCCAGTCGTAAAGGGGCCTGTGGGCCTCATACTCCAGGGAGCAGAGGGAGTGGGTTATGCCCTCCAGGGCATCCTGGATGGGATGGGCGAAGTCGTACATGGGGAAGATACACCATTTGGTGCCCTGGCGGTGGTGCTCGATGTAGCGGATGCGGTAGAGCACAGGGTCCCGCATGTTGAAGTTGCCGCTGGCCAGGTCTATCTTGGCACGGAGGGTGTACTTGCCCTCGGGGAACTCTCCTTCTCTCATGCGCCGGAAGAGGTCCAGGCTCTCCTCAATGGGACGGTCTCTCCAGGGGCTGACGGCGGGCTTGGTGGTGTCGCCCCGGTACTCTTTGAACTGTTCCGGAGTCAGCTCGCACACATAGGCAAGGCCCTTCTTTATAAGCTCTATGGCATACTCATAGGTCTTTTCGAAATAGTCGGAGCCGTAGTAGAACCTGTCGCCCCAGTCGAAGCCCAGCCAGTGGATATCCTCCTGGATAGCGTCCACGTATTCCGTATCCTCCTTGGCGGGGTTGGTGTCGTCCATGCGCAGGTTGCACACGCCGCCGAAACGCTCGGCGGTACCGAAATCTATAGTCAGCGCCTTGCAGTGGCCTATATGGAGATAGCCGTTGGGCTCCGGAGGAAAACGGGTGTGCACCTGCATGCCGTAACAGCGGTTGCCCTCCGAGAGATCCTCCTGCACAAAGGCGTCAATAAAGTTTCTGGCAGTTTCGTCCATCTTTTCCATCTCCTATATCTACTAATGAATCATTCCACATTATAAACGATTGCTCTGGTAATTACAACAAAAATGTGCTAAGATAACTGTACATAATACTGAATTATAAAGCGAAAGGAAAATCACCATGGCTGACAGCTTTGATATAATGATAATCGGCGGAGGCATCGCCGGTGTGTCGGCAGCCGTCACCTGCCTGAACCGTGGGAAAACCGTGGGCGTTGTGACAAATCCGGTGGAGACCAGCAGCCTTTACAAGGCGGAGCAGGTGACCAATTACCCGGGCATAGCCTCCATAAGCGGGGCGGACATGGCAAAGCAGCTCTTCAGCCAGCTGGAAAACAGCGGGGCGGAGGTGATACGTGGCCGGGCCCTGTCGGTAATGCCCTTCGGCGGCAGCTTCGGCGTAGCGGTGGGCAGCGACTATTACCAGGCTGGGGCCGTGATAATCGCCGCCGGCATCACCCGGGAAAAGCTCTACCCTGGCGAGGCGGAGTTTTTAGGCCGGGGCGTCAGCTACTGCGCCACCTGCGACGGCATGCTCTATAAGGGCAGGCGGGCGGCCCTCATAGGCAGCGGGGAAGAGGCCGAGCAGGATGCGGACTTCCTCCGGGGCATCTGCTCGGAGCTGCTGCATTTTGCCGGCGGCGGGAAATACGAGATAAAAGGCGAGGGGAAGGCGGACACTCTGGTGTATAATGGAGAGGAATACAAGGTGGACGCGGTGTTTATAATAAAGGATACCGTGTCCGTCACTCAGCTGGTGCCGGGACTCAGGTATGAAAAGGGGGGCATTGTCACCGGGCGGAACATGGAGACGGATGTGCCCGGGGTCTTTGCCGCCGGGGACTGCACCGGCAAGCCCTATCAGCTGGCTAAGGCCGCAGGGGAGGGTAATATTGCTGCCCTTGCTGCCTGCGAATATATAGATAAAAATAAGGAGAACTGACATGGCAATACTGCATTTGACAGAGGAAAACTTTGACGCTGTAACCGGAGAAGGCAGGAGCCTGGTGGATTTCTGGGCCACTTGGTGCGGGCCATGCCGTATGCAGGCTCCCATTCTGGAGCAGCTGGACGGGGAGTTGGAGGGCAGCGTGAAGATATGCAAAGTGGATATTGATGAGCAGCCGGAGCTTGCCCGCCGCTTTGGGATAATGAGTATACCCACGCTGGCAACCATTGAGGACGGGGAAGTGCTGGAAATGCGGGTAGGTGTACAGAGCCTGGAGCAGCTCCGCCGAATGGTTGAATGATAGCTATTGACAAAATCCGCTGTTTGCAGTAAAATCCATTCAAATTGCTGTGACAGGCAGGAGTACCCGGGTCTGCGGATCTCAGAGAGGGAGCGGTTGGTGAGAGCTCCTGTGAAACGCCGGGGAAGGTCGGCCTTGAGCACCGGGGATGAAGGCTTCAAAAGCTGCGTAGTCCCGGCGGGGGATTCCCGTTACAGAGTCCATGAGCGCCGCCATAGGCGGAATTCAGGTGGTACCGCGGTAAATTATCGCCCTGAAGCTACGGCTTCAGGGCGCTTTCATTTTTTCAGGAGGATGTTTATATGCGAGAGCTTCCAAAGACCTACGACCCCAAAGCGGTGGAAAAGAATATCTACGACATGTGGATGAAGGGCGGCTACTTCAAAGGCGTGGTGGATAAGGACAAAAAGCCCTTTTCCATCGTCATGCCCCCACCCAATGTCACCGGCCAGCTGCACATGGGCCATGCCCTGGACGCGACCCTCCAGGACATACTCACCCGCTACAAGCGCATGCAGGGCTATGCAGCATTGTGGCTGCCCGGTGTTGACCATGCGGGCATAGCCACCCAGATAAAGGTGGAGGAAGTGCTGCGCAAGGAAGAGGGGCTGAGCCGCTATGACCTGGGCCGGGAGAAGTTTTTGGAGCGGGTCTGGGCCTGGAAGGAGCAGTACGGCGACAGGATAGTGGAGCAGCAGAAGAGCATGGGCGTCTCCTGCGACTGGGAGCGCAGCCGCTTCACCATGGACGAGGTCTGTGCCCGCTCCGTGCGGGAGACCTTCTGCGACCTGTATGAAAAGGGACTCATCTACAAGGGCAGCCGTATAATCAACTGGTGCCCCAAGTGCCGCACCGCCCTCTCCGACGCCGAGGTGGAGTATAAGGACATGCCAGGCGCCTTCTGGCATATCCGCTACCCCATTGAGGATTCCGACGAGGAGTTCATTATTGCCACCACCCGGCCCGAGACCATGCTGGGCGACACCGGCGTGGCCGTCCACCCCGACGATGAGCGTTACAAGCACCTGGTGGGCAAGAACGCCATCCTGCCCCTGGTGGGCCGGAAGCTGCCCATCGTGGCCGACGACTACGTGGAGCTGGGCTTCGGCACCGGCGCCGTGAAGATGACCCCCTGCCACGACCCCAACGACTACGAGGTGGGTCTGCGCCACAACCTGGAGCAGATACAGTGCATCGACGAGGACGCCAGGATAATAAACGGCGGCAAATATAACGGCATGGACCGCTACGAGGCCCGCAAGGCCATAGTGGCCGACCTGGAGGAGCAGGGCTATCTGGTCAAGACCGAGCCCTACAGCCACAATGTGGGCTGCTGCTACCGCTGCGGCACCGTGGTGGAGCCTCTCACCAGCCCCCAGTGGTTCGTGAAGATGGCCCCTCTGGCCAAGGAGGCCATAAACGTGGTGAAGGACGGCAGGATAAAGTTCGTGCCCGAGCGATTCACCAAGACCTACCTGAACTGGATGGAGAACGTCCATGACTGGTGCATCTCCCGGCAGCTGTGGTGGGGCCACCAGATCCCCGCCTGGTACTGCGCCGACTGCGGCCATATAACCGTCTCCCGCCAGGACGCCACCGAGTGTGAGCACTGCCACAGCAAGAACATCACCCGGGACGAGGACGTGCTGGACACCTGGTTCAGTTCTGCCCTCTGGCCCTTCTCCACTATGGGCTGGCCGGAAAAGACCCCGGAGCTGGACTACTGGTATCCCACCAGCGTCATGGTCACCGGCTATGACATCATCTTCTTCTGGGTTGCCAGAATGATCTTCTCCGGCATGGAGCAGATGAAGAAGGAGCCCTTCCACACCGTGTTCATCCACGGCCTGGTGAGGGACAGCCTGGGCCGGAAGATGTCCAAGTCCCTGGGCAACGGCATCGACCCCTTGGAGATGGTGGACAATTACGGCGCCGACGCTCTCCGCTTCAATCTGATAACCGGCAACTCCCCCGGAAATGACATGCGCTTCTATGTGGAAAAGTGCGAGGCAATGCGCAACTTCTGCAACAAGATATGGAATGCCTCCCGCTTCGTGATGATGAATCTGAGCATCGATAAAAATGAGTTGCCGGAAAAGCTGGAGCTGGAGGACAAGTGGATACTCTCCAAGCTCAACACCGTGGTGAAGGAAGTCTGCGAGAACATGGACAGCTTTGAGCTGGGCGTGGCCGCGGGCAAGATATACGACTTCATCTGGGACAGCTACTGCGACTGGTATATAGAGCTGACCAAGCCCCGGCTCAATGGGGAGGATGAGGAGCTGAAGCTCTCAGCTCAGAAGGTGCTGCTCTATGTGCTCACGGAGATACTGAAGCTGCTGCATCCCTTCATGCCTTTCATCACCGAGGAGATCTGGCAGGCCTTGCCCCACGAGGGCGAGGCCCTGATGATAGAGCGATATCCGGAATACAAGGCGGAACTGGACTTCCCCCAGGACGAGCAGAACTTTGAGATGGTCATGAGCGCCATCAAGGCCGTCCGTGCCCGGCGCAGCGACATGAATGTGCCCCCCTCCCGGAAGGCCCATCTGATAATCGTCACCGATAAGACCCAGGCTTTCACCGCCGGGCGCAGCTATATCTCCAAGCTGGCCTACGCCAGCGAGGTGAGCGTCACCTCCGCCGCCCCGGAAAAGACCGAGGGTATGGTCTCTGTCATCACAGACAATGCCCGCATGTTTATGCCCATGGCGGAACTGGTGGATCTGGAGAAAGAGCGGGCCCGGATAGAGAAGGAACTGGCCAACGCCGAAAAGCAGCTGGCCGCCCAGATAGGCAAGCTCTCCAATCAGAACTTCGTCACCCGCGCCCCTGAGGCCGTTGTCAATGTGGAGCGGGAGAAGAAAGCCAAATTGGAGGCACTTATCGACAATCTGAAAATTAGCCTGGAAAATCTGGGCAAGTGAGCTGCCGCTGCCCTGTTTTCGACTGTTTACGCATAGGGAATAAATTAAAATAGCACTGCATCCGAGGATGCGGTGCTATTTTTTTGCTTTTTACAGCGGACAGGAGAGATAAGACATGACAATAAACACGGCTTTTAATTCCGGGAGGCTCACCCTGTATCTGGCCGGTGAGCTGGATCACCACGAGGCCAGGAACACAATCCGGCGCATAGAGGAGCTGCTGGACGAGTATATGCCAAGGGACTGTGTGCTGGACATGGCGGGGCTCAATTTTATGGATTCCTCGGGCATTGCCGTAATAATACGGGTCAGCCGCCGGATGAAGACCCTGGGTGGACGGGCCTGGATAGAGAACCCGGCAAAGCAGCCCCAGAGAGTTATTGACGCGGCGGGGATTGACCGTTTGGTGCCCGTGGCCGTGGGGAAATAAAAGGAGGAGAAGATGAAGGAAAACAATTACATAAAGCTGGAGTTTCCCAGCCGCAGCTGCAACGAGGCCTTTGCCCGCACGGCGGCCGCTGCCTTTGCAGCACAGCTGGACCCCACTCTGGAGGAACTGGGGGACATAAAGACCGCAGTATCCGAGGCGGTTACCAATTCCATAGTCCATGCCTATCCAGACAGCATAGGCCGTATTGCTATGCGTCTGAGGATAATCAAGGGCAGCACCTTGGAGATAAGTATACGCGATTGGGGGAAGGGTATAGCCGATGTGGAGCAGGCTATGACGCCCCTTTTCAGCACCGGCGGAGAAGAACGCAGCGGCATGGGCTTTACCATCATGGGCAGCTTTATGGACAAGCTCCGGGTGCGCTCCAGTCCCGGCAAGGGTACCACCGTAGTGATGCAGCGCTTTATAAGCCCACGCCAGGGTCAGAGATGAGTACCGACATCTATGAAGATATTCGCCGGGCAAAGCAGGGAGATACGGAGATTGCCGGAAAGCTGGTAGAGGAAAACTCCGGCCTAATATGGAGCGTGGCCAGGCGCTATTTCGGCCGAGGCGTAGAGGCGGAGGACTTGTATCAGTTGGGCTGCGTAGGTTTCCTAAAGGCCATTGAGGGCTTTGACGAGAGCTTCGGGACCCGCTTTTCCACCTATGCGGTGCCAAAGATATCCGGGGAGATACGCCGCTTTTTGCGGGATGACGGGGCAATAAAGGTCAGCCGTGGCATAAAGGAGCAGGCCATGCAGATACGTATGGCCCGTATAAACCTGGAGCAGCGCCTGGGCCGGGAGCCCACATTGTCGGAGCTGTCACGGGAGACGGGGATCAGCCCGGAGGACATTGCCTTTGCCGAGACTGCCACAGGTCCTGCGGAGAGCCTGCACAGGGAGAGCGGAGAGGACGGCTTCACCCTGGAGCTGGTGCTGGGAGACTATGGCGCCGAAGAGAAAATGGTGGAGCATGTGGCCCTTCGCGCCGCCATAGAATCCCTGCCGGAGCGGGAAAGACAGGTAGTGGCTCTGCGCTATTACCATGGCATGACCCAGCAAAACTGCGCCAAGGTGATGCACGTTTCCCAGGTACAGATATCCCGGTTGGAACGCCGGGCGGTGGAGCTGCTGCGGCAGAAGCTGGAATAAAAGAATATGGCAAAAGCCTGAGAGTTTCAAAAGAAAAACTCTCAGGCTTTGCTATTATGGGCAGCCGGGGGCGGCTCCGGCGCTTTAAGGGCAAAGGCTGCTACGATTATAAACATGGGGATAAGAGAGTACTTATATCTTCCGGAGACCTCCACAATGAGATGGGCCAGTATCAGGCCGATGGAATACAGCGGCGCCATATATGCCGTGGAATATACCGGACGGCGGAAAAGCATGGCTGCACCGAAAAGGCTGAGCAACACAAGATAATAATAAAACACATTGCTTAAGGCGGAGCTCAGACTGAAAGCAAGGTGGCTCAGCTCGGCCTGGGCATAAAAGGCGCCGCCCTCGTCGTTGCCTATGAGCTTGGCCAGCTTTGCGGCAAAGAGCTTTGGAAAATTTATCTCTCCACTGGACAGGCGCTCTTTTACCTCCTCCAGCATGTCCTCCTGAGCAGACAGGGCAGTGCCCTGATAGCGGTAGTTCATCAGGGTATCCATATCTTCTTCGGAATAGCTGCCCAGGCTGTCCATATTAAGCCCAACATAGATGTTATAAGCGGGGATATCCGAGGTCTTTTCAAAGATATGCAGGTATTCCCAGCGATCCCAATAGTATCCGCAGCGGGACCAGGCCGCGAACATGGAGAGGGCGAACAGTGCCAGCACCAGCCAGCTTTTCAATTTCAGAAAATCCCTGCCTCTCAGAAACAGTATCCAGAGGCAGAAAGCCACTATAAGAATAAGGGCTACAGGCCGGGTCACGTTCACTGCCAGCAGCAGGGCACCGCAGCCCAAGCCCAGGGGCAGGGCTGCCAGGAGCCGCAGACAAGGGCGGCTGCGACCGTCCAGCGCCAGACTCATAAGCAGCAGTGCCAGCAGAATAAGGCAGGTGTACAAAGGCTCAGACATTACCATGGAGTTGTACATCAGCTTGGATGGGCATATGCTCCACAGGAAAAAAGCCGCTGCTGCCGCCTTGAGATTTATCCAGCGCAGGCAGAGAGCATAAATACACAGCCCGGAGATCAGGGTGAGCGCTACATTCAGCAACGGTGCCAGAAGAGGAAACTGTCCAAACAGGCGCATCATCAGACCCAGAAAAGTGGAGTAACCCAGAATGTGGGGGAACAGCCCCAGATAGAGCATGTCCACCCGCTCCTCCAGGGCGATGGCTCGGGCAGTCTCATAAAAGGTCTGGAAGTCAACGGTGGGCTCTATCTGAAAAAAGAGCACCCAGGCCAGATTCAGAAGCAGGCAGAAAAGACTGAGAACGAGGCCGGTGACAAAAGCGCCGGGAAGCTGAAGCATCTCCATGGCTCTGCCAAGCCTGGGCCAAAGCAGCCAAAGGCAGAGGAACAGCCCGCCGGCCAGAACAAGGGCCAGAATATAACTGGGGCTCTCCAGCTTGCCGAAGGTGCCAAGAAACACCCCCAGTCCTAGCAAAAGCATATAAATGCCCAGCATTATCCTTATAAATACATTGGAAATTCTTTCAGGCATTTCATTCTCCGTGTTGCCATACCTCAGAGGGGAGGGCATATACTTCATTTATACCGTAATAGTCCGCCAGATCGTAGTTAGGCCAGCTCCAACAGTCCTCATATATATCTGCCAGGAGATAGGCACCGCTATATTTGGTATCAGCCACATAAGGCTGGAGCCAGATCTGCATTTCACCATTTTCAATGGCAGTTTCGATTGCTGCTTCTCTCTGTATGTACTGGCTGTACACATTGGCAATATCCCCCAGGCCCAGGGCGAACTGAAAAATGAACAGGCTGCCTGCCAGAGCTGCTGCCATGGGCAAATAAGGACGAAACCCTGCTTCACACAGCTCTGAAACCATGAGCGCGCAGGAAATAACCAGAAGCATGGACATCATCAGGAGGGAGCGCCAGGGGAAATAAATGGCTACGGCGAACAGGACAATGGAAGCCCAAGCTCCAAGAAATAAAATCACCGATGTAACTATAATTTCTCGCCGTCTCTTAAAGCATACGCAGGCTGCCAGCAATACTGCATAGAGAGAAAATAGGGGCATCATGGTTTCTTGAGGAGCGCTTATCATGCGTTTAATATTTTTTGCTATGGTTTCTATGGAAAAACTTCCGGTGCGGCCGCTCCACTCGGACGGAGCAGTCATTAAGTACAGGTAGCCCAGCGCTGCCGTAATAAGCGCCAGCACAAGGAAACGTGGGAGCTTCCTGTCCCTGTGCCACAGGCACAGCAAAAAGCAAAAGGCAATAAAAAGCATGCCGAAAGAAGCACCTTCAGAGTAAGAACCGGCTAGAAAGGCCAGCAGCAGGAAAAAGAATTTCCCAAGCTTACCGAAGGGAGAAGCACTGCACTTAAAGAGATAGGCCCTGCAATAGGGGAAAATAAAAGCATAGATAAAAAAGAAGGCCCAAGCGTAATTGCATGCCCCATCCAGCCATAGAAAGACCTGGCCGAATACCGGAGTATATAGCCATACAAGAAAAAATACCATGAGCATGACAATAAATTTCTGCCGGTCATCCGTTCCTGGGAGAGTAAGATAAATCAGATAGAATATCCCCAGGACAATAAGAGAGTTTGCCAGACAGAATACTATTTTGGGCTGCATCAGAAAGAGATGAGCGAAAAAGTGAGCGGCCATTCTGCCGTTCATATCAACGCGGTGGGCTGCCAGGGATGAGATTATATCGGAGATAGAGTTGATCCTGCTCCTATCAGCGTAGCTGAAGGAATAGGAGTAGTCATCGGCCAGCATTGGGGTAAGAAAACTCAGGGTAAAAAACAGGAAAAAGAGCATCACACAGGCCCAAACTAACGGCTTCCTATTTTGGGGCAGGTTTAGGTATTTCATTTTAACTACCTCCATAACTCCGCAGTGTATAATTACATTGCTTTATCATTGCAGGGATATAAGTCTTTTCAAAATACGGCGTTCATATCCACAATGCCGGTAATGCCGTTCACAAGCCCGCTGTCGGTAAACTGCCACATGTCGTAGCTGCCGGGGAAGTTGGGCAGCCGGGCGCTCTTTGTGTAGCTTGCAAGCCAGATGCTGTACTTGCTGAGAGATACAAAATCAAGGTTGTATTTATAGTAGTACTCCCCGGAGTAAACACCGGCATCATATCCCGCATCCATAACGGTGCGGCAGAAGGCGTTGATTATTACCTCACGCTCCGTGTTGCTGAGCTTGTCGGCCCTGCCATGGGGATAATCTCCCGAGTATTCCACATCTATGAATATGGGCAGCTTAAGCTCCGTTCCGCCCAGGCAATGGATCACATAGTCTGCCTCCTGTACAGCCTCCAGGGGATTGGTGGCGGTGGAGAAAAAATAGACCCCCAGGTCTATCCCGGCTATTCCGGCTTCCATAAGGTTTCGCTGGAACCACTCGTCGTCATAGATGAGGCCGGTCTCCCAGCCCCGGCCCCCGGCCCTGAGAATGGCAAAGTCTATGCCCTGGGCGGCCACGGCCTGCCAGTCAATAAACCCGTTGTAGGTGGACACATCTATCCCCAGCTCACTGGCGCACTGGCCGTACTGGTCAAAGAAATAGAGTTGTCCGTTTATCTGTTGCAGCCCGGTGAGGGGAACTCCGTTTTCATCGTAGTAGTAGGTGATGCCGCCGATTTCCTGCCAGCCGGTGAGGGGGCCGGAGAAAACCTGCTCCACAGTTTCCGGGCTGGGCTGAGGCGAAGGGGTAGGAGCGGGACTGGGTGAAACAGGAAGCTCCTCCAAGATGGCCTGCTCCTCTGCCTGGGATATGTGGGCAAAGCCCTCTTCCTCCCTCAGGGTCTGGGTGGGGATCGGACTCTCCAGAGCAGCGCTGACAACGGTATCACCAGCCAGGGCAAGCAGGCCCGGCGTCAGGATAAGGGCGACAATGACCAGGGTAATGAAGGGAAGGATAACTATAAGTGCCCGTTCGATGTGGGGCTCATTTGCTTTATTCCACAGTGTGCCTAATATTTTTCTCATTCTGATCTCCGTAGGCCGACTTGGCCGCATAAAAACACATATAGTTATAGTAACCAAAACGGCGGAAAAAGTCAACACAGCTTGATTCAATGTGGCTCTTGTTATCCGTGCAGCTTTGTGTTAAAATCTTCGCCATGAATATGGAATTTGAAAAAGACTACATAGAGGCCCGGAGGGCCGTGATAGCCGGGGATTTTGCCCGGCTCAACCCAATGCAGCGGCAGGCGGTGCTCAGCACCGAAGGGCCGCTGCTTATCCTGGCCGGAGCCGGAAGCGGCAAGACCACGGTGCTCATAAACCGCATAGCGAACCTGCTGAAATATGGCAAGGCGGCGGACACGGAGGAGATCCCGCCGGATGCGGACGAGAAAAAGCTGGAGATCCTGCGCCGGGGAGGCGAGGAAGCGGAGGCTCTGGCGGCCTATGAGCCGGTGGAGCCATGGCGTATCCTGGCCATCACCTTTACCAACAAGGCGGCGGGAGAGCTTAAGGACAGATTGGGACGTATGCTGGGAGACAAGGCCGACGACATCTGGGCCTGTACCTTCCATTCCGCCTGTGTGCGTATACTGCGCCGGGACGCGGAGAAGCTGGGCTTCACTTCCTCTTTCAGCATCTATGATACCTCAGACAGTCTCAGCCTTTTAAAGCACATAATAAAGGACATGGATCTGGACGACAAGATGTTCCCGGCCAAGGCCCTGATGGGGGAGATAAGCCGGGCCAAGGACAGCCGTATCGGCGCTGCCGACTATCTGTCAGAGGCGAGAAAGAGCGGGGATGTACGCCGCATCCGCTACGGCGAGATTTACAGCGAGTATATGCGCCGGATGTTTTCCGCCAACGCTATGGACTTTGACGACCTGATCTTCTTCACCGTGAAGCTCCTGGAAGAGCAGGAGGACGTGAGGGGCTATTGGCAGAGGAGATTCAAATATGTGCTGATAGACGAGTACCAGGACACGAACCATCTGCAATATCTGCTGTCCTCCCTGCTGGCGGGAGGCTGGGGCAACATCTGCGTGGTGGGAGACGACGACCAGAGCATATACAAGTTCCGGGGCGCCACCATTGAGAATATCCTATCCTTTGAGCAGCAGTACAAGGGCTGCCGCACCATACGCCTGGAGCAGAACTACCGCAGCACTACCCACATTCTGGACGCCGCCAACGCAGTCATCCGCCATAACCAGGGCCGCAAGGGCAAGGAGCTGTGGTCCGATCAGGGCAGCGGAGAGCTGCCGGAGCTCTATGTGGCGGACAACGAGCATGACGAGGCCCAGTATGTGGCCTCGAAAATAATGGCGAACTACGGCCGGGGAGCCAACTGGCGGGACAGTGCGGTGCTCTACCGGATGAATGCCCAGTCCAACCAGCTGGAGTACGCCTTCAAGCGAAACGGCATACCTTACCGGATAATAGGCGGCACCCGCTTCTTTGACCGGGCCGAGGTGAAGGACGTGCTGGCCTATCTCTGCCTCATCGCCTCCAGCTCCGACGACCTGCGCCTGAGCCGTATAATCAACAGCCCCCCCAGGGGCATAGGGGAGCGCACGGTGGAGACTGTGCGTGAGCTTGCCGGGGAGGAGAGCTGCTCCATGTTCGATATCCTCTGCCGGGCGGAGAGCTATCCCCAGCTCCAGCGCTCAGGACTGCGGCTGCGGCAGTTTGCCGCCATGATAAGGGAGCTGCAGGATTTTGCAAAGGACAACAGCCCCGACGCCCTCTTCGACCAGCTGATGGAAAAGACCGGGTACCTGCGCAGCCTGGAGGAGAAAAACACCGTGGAGGATACCGCTCGGGCGGAGAACGTCCAGGAGCTCAAATCCAGTATGCTCAGCTATATGAAGGAATCCGGGGACGAGACTCTGGAGGGATACCTGGCAAACGTGGCTCTCTATACCGACATGGACAATTACGACAAGGAGGCCGACTGCGTGGTGATGATGACCATGCACTCCGCCAAGGGGCTGGAGTTCCCCAGCGTGTTCATCGTTGGCATGGAGGAGGGCATCTTCCCAGGCATCCGGGCCATAGGGGAGCAGGACGAGATGGAGGAGGAGCGGCGGTTGTGCTACGTGGCCCTGACCCGGGCCAAGGAGCAGCTGCACCTGGTCTGTGCCCGGCAGCGCATGCTCTTTGGCCGAACCACCTCAAACCGTGTCTCCCGCTTTGTGGACGAGATACCGGAAGAGCATATAAAGAAAAATATCCCCAGAGGCTACAGCTATGGAGAGCGGAGCCGGGTCCAGGCGGAATTTGCCCGGAAGGCCCAGCCTCAGACCCGCAGCCCCCTGGCAGCTCCGGCAGTAAAGGCCCCGGCAGCCCCGGCCAAGGCTCCCAGTTTCCAGCTGGGGGACAGGGTGAAGCACAAGGCTTTCGGCCTGGGCGTTATAAATAAACTCACCCCCATGGGGGGAGACTATCTCATAGAGATCAATTTTGAAAGTGCCGGCACCAAGAAGCTGATGCTTCGGGCGGCGGCCCAGTTTATGACCAAGGAATAGAGAAAAATGAAGGGAAAAGGATTGCAGGGCAGGCTGGCCCTGCTGCTGTGTGCAATAATCTGGGGCACCTCTTTTGTGGTGCTGAAAAATACTCTCAGCAGTATAGGCACCATGTGGGTGCTGTCCATACGCTTTACCGTGTCGGCAGTGCTGCTGGCTGCGGCGGCGGGGAGACGGTTTAAGAAAGTGAGCCAGCGCTGCATCCAGGGCGGAGCACTGGCGGGCCTGTGCCTGGCTCTGGCCTATATAGTCCAGACCTATGGCCTGGTGTACACCACTCCGGGGAAGAACGCCTTCCTCACCGCCACCTACTGTGTGCTAACGCCCTTCCTGGCCTGGCTGGTGTACAGACGCCGCCCGGGTCTTGCCAATGTGCTTGCTGCCTTTTTGTGCATAAGCGGCATAGGCTTTGTATCCCTGAACGAGGGCCTGGGCAACGTGAACATCGGAGATATGCTCACCTTGATGTGCGGCTTCTTCTATGCCTTTCAGGTGATAATCCTGGAACACTATAAAGACAGCGGCGAGGCCGTCACAATCTCCGCCATCCAGTTTGCCGTTGCCGCCCTTATCTGCTGGTTTGGCGCCGTAGCCTTTGAGACCGCACCCAAGAACGTATCCATGGATGCCTGGCTGGGTATAGCTTACCTCAGTGTGTTCTGCACCGCTATCTGCTTCTTCCTCCAGGCCTGGGGCATACAGTATACCAACTCCTCGGTGGCCGCCATGATAATGACCCTGGAGAGCGTTTTCGGCGTTTTGACCTCAGTGCTGTTTTACGGCGAGCTTGTAACGGGAAAGATGCTCCTGGGCTTTGTGCTCATCTTCCTGGCCGTCGTCTTCAGCGAGGTGAAGCTGCCATTCTTCAAGGGCCATAGGCCGGACGGAGCCTGAGAACACAGACCATAAGTCAACATAATCAAGTTTACATAATAATAAAAGACGCATCCTGCGTGTAAATGCAGGATGTGTCTTTTTGTGCTAGAAAATGTTTAGTTCAGCTCAAGGGTGGTGTCGCCTATGGTGATAGCCGTAACGGCGTGGATGTCGATGGTGTCCTGCCATCTGCAATAGAAATAGGCTATGCCATTTTCATATTTTTGTACTGAGTCGCAGCCGGGGGCGGAAAAGTCCGAACCGTCTGCCATGTGCAGCGTACCTCTTGTGACCTGGTCGGCGGCCCTGATCCAGGCCGTATTTTCATCCCTGTCCATCAGACTGAAATCCTCCATCTCCACCAGAAACCAGACGCCTGTGGCGCTCAGCTCTATACCCAGCACCCGGCCGGACTCATCATAGCCCTCCGGAGAAAATACAAGGGGCCTGTCAAACAGGCACAGCCTTTTCTCCAGCTCCGGCGCTTCCACAGTGAAGCGGCCAATGAGCACATCGTCGGGGAAGAGCCTTACCGTGAGCTCTGCGTCGCCGCTTTCCCAAAACCGAGATGGATGGATATAGCAGTGCATGGTGGCCGTCCTGGTCTGGGCATCGTAAAGGACATGCTCTTGGGTGATATCTGCGTAGCTTATCCCGCTGGGAGCAAGGTCACTGTATACCGGCTCGGCGTATACCCAGTGCTCGCCATCAGAGGAAAGCTCTATGCATTCCTCGGCGGGACTCACATATTTGAAATCAATGGGGGAGACATTGAAGTAAATGTCAACGGTATTATTATGCCTTACGGTGGATAAAGTAGTTACACTGATATCCTCCACGCCGTCGCCCGGGACTTCATCTCTATCCTCTGGCAGGGGATATTCCACGTAGCTGTCCGTGCCGGTCTGGTCGACGTGGTATTTCTCCCTCAGCTCCTGCTGCCGTTGCCGGTTTATGCTGTAGCCTATGGCAAAGGCAGATACTGCGAAAAAAGCGGATATTATGGCCGCTATCAAGAGTGTACGCCCCAGGTTCCGGGATTTGGGCGGCTTTCTGCCGCTGTCTTGGACTTTGCTCAACACCATTCCCTTTATCCTGCGGGGGGCGACTTCATCATAGTCTGGGAGGCTGATGCTGTCATCGCTTATCAGCTCCATGAGCTCGCTTATCTTATATTCCATCAATACCGCCTCCCTCCTGCAAGCTGCGGCCCAGGGCCTCCCGGCCCCGGCGCAGCTTGGTCTTCACCGTGGACTCGTTAAGGCCCAGCTGCCGGGCAATGTCCTTCACCTTTTGTCCGTAATAATAGTGGCGGAGGAATATCTCCCGCTCCGGGTAGTGCAGGCTGTCCACCGCCCGGCGGACAATCTGAGCCAGCTCCTTTTCAGTGTAGGCTGTCTCCGGGCCAGGAGAGTTTATTACCAGGATGTCCTCCTCAAAGGGCATCTCGACACTGCATTGTCTCAGCCGCTTCAGCGCTGTGTTCCTGGCCACGGCGCTGAGCCAGGGGCGCAGCTTTCCGGGCCTGAGCTTTTCACGGCCCTCCCACAGGGCCAGGAACACGTCCGCCGTGACTTCCTCAATGTCCCCCTGACCCAGAGCCTGGCCAAGGAGGTTGTAGACTATGCTGCTCACATAGCCGGTGTAGCGCTCAATGAACCAGCCCAGAGCCGCCTCATCACCGGCCTTCAGCTTTTTCAGTATCTTGCTTTCATCCACGGTTTTCACCTCAGTTCAAGGGTGGTGTCGCCTATGGTGACTGAGACAACGGCATTTATGTCAATTGTGCTCATCGAAAATTGACTGATGCACATTAAGACACCATCTTTATAGACTCGGCTCTCGCCACCGTAAACTTCTGTTATCGAGCCGTCGGCCATGTGCAGACTTCCGTGGAGGAAACTGTCTATGGTTCTGGCCCATTGACCCTGTAGACTTTGCACTTGGTTAATTTCATCAGAGCTTAATGCGGATAGGTCAATATTGTAGATTACTTCTGCGTCCTCGTGTTCCACAAGCCAGGTAATGCCAGTAGAACTCAACTCCACGCCGATAACATAGCCTGTTTTACCCAGCTCTTCGCATGGAAACTCCATAGGAGTTTCAAATATGCAAGTGCGTGTTTCCACCTGAGTGAAGTCCAGATGGAAGCGTGAGATTTCAACGGGATATTCCATGTTTTGGGTATAGTAGCCTTTGGAAAAACCAAGGATCATTTCTGTGGATTTGGAGTTGAAATGAGGGCAGCGAAGAGTCAAAGTTTTACTCTCTTCATCATACATAGGCTCTCCGTCCCGGCTTACAGGCTCTGCCGCCGACCAGCTGTAGCCGCCGTTGTAGGAGACTACAAAGGCGCTACTGGTGTCAAGCATACTCTCTTCACAGGGGTAGACATTGACGTAAACATAGTCCAATTCTGTGCCGCTGATGGATGATAGAAGTGCGGCGCATATTTTACCGTCTGATGCTTTAACTGCCGCTTCACTCTCTTCCGGTAAATAATACTCCTGATATCCGCCTACATGGTTTTCATCAATTTGCAGCTGTTCCCTCAGCTCCTGCTGCCGCTGCCGGTTTATGCTGTAGCCTATGGCAAAGGCAGACACTGCAAAGAAAGCGGATATTATGGCCGCTATCAAGAGCGTGCGCCCCAGGTTCCGAGATTTGGGCGGCTTTCTGCCGTTGCCTTGGATTTTACCATTCACCATTTCTTTTATCCTGTGGGGGGCGACTTCATCATAGTCTGGGAGGCTGATGCTGTCGTCGCTTATCAGCTCCATGAGCTCGCTTATCTTATATTCCATCAATGCCGCCTCCCTCCTGCAAGCTGCGGCCCAGAGCCTCCCGGCCCCGGCGCAGCTTGGTCTTTACCGTGGACTCGTTGATGCCTAGCTGCCGGGCAATGTCCTTCACCTTTTGCCCGTAATAATAGTGGCGGAGGAAAATCTCCCTCTCCGGGTAGGGCAGGCTGTCCACCGCCCGGCGGACTATCTGGGCCAGCTCTTTCTCGCTACATTCCGACTCCGGATCGGGAGAGTTTATTACCAGGATGTCCTCCTCAAAGGGCAGCTCCATATGCCGCTGCCTCAGCCGGTTCAGGGCCCTGTGCCGGGCCACGGCGCTGAGCCAGGGGCGCACCTTTCCGGGCCGGACTTTCTCCCGGCCCTCCCACAGGGACAGGAACACGTCCGCCGTCACTTCCTCAATGTCCGCTTGACTCATAGCCTGACCGATAAGGCTGTGGACTATGCTGCTCACATAGCCGGTGTAGCGCTCAATAAACCAGCCCAGAGCCGCCTCGTCCCCGGCCTTCAGCCTTTTTAATATCTTCCCTTCATCCACGGTTTTCACCTTACTTTCTGTTGTTGAGGTCCCTCGCCTATAATATACCGAAAACGGGGCGGAAGGTTTCAAAGGCGGGGAAATTTCCCGGAAATTAATTTGTTCCCGCCTTGAAAAGCCGGGGACTTATATAGTAAAATGTCCCCGGTGATAATAATGCTGTATGTAGAGCCGGATTTTTATTCTGACTTTCAATGTCTTGCCTCCGCCTGCCGCCACAGCTGCTGTCTGGGCTGGGAGATAGATGTGGACGAGGACACGGCGCAGCTGTATAAAGAGCTGCCCGGCCCCCTGGGGGATGAACTAAGAGAGCAGCTCTGCCTTCTGCCTCAGCCACACTTTAAAATGACTGCCGACGGCCGCTGCCCTTTTCTCAATGATAAGGGCCTGTGCCGCCTCATCCTGGCCTGGGGCGAAGATGTGCTCTGCGATATCTGCCGGGAGCACCCCAGATTTTATAATGATTTCCCCCAGCGACAGGAGGCGGGCCTGGGCCTCTGCTGTGAAGAGGCGGCGAGGCTGCTGCTGACTGGGGAGAGTCCTCTGAAGCTTATATACGAGGTAGAGGGGGAGCCGGAGGAAAATGAGCCGGAGCTCATCGCACTGCGGCGGAAGCTTCTGGACATCCTGGCCGGGACGGAGCTGCCTATGGAAAAACGGCTGGAGAGCTGCTGCGCCCTGATGGACATGCCGAAGCTTGATTTTGACATGAGTTACTGGCGGGAATTTTACCTGGGGCTGGAGCGCCTGGATGAGGCCTGGACATCGGCTCTGAAAGAGCTCAGACCACTGAACGGGGAGCTGCCCGGAGACATGGCCCACACCCGGCTGCTGCAATACCTTATCTACCGGCACTTTGCTTCCGCCGAAAACCGCCGGGAGGCGGCGCTGATGCTGCAATTTTGCATATTGAGCCTTGGCCTCATCTCCGCCCTGGAGCAGAGCGGGGGAGAGCTTATGGAGCTTGTGCGCCTCTACTCCTCGGAGATAGAGTATTCCGACGAGAACATAGCTCGGATAACGGAGGCAATAAGCCCTTTACTTTTCGGTGCCTAACATATATAATATCACGGTTAGATTATTTGAAGGAAGAAGATTATGCCAGATTTAGTAAAAGAGATAGAGCGGCGGAGGACCTTCGCCATCATATCCCACCCCGACGCCGGTAAGACCACCCTGACGGAAAAGCTGCTGCTCTACGGCGGGGCCATACAGCTGGCCGGCTCCGTAAAGGGCAAGGCCACCGCCCGCCATGCGGTCTCCGACTGGATGGAGCTGGAAAAGCAGAGAGGTATATCTATAACCTCCTCCGTCATGCAGTTTGAGTATGAGGGCTACTGCATCAACATCCTGGACACTCCCGGACACCAGGACTTTTCCGAGGACACCTACCGCACCCTTATGGCGGCGGACTCGGCGGTGATGGTAATCGACGCCGCCAAGGGCATAGAGCCCCAGACCAGAAAACTTTTCAAGATATGCGCTATGCGCCATATCCCCATCTTTACCTTTATCAACAAGCTGGACCGGGAGGCCCGCAGTCCCTACGATTTGATGGAGCAGCTGGAGACCGAGTTTGGTATCGGCACCTACCCCATGAACTGGCCCATAGGCTGCGGCCAGGAATTCAAGGGCGTGTATGACAGGGAGAAGCGGGAGATATTGGCTTTCAACGAATTCCACCGGGGCCAGAGCCGGATCAAGGCTATCGAGTGCCGACTGGAGGAGACGGAGAAGCTGGATGAACTCATCGGGCCCCGTCTGTGCCAGACACTCTCTGATGACATAGAGCTGCTGGACGGAGCGGGCTACGACTTTGATATAGACGAGGTGCGTAAGGGAAGGCTCAGCCCGGTGTTCTTTGGCTCGGCCCTGAATAACTTTGGAGTGGAGCCATTCCTGGAGAGCTTCCTGAAGATGACTATGCCGCCCCTGCCCAGAATATCCAAGGACGACATTGTGGAACCTACGGACCCGGGCTTCTCCGCCTTCGTGTTCAAGATCCAGGCCAACATGAACAAGGCCCACAGAGACAGGATAGCCTTTATGCGCATCTGCTCCGGCCGCTTCCAGCGGGACAAGGAGTATTATCATGTACAGGGAGGCAAGGCCCTGCGCCTGGCCCAGCCCCAGCAGCTCATGGCTCAGGATAGGGCAATAATTGACGAAGCCTACGCCGGGGATATCATCGGCGTGTTCGACCCGGGCATTTTTTCCATAGGGGACACAATATGCGAAAAAGGCAGGGACATCTGCTTTGAAGGCATACCCACCTTTGCTCCGGAGCACTTTGCCGCCGTGGAACGCATAGACACCATGAAGCGCAAGCAGTTTGAAAAGGGCATAACCCAGATAGCCCAGGAGGGCGCCATACAGATCTTCCACGAGCCCTTCACCGGAGTGGAAGAGGTCATTGTGGGCGTTGTGGGCGTGCTGCAATTTGAAGTGCTGGAGTACCGGCTCAAGACAGAGTACGGCGTGGATGTGCGCCGCCGGGCCATGCCCTATGAGCTGGTGCGCTGGGTGGACAGCGAAAACGTTAAGATAAACGAACTGAACCTCACCAGCGACACCAAGTGGGTGCAGGACTTCAAGGGCAACGACCTGCTGCTGTTCACCTCCGAGTGGTGCATAAACTGGGCCTTGCAGAAAAATGAGGGATTGATTTTAAGAGAATTCAACCGAGATTAAAGGAGGCAAACCGTGGCGGAAAAGATACTTGTTGAGGTCTATAGAAAAAAGACCGTGGAGGAGTTGAGCCAGGCCCTGGCCAATCCAGAGAATCGACTGGATACGGGCAGCGGCGCCGCTGCTGTGGCTGCTGTGGCTGCGGCCCTTATGTGCCGGGCGGCGGCCATCACCGCAAAGACGGCGGGAGGCGGAGACCGGCTGGACTATATCTGCCGCAACGGGGAGATCCTTAGAAGTTATATGGTGCACCTTATAGATGAGGATGTGAAATGCCGCGGACCTTTGAGGCGGGCGGTCAAGGAGGGTGATGCCCGGGCCATTGAGGCGGCCAGGCAGCCCGGTTCCGCCATACCGGCGGAGATAGTGAACATGATGGGCAAGCTGTTGGAGCTTAGCGCCGAGCTATGCCCCCAGTGCCCCAAGGAGGCGGCCCACTACCTGAGAGAGAGCACGGAACTGGCCCTCTCCGCCGCCGGCAGTGCAAGGGACTTTATACTGGATATGGCCAGCTATTGCAGCGACGAGACTTATCGTTTCGTCACCCGCCGGGAAAACGAGCTGCTTATGGAGCAGCTGGATTCCGAGGCAAAAGAGATACGAGCGCTCCTGGAACAGTAGAGCCTAGAATGAAGGCAGGCGGATTACAAATATCTGCCTGCCTTTTGCGGAATCGGGAGGAAGCATGAAAAGAATAGTCATAGCACCTGACTCTTTCAAGGGCACCCTTGAGGCAGAGCAGGTCTGCAATATAATTGCCGGAGAAGTGAAGAAAATCTGCCCTGAGGCGGAGACTTTGTGCATCCCCATGTCCGACGGGGGAGAGGGTATGTGCGCCTCTTATATTTCTCTGATCGGCGGGGAAAGCCGCAGCCTCAGCGTCATCGGGCCCAAGGGGTCAACCGTGGAGGCGGAGTTCGGCATCCTGCCCGACGGCAGCGCAGTGACGGAGATGGCCGCCTGCGCAGGACTCCCACTGATGGGTGGGGAGCTTGCCCCCCTCACTGCCACCACCTATGGGGTGGGTGAACTCATAATGCACATAGCATCTCTGGGCTGTGAAAAGCTGCTGCTGGGCCTGGGGGGCAGCGCCACCAATGATTGCGGCATTGGGATGGCGGCGGCTTTGGGCTACAGATTTCTTGATGCCGCAGGTGAGGAAGTTATGCCCCTGGCAGAAAACCTGGGCAGGGTGGAGAGAATAGCCCCTCCTGAAACCTTGACGGATATCCGGGTCAGAGCTGCCTGTGATGTAGACAATCCACTGTGTGGGCAGCGGGGAGCTGCTGCAGTATTCGGCCCCCAGAAGGGACTGAGGCCGGAGCAAATAGCCCCACACAACGAGGCCATGGCCCATTTTGCCCGGGTGATAGAACGGGACCTGGGCAAAGATGTAGCCGAAGTTCCGGGGGCAGGAGCCGCCGGAGGCCTGGGGGCCGGAGTGCTGGCCTTCCTTGACGGGGAACTGACCCCGGGCATTGAGCTGCTGTTGGACAGTGTGGGCTTTGACGAAATGCTGGACACGGCTGAGCTGGTAATAACCGGGGAGGGCAGGCTGGACGGCCAGAGCATGGCGGGAAAGGTGCCGGTGGGCATTGCCAGGAGGGCCAGGGCCAAGGGAGTTACCTGCATCGCCCTGGCTGGCTGCCTGGGCAAAGGAGCGGAGCTGTGCCTCAATGAAGGCATCAGTGCCTTCTATGCCTGCGGCCCGGAGGGCCGGAACATGGAAGAACTGAGAGGCTGCTGCCGCCGGGAGCTTGCTGAGCTTGCGGCAAAAGTCTTGCCGGAATATCTCTAAATAATTGAAAAGTTCACATTGTTCGTATATAATACAAAAGCTGATATATTTTAAAAGGCGGTGACATATGTGGAAGACAAGATAGCTCAGCTAAAGGAAATGATAGCAGACAGCGACAACATCGTGTTTTTCGGCGGCGCCGGGGTGAGCACCGAGAGCGGTATACCGGACTTTCGCAGTGTGGACGGCCTTTATAACCAGAAGTGGAAATACCCTCCGGAAACTATACTCAGCCGCAGCTTTTTTGAAAGAGACCCGGCAGAGTACTATCGTTTCCACAGGGAGAAACTGGTGATAGACGGGGTGAAGCCTAACAGGGCCCATCTGCGTTTGGCCCAGCTGGAGCAGGAGGGCAAGCTGAAAGCGGTGATAACCCAGAATATCGACGGGCTGCACCAGGCTGCCGGGAGCAAAAATGTTCTGGAGCTCCACGGAAGTATACTGAGGGCCTATTGTTCCCGCTGCCGCAAGCCCTATCCGGCGGAGATAATTAACAAGGGCAGCGGTGTTCCCAGGTGCTCCTGCGGCGGGGTCATCCGTCCGGATATAGTTCTGTATGAGGAACCTCTGGACAACGACATTGTCCGCAGCGCCATAAGCTATATCCGCAATGCGGACATACTTATAATCGGCGGTACCTCCCTGAACGTATATCCCGCAGCGGGACTTATAAACTATTACAGAGGGAAAAAGCTGGTGCTGATAAATCTCAGCGAGACACCCTACGACAGCTATGCCGACCTCATTATCCATGAGAAGATCGGAGAGGTTTTCAGCAGGGTGTGACCGGCTAAGGAGCAAAAGTGAGCAAGGGTAAACTGATAGTACTGGAAGGCATTGACGGCAGCGGCAAATCCGCCCAATATCGCCGCCTTTGCGACAGAATGGAAAAGAACAATATAGACTATAATCATATTGTATTCCCCAGATATGATAAGGACAGCAGCGCCCTTATACGCATGTATCTGTCCGGCCAGTTCGGTAGCCGTCCCGGGGACGTGAACCCCTACGCAGCTTCCACCTTCTATGCGGTGGACCGCTTTGCCTCCTACAGGGAGGACTGGGGCAAGGTGTACGAGAGCGGAGGACTTATCCTCTCTGACAGATATACCACCTCCAACGCCGTGCATCAGGGCTCAAAGTTGCCTGAGGCGGAGCTGCCGGGATTCTTTGAATGGCTCTACGACATGGAATATGTAAAGATGGGCCTGCCAAGGCCGGATCTTGTGATATACCTGGATGTGGATGTAGAGACATCCCTGAGGCGTATGGCCAAACGCCAGGAGAAAACCAACACTCATGCGGACATACATGAGCAGGACGTGGAATATCTCTGCCGCTGCCTTAAAACTGCCAGGAAGGCGGCGGATTATTACGGCTGGGTGAGCATCGACTACCTCAAGGACGGCGCTGAACGGGAAGTGGATGAGAAAAACCTGGAGATTTTCAATATTATCATGGAAGAGCTTGGCCGGGCCTGAGCTGTAAAAAAGGAGCATCTTTCGATGCTCCGAGAAAATCGCTCAGCAGCCGCAGCCGCAGCTGTTGCCGCAGCTGTTGTTGTTGCTCTCGCAGCCGCAGCCACAGCCGCAGCAGCTGAAGAGAATGATAATGAGGATGATGAGCCAGATAGAGCTGTTACAATTGTTGTTGCAGAACATATTTGAACCCTTTCTCCGTGCCATGGTTTTTATTTTGCCCGCTGACGTGCACGGACGTCAGCGGCATATCCGAAGCTCTGTGTAAGAGAGGCAGGGGGGAATCCCCAGCGCTCGTGCCATAATATGCATTTATCCCCTCGGCTGCTACTGTCCGGGCGGAGATTTATAATAAAAACGATCATGTGTAAAGGCCCTTTGCCATGCCGCCGGAAGGGCCGGTACAGAGACACAGGGGCGGCAGAATGGAGAACACTATGTCAGGCGATATCGATAAGATAAACGAGATATTCCGCATCCATGACGAGGCCATAAACTCCGCGGAGGATGAGGAGAAAAAGGAAGAAGAAAAGGGCAAGGCCAAAAAGAAATCGGGAAAAAGAGAAAAACTCAAGGAGCTGCGCTACCCGGTGAAGGCCATGGACAAGCTCCTCACTGACGATTCCGGTCAAGGGCCCAGCAACTACACGGGGGACGAGGAGTCGGAGCGGGACTACCACCCGGTGCGCCAGAGCCATGAGTATCATTCAGGCTGCATGGGTGGCATCATGTATTTCGTCTTTATCGCCTGCGTCAGCGTGATTCTGGCCTGCCTGGCCTGGATGGCCGCCAGTGATATGCTGGCCCTGAACAAGGATGAGTTCACTGCGGTGGTCACTTTGCCCATGTCCATTTTCACTTCCGAGACGGTGGACACCTTTGATGAGGAAGGCAATAAGACCGGCACCGAGAGAGTGACACACGCGGACATGGACTATGTCACTGACGCATTGAAAGAGGCCGGGCTGATTGAATACAAGTGGCTTTTCAATGTGTTCTGTAAAATATCCACCGCCAGCGAAAAGGTCAGCCCGGGAGAATATGAGCTGAAATCCAGCTTCGATTACCGTGCCCTGATCCAGAATATGCGGGCGGGTTCCGCCTCTACCGTAACCGTGGACGTGACGCTGCCGGAGGGCTTTACCATGCGCCAGATTTTCCAGCGCCTGGAGGAGATGAACGTCTGCTCTTATGACGAGCTTATGGAATCTGCCGCAAACGACAAGTTTAACTACAGCTTCCTGGAGGATATCGAGGAGGGAGACGCCTCCCGCCTGGAGGGCTTCCTCTTCCCGGACACCTATGAGTTCTATGTGGGGATGCAGGCGTCCAGCGCAATAAACAAGATGCTGGAGACTTTCTACTATAAGCAGACCGCAGACATGCTCAAACAGGCTGCTGATATGAATATGACCATGCGCCAGGTGGTCACTGTGGCCTCCCTTATAGAAAAGGAAGCTGCCAACGACGGAGAGCGGGCCTTGATTGCTTCTGTAATTTACAACCGCCTGTATGCCAATATGCAGCTTGGCATAGACGCATCGGTGCTCTATGAGTACCCGGACCATGAGGGAGCGCCCACAGCCGAAATGCTCCAAACCGACAGCCCTTATAACACCCGTATCCGCACCGGCCTGCCCCCAACACCCATATGCAGCCCGGGCATGGCCTCCATCACCGCGGCTCTGAACCCGGAGAGCACCGGCTATTATTACTATGCTCTGGACACCGCTACCGGGGAGCACAGATTCTTTACCAACGAAACGGAGTTCAATAACTTTGTCGCAACTCAGGATTACTCATAATGATTTGGAACTCCTGTCTCCTGCGGGGGACATGGAGCGGCTGGAGATGGCCCTCTGCTACGGCGCCGACGCCGTATATCTGGCCGGAAGCAAATTCGGCATGAGGGCCTCTGCTGGAAATTTCAATAGGGAACAAATGGAAAAGGCCGTGGCTCTCTGCCACGGCCTGAGCCGCCGTGTCTATGTCACCTGCAACACCCTTCCCAGGGAGGAGGAGCTGAAGGAACTGCCGGGCTATCTGGAATGGCTGGACAGCCTGGGGGTGGACGGACTTATAATTGCCGACCTGGGAGTGATGGAGCTGGCCAAGCGCCATGCACCCCATGCAAAGCTCCACGTGAGCACCCAGCTGGGCGTCATCAACAGCGCCACAGCCTGCGCCCTGTATGACATGGGGGCAGACACCGTGGTGCTGGCCCGGGAGACCCCTATGGAGGATATACGTGAGATAAGGGCCAACACACCAAAAGAGCTGAGGCTGGAGGCCTTTGTCCACGGGGCCATGTGTGTGTCCTTCTCCGGCCGCTGCCTGCTGTCCAACTACCTCACCGGCAGGGACGCCAACCGGGGAGAGTGCTCCCAGCCCTGCCGCTGGAAATACAGCCTTATGGAGGAAACACGGCCCGGAGAGTTTTTCCCTGTAGGAGAGGATAAGGAAGGCGTCTATATCATGAACTCCCGGGACATGTGCATGATAGAGCATATGCCGGAGCTAATAGACGCCGGGGTAAGCAGCTTCAAGATAGAGGGACGGATGAAGTCCGCCTACTATGCCGCCATAGTCACCAACGCCTACCGCCATGCCATAGACGCTGCTGCCCGGGGCGAAGAGCTGGACAGGCTCTGGGTGGAGGAGACGGATAAGGTCAGCCACCGGCCCTATTGTACCGGCTTCTACTATGGCTACCCGGGACAGCACTATGCCCAAGCCAGCTACTCCAGCGATGCGGATGTGGCCGCCGTAGTGGAGAGCTGGGACGGAGAGGGGAGAGCGTTGCTCACTCAGCGCAACAAGTTCTATAGAGGGGACGAGCTGGAACTCATCGGCCCGGATATAAGGCCGGTGAAGTTCAGGGTTGAGCATATGTATAACTCCCAGGGTGAGGAGATAGAGGATACCCGCCACCCCATGATGGAGATACATATGGAATTGCCTTGCCCTGCACCCCGTCTGTCCATAGTGAGAAAATGCAGGTAAAGGCTTGACAAACCCTATTCTTGTGATAGAATTACAAAAGTAAATTTTGGCTGTGACGAAACCAGCCGGAATATGGTGCACTACAGAGAGGGGCCGCCTGCTGAAAGGCCCTGTGTCCCTAGCCGGCAGCCACTTCCGAGCCTCCCCGGGATGACCGGGGCGTAGGTCCGCGTTAAGGACATGAGAGATGCCGCACTGCGGCAAATCAGGGTGGTACCGCGAACATACCTTCGCCCCTGTCCGGGGCGGAGGTTTATTTTTTCCCCGCCCGGAGGTAAATTCAGTTTTATTACGGAGGAATAGAGAAATGGAAAAATTCGGTGTGAATCAGCTGCGGGAGATGTTCCTCAGCTTCTTTGAGAGCAAGGGCCACCTGCGCCTGCCCAGCTTCTCCCTCATACCCCAGAACGACGCGAGCCTGCTGCTTATAAACTCCGGCATGGCCCCCATGAAGCCCTACTTCAAAGGCGAACAGGAGCCCCCACGGCACAGGGTCTGCACCTGCCAGAAGTGCATCCGCACCGGCGATATTGAGAATATCGGCAAGACCGCCCGCCACGGCACCTATTTCGAGATGCTGGGCAACTTCTCCTTTGGGGATTACTTCAAGAAAGAGGCCATAGAGTGGAGCTGGGAGTTCCTTACCTCTCCCAAGTGGGTGGGAATAGACCCGGACCGTCTCTATCCTTCCATATACGTGGATGACGACGAGGCCTTTGAGATATGGAACAAGGACGTGGGCATTCCTGCCGAGCGCATCTTCCGCTTCGGCAAGGAGGACAACTTCTGGGAGCACGGGGCCGGCCCCTGCGGCCCCTGCTCCGAGATCTACTACGACCGGGGCGAGGAGTACGGCTGCGGAAAGCCGGACTGCACCGTGGGCTGCGACTGCGACCGCTATATGGAGGTCTGGAATAACGTCTTCTCCCAGTTTGACAACGACGGCGAGGGCCACTATACCGAGCTCAAGCAGAAGAACATCGATACCGGCATGGGTCTGGAGCGTCTTGCTGTGGTGTGCCAGGGCGTGAATTCCCTCTTTGATGTGGACACCGTCATGAATATCACCAACAAGGTCAGCGAGCTCACCCACGCCTACTACGGCAAGAGCGAGAAAATGGATGTGTCCCTCCGAGTGATCACCGACCATATCCGCTCCGCCACCTTCATGATCTGCGACGGGGTGCTGCCCTCCAACGAGGGCCGGGGCTATGTGCTGCGCCGCCTGCTGCGCCGGGCTGCCCGCCACGGTAAACTCCTGGGCGTCAACGAGCCCTTCCTTTACAAGGTCATAGACACCGTTGTCCACGAGAACGAGTGCCAGTATCCGGAGCTTAGGGAGAAGCAGAGCTATATTACCAAGGTCATAAAGACTGAGGAGGAGAACTTCGCCCGTACAATCGACGCCGGTATGCACATTTTTGAGGAGCTGATGGCTGAGCACAAGGCCAAGAGAGAGACAGTGTTCTCCGGAGCAGACGCTTTCAAGCTCTATGATACCTACGGTTTCCCCATTGACCTGACCATAGAGATGTGCGCCGACGAGGGAATGGAGGTGGATGAGGCCGCCTTCCGTGAGCTCATGGAGGAGCAGCGTGTCCGTGCCCGCAAGGCCAGAGAAGCCCTTGGGGACCTGGGCTGGGCCGGGATAGAGTTCGGCAAGGGTATTGCGGACACCGAGTTTTTGGGTTATGATAGTGACAGCTGTAAGGCCAAGGTCCTGGCAATAGTGGCCGAGGGTGAAGCCAGGGAAGCCGTGTCCCAGGGGGCTGAGGCCATACTGGTGCTGGACAAGACCGTCATGTACGCTGAGATGGGCGGCCAGGTGGCCGACCATGGCATTATCAGCGCCGGGGACTTCGTTTTTGAGGTGAACAACGTCCAGAAAAACAAGGGCGGCAAGTTCATGCACTACGGCACCGTAAAGTCTGGCTGCGTGAAGCTGGGGGACGAGGTGGAGGTCAGATATGACCGGCACCGCCGGGAAGCCATAGGCCGTGCCCACAGTGCTACCCACCTGCTCCACAGCGCCTTGAGGAACATTCTGGGGGACCATGTACACCAGGCAGGTTCCCTGGTGGAACCGGATTTCCTCCGCTTTGACTTCACCCATTTCTCCGCCGTCACCCCCCAGCAGCTCCAGGAGGTGGAGCAGCTGGTGAACCAGGCCATTCTCCACGGCTACGATATAAACGTAAAGGAAATGAGCCTGGATGAGGCCAAGAGCAGCGGCGCTACCGCCTTGTTTGGAGAAAAGTACGGTGAAGTTGTACGTGTTGTGGATATGGGGGGCTACAGTGTGGAGCTCTGCGGCGGCACCCATCTGAGCAACACTGCAAAGGCCGGCGCGTTCCATATCATTTCCGAGGGCTCAGTTGCCTCCGGCGTAAGACGCATAGAGGCCAGCACCGGAGAGCGTACTCTGAAAGACATGCACGGCAGCCTGGAGGAGCTTTCCGCCATCGCCGCTATGCTGAAAACAGGCAGTGGGGATATACTCCAGAAGCTGGAGCAGCAGGCCAACGAGCTGAGAGAGGCAAAGCGCCTCATAGAGCAGTACAAGGCCAAGGAGTCCGCCGGCGGAGCTGAGGAGCTGCTGAAGAAGGCGGCCGATGTGGGCGGTGTACACGTGGTCACCTGCAAGCAGGGCTGCTGTGACGCCAACACCCTGCGGCAGATGGGCGATGTGCTGAGAGACAAGGACGGCTCTGTGGTGGCAGTCATTGCCGCCGTGAACGGGGACAAGATAAGCTTCCAGTGCGTATGCGGCAAGGAGGCTGTAGCCAAGGGCCTGAAAGCCGGAGACATCATAAAGAACATTACCGCAATTGCCGGAGGCAAGGGCGGCGGCAGGCCCGACTCCGCCATGGGCGGCGGAAATGATTTGAGCAAGCTGGATGAAGCTCTGGCCGCTGTGGAGAGCTTTGTCAGGGAAAAAATATAATCAGGAGGTAAGATCATGAGAGATCAGGATTGTCTGTTCTGTAAAATAATTGCCGGGGAAATACCCAGCAGTAAAGTCTATGAGGACGAATACGTCTATGCCTTCCGGGATATTAATCCCCAGGCCCCGGTTCATATCCTGGTGGTACCCAAGGAGCACATCGCTTCCGTAGCCCAGGTGGAGGAGAGCAATTCCGTCTATGCTGCCAAGTGCCTTGAGGCAGTGGCAAAGATAGCCAAGGCTGAGGGACTGGACAAGGGCTACCGCGTTATAAGCAACTGCGGCGAGGATGCCGGACAGACTGTTTTCCACCTGCACTTCCACATTCTGGGCGGAGTGAAGATGGCAGATAAGATGATATAAATTTTTCCGCAGGGGGAAGTCAACGCCTCCTGCGGATTTTCTGTATGGACCGTGAACTTTTCCAGGCTGAATAGGGGAAGCACCAAAATACAAAGAAGTGATAGGAGGGACGAAATGGGCACGAGGAAGCTGGCCGTGGCGGCAGGCGGATTTTCTGCCGCCATTTTTATTTCAAATTATCTTCTCTCACAAAGCCGGCTGATATATGCCGCCGTTTTATCTGCCTTCCTGGGCGCTCTGCTCCTCCTGCCCCGAAGAAGATGGCTGCGCTCCGGAGCCATTGCCCTCATGGCTTTTGCCCTGGGCATACTCTGCTATCAATTTAACTATGACCGCAGTGTGGGAAAGACTCTGAAATTTGATGGGGAGAGCCATGAGGTTTATGCCGAACTCTGCGACTACCCTGCCGTGTATGAGGACTACTGCCGCCTGGAAGTGCGTATTCTGGGGGATGGGCTGCCGGAGCTGAAAGCCATAGTCTATGACAATGAAATGAGCTGTGCCCAGTTGCTGCCGGGTCAGCGCATCCGCTTTACAGGCACGGTAAGAAGGGCGGATACGATATATGGCGAAAGCTATGACCACTATTACAGCAGGGGAATCTATCTTAAAATAAGTGCCCAGGGAGAGATAAAGAAGGAAACGGAACAGGGCGGAGGATATTTGCTGCTGCGTCTGAGCCGCAGTCTGTCCGGGCGCATAAGCGAGATCTTTCCGGAGGATACGGCGGCTTTTATGCAGGCCCTGCTGCTGGGAGACAAGAGCCTGCTGTACGAGGACGAGGGACTGCACCTGGCATTGACCAGAGCCGGATTAATGCACATAGTAGCGGTATCCGGAATGCATGTGGCATTTCTGGTGGGCCTGCTGCGCCTGGGGATGGGGGCGGGACGCAAAAGCTCCCTGCTCTGCCTTGTGCTGGTGTGGCTTTTTGTGCTGATTACCGGTGCCAGCCCTTCCGCAGTGCGGGCAGGATTCATGCAGAGCATACTGCTGATGGCTCCGCTGCTGCGGCGGGAGAACGACCCGCCCACATCCCTGCTGCTGGCTCTGGCTTTGATATTGCTGCAAAACCCTTTTGCAGCCTCCAGTGTCAGCTTGCAGCTGTCCTTTGCTGCTGTGGCGGGTATATTTTGTTTCTCAGGAAAAATATATCGTTGGTTTTGCGGAAGATTGCCCAGGCTGGAAAAAGTCGGGCTTTACCGCTATGGCGCAATGAATGCAGCTACATCCCTGGGAGTCATGGTTTTTACCGTGCCCCTTACGGCTATACATTTCGGATATATCCCGGTGCTTGCAATACTGAGCAACATTGCCGGACTGTGGGCGGTCTCCCTGTGCTTCGGAATGGGCTGGATTTCCTGCGCTCTTTCACTGCTGCCCGGTGTGGGATATATTGCCGCATGGCTGTGTTCCTGGCTGGCCCGATATATTTTCCTGGTAGCAAGGCTGGTGTCCGAGCTGCCCTTGGCCGTGCTGTATCTGGAAAACACCCTGCTCGTACCCTGGCTGCTGGCTTGCTATGGGCTGTTTGTTCTGGGGGCCATGGCCGGCAGACGCTTTTGGCTGCGCATTATTCTGCCTGGGGCCCTGAGCCTTGCCAGCCTGAGTTTTATTTTGTGTTATGTAAACTACAGCTATTCCCAGGATAAGGGGACCTTTGGAGTAATAGACGTTGGCCAGGGGCTGTGCACTGCAATCCTGGGGGAGGAGACTACCGTGGTAGTGGGCTGCGGGGGACTGTACAGTCTGGATGATGCCGGGGAACTGGCCGGAAGATACCTTATCAGCCGGGGAAGGGATGATGTGGATGCCCTGGTGCTCACATCTTTGGAAGAGGAGTACGCCAACGGCGTCCCCATGCTCCTGGAGATGGTGGAGGTGGAGCGCCTTCTGCTGCCCAGGGTGAGAGGCGGAAATGCCCTGCTGGAAAAGATACTCCACAGTGCCGGAGAAAAAGGCGTACAGGTGGAATATGTAGGCCATGATACCCGCCTGGACATCGGAACGGTGGATATGGAGCTGTTTGTCCACTCCGGTGAAAACCGCCGGGTAAATCTCAGCGTGTTGACCGGGAGCGGCGGATATGAGGCACTGGTGACGGGAGATCTTACGGCGGAAGAGGAGCTGGGCCTCCTCGCTCGACTGGGCACAAAGTCTCCGGAACTGCTGGTGGCCGGCGACCATGGCGGAAAGACCTCCTGCTCGGAGAGCTTCCTGCGCAGCCTTGGGGGAGAAACGGCAGTGGTAAGCGTGGGCTTCAATTACCAGGGCTGCCCGGCGGAGGAAACACTTGAACGGATGGAATTTTGCGGGTATAATGTGTACAGAACCGACCTTGACGGTACCGTAGAGATACGTATAT
>CALWWB010000002.1 GCA_944385175.1 uncultured Oscillospiraceae bacterium | reverse complement strand
TTTGAGGAGCTGAGGGCAGTGCTGCCCGCATTGCAGCTCTTCGGGGATATAGACGAGAGTCTGGTGGCCCCGGACGCCCTCATCCGGGAGTTCATCGGCGGCGGCATCTATGAATACTGAAGGAGCGAACACAATGGATTTTCTCAAGACCCTGGCAATATGGATAGTGATAATGTTTCTGGGGCTGTTCTTCCTGGGGGATTTTTTCCTCTCCGGGCGGCACGTCTACGGCGCCACCCTGGTTCTCTCCCTGGTTCCGGCCACTGTCAGCTATATCTTTTACCGCCAGTCGGAAGAGTTGGAGCAGCTGCGGGAGCGGGTGAAAAAACTGGAGGAACAGCTCCTTTCCCCGGCAGAGCCTGAGGGCAAATCCCCCTGTTCAGGCGAATCGATGGATAAGTGAGCTCAGCAGGAAACCGTCCGGAAAGCCGGACGGTTTCCTGCTGATTTTCTTTGCTGTTCACTGTTTGCAAAAACTCCCGCAGGGATTCTCCTGCGGGAGTTTTCTTGCTTATTTGGCGTTTTACTTGAAGTTATGGGCTTCCTGAAGCACCATTTCCTTGACCTTCAACAGACGCACCTTGGTGGAGTTCTCGTTCTCCTCCAGCTTCATGGAGATATACTTGATATTCTCCTCCAGCTCGGGTATCATCACGTACTCCAGCGCATTGACACGGCGGCGGGTCTTCTCTATCTCCTCCGCCAGCAGCTGCATGGTCTTCTCCACCTGGGCCAGCTCCAGCATGTCCTGGAACACTCTGGCCATCTTGTCCAGAGCGTCATCCAGCTCGCCGGAGGTCTGGGCAAAACCGTAGGGGTAAATCTCGGAAGGGTCGTTGTTCTTGGTCTGGAAGCTGTAAAGCGGCACATTGACGCTCATGATGTTCTTGTACTTCAAGCCCAGCTCAACGCTCTGCCTGGGATAGAGCAGAGCCTGCTCCAGCATCTCGGGGGACATGATGGCACTGGCCACCTGCAGGGACGCAAAGGCCCCGGTGAGCCCCTCCTCAACTCTGGTGCGCAGCTCTTTGTTGAGCTTCACCACATCCATGAACTGGCGCATCAGCTCGTCCCGCTTGTCTTTCAGGAGCTTGTGGCCCCGGCGGGCGGTCTTCAATCTGCCTTTGAGCTGCTTGAGCACCATTCTGGTAGGGGTTATCGCTTTACCTGCCAAAAAGCATCACCTCCGTTTAGAATAATTAGAAGTCTTACTTCTTGGGCATGTACTTTTCGATCATCTCGGGCTTGACACGCTTCAGCTCACGGCGGGGCAGGATGCTCAGCAGCTCCCAGCCCAGATCCAGAGTCTCCTGAATGCTGCGGTTGGTGGTGTTGCCCTGGGACACGTAGCGCTTTTCAAACTCGTCGGCAAACTTGGCAAAGAGCTTGTCGTCCTCAGAGAGGGCGGCCTCGCCCAGTATGGTCATAAGCTCCTTGGCGTCCTTGCCTCGGGAGTAACCGGCAAAGAGCTGGTTCATGGTGCCGGCATGGTCCTCACGGGTCTTGCCTTCGCCGATACCCTTATCCTTCAGACGGCTCAGGGAGGGCAGCACGTCCACGGGGGGAACTATGCCCTTGCGGTGCAGCTCACGGCTGAGGATTATCTGACCCTCGGTGATGTAGCCGGTGAGGTCGGGGATGGGGTGGGTCTTGTCGTCCTCGGGCATGGTGAGGATGGGGATCATGGTGATGGAGCCCTTCTTGCCCTGGCGGCGGCCTGCGCGCTCATACAGAGTGGCAAGGTCGGTGTACAGGTAGCCGGGGTAGCCGCGGCGGCCGGGGACTTCCTTCTTTGCAGCGGAGACCTCGCGGAGGGCCTCGGCGTAGTTGGTGATGTCGGTGAGGATGACCAGCACCTGCATGTCCTTCTCAAAGGCCAGATACTCGGCGGCGGTGAGTGCCACACGGGGAGTGGCTATACGCTCAACGGCGGGGTCGTTGGCCAGGTTGGAGAAGACCACGGTGCGGTCGATGGCGCCGGTACGGCGGAAGTCGTTGATAAAGTACTCGGACTCCTCAAAGGTGATACCGATAGCGGCAAACACCACGGCGAAGGTCTCGTTGTCACCCAGAACTCTTGCCTGACGGGCGATCTGGGCGGCCAAGGCGGCGTGGGGCAGACCGGAGCCGGAGAATATGGGCAGCTTCTGGCCACGAACCAGGGTGTTCAGGCCGTCAATGGTGGACACGCCGGTCTGGATGAACTCGGCGGGGTAGGCGCGGGCTGCCGGGTTCATGGGCAGGCCGTTGATGTCCATATGGGCCTCGGCCAGGATGTCCGGGCCGCCGTCTATGGGCTGGCCCATGCCGTTGAACACTCGGCCCAGCATGTCTTCGGAGACGGCCAGCTGCTGGGGGTGACCCAGGAAGCGGGCCTTGGACTGGGCAAGGTTGATGCCCTGGGCAGACTCGAAGAGCTGGACAACTGCTCTGTCGCCCTCGACTTCCAGCACCTTGCAGCGGCGGACTTCGCCACTGGGCAGCTCTATCTCGCCCAGCTCGTCGTAGGTGACGCCTTCAACGTGCTCAACCACCATAAGGGGGCTGGCTATCTCTTTTATAGTCTTATACTCTTTTATCATGCTTCCTCACCTCCGGCAATCACTTTTGCGATCTCGTCCTTCATCTGTGCTTCGATTGCATCGTAGTCGGCAGCAAAGGTCTCAGCATCGGCCATCTTGGCACGGCCTATCTTCTCTCTGGCGTCAATGGCAAAGAGGCCGTTCATGTCGGCGCCCTTGTCCAGAGCTTCACGGCACAGCACGTCGTAGCGGAGGATGATATCCAGCAGGCGGAACTGCTTGGCGTAGGAGGAATAGGCGTCCTCATCCACAAAGGCGTTCTGCTGCAGGAAGTCCTCACGGATCATCTTGGCAGTCTCCATGGTGAGACGGTCGGAGGCGGACAGGGCGTCCTGACCCACCAGACGGACTATCTCCTGCAGCTCACTCTCCTCCTGAAGGATGTGCATTGCCTTGCTGCGGTTTGCCATATAGGCCTCGCCGAACTGCTGGGTGTACCAGCTCTCCAGAGAATCCAGGTACAGGGAGTAGGAGGTGAGCCAGTTGATGGCGGGGAAGTGGCGGGCGTAGGCCAGGCTGGAGTCCAGAGCCCAGAAGACCTTGACTATACGCATGGTTGCCTGGGCAACAGGCTCGGAAATATCGCCGCCGGGAGGCGACACGGCGCCGATAGCGGTGACGGAGCCCTGGCGCTCGTCGCTGCCCATGCACTCCACAACGCCGGCGCGCTCATAGAACTGGGCCAGACGGGAGGCCAGGTAGGCGGGGTAGCCTTCTTCGCCGGGCATCTCTTCCAGACGGCCGGACATCTCACGGAGAGCCTCGGCCCAGCGGGAGGTGGAGTCAGCCAGAACGGCCACGTCGTAGCCCATGTCACGGAAGTACTCGGCTATGGTGATGCCGGTGTAAATGGAGGCCTCACGGGCCGCCACCGGCATATCGGAGGTGTTTGCTATAAGCACGGTGCGCTTCATCAGAGGCTCGCCGTTGCGGGGGTCTTTAAGTTCGGGGAACTCCATAAGAACGTCGGTCATCTCGTTGCCGCGCTCGCCGCAGCCTATGTAGATGACTATATCCACGTCGGACCACTTGGCCAGCTGGTGCTGCACCACGGTCTTGCCGGAACCGAAGGGGCCGGGGACTGCGGCGGTACCGCCCTTTGCTATGGGGAACATGGTGTCGATTATACGCTGTCCGGAGTTCATGGGGCGGCGGGGGACATACTTCTTCTGATAGGGTCTTGCTATACGCACGGGCCAGCGCTGGATCATGGTCAGCTTGTGCTCCACGCCCTTGGTGTCACGCACCACAGCCACCACGTCTTCCACCACGTGCTCGCCGCTCTCAACGCTCACTACCTCGCCGGTAATGCCGTTGGGCACCATGATCTTGTGGAGGATGGCGCTGGTCTCCTGCACAGTGCCCAGCACGTCGCCGGGGCCCACCTTGTCGCCGGGCTTTGCCACAGGGACAAAGTCCCATTTCTTCTCCCTGTTCAGGGCGGGCACGTCGATGCCTCTGGCGATGCAGTCCCCGGACTGGGCCCGCATTTCGGGCAGGGGACGCTGGATTCCGTCATAGATGTTGTCCAGCATGCCGGGTCCCAGTTCCACGGACATGGGCATGCCGGTGGTGACCACCTGGGCACCGGGGCCAAGGCCGGAAGTCTCTTCATAGACCTGGATGGAGGCCTGGTCGCCGGTCATATTAAGGATCTCGCCTATCAGCCGCTGAGAGCCCACGCGCACAACGTCGGAGACGTTGGCGTCTGCCAGGCCCTCGGCCACGACAAGCGGTCCCGATACTTTAGTAATAGTTCCGCTCATGTAACTACCTACCTTTTCAGAGTTTGATGGGCGGCGGGTCTCAGTCGCCCAGAATGTTGGTGCCCACGGCACGCTCGACAGCCGCCTTCAAGGCCGACTGTCCCAGACCTATGGAGCCCTCCCTGCCGGGGATAAGAATGATCGCCGGGGTGGGGCTGTCCTTGAATTTGTTTATCTCTGCGCTCAGTTCTGCTGCAAAGCCTTCTTCTATGTAGATGATGGCATACTCGTCGCTGCCTCTGGTGAGCTCCTTCAGTACGCGCCCGGCTTCCGCCGCGTCCGCTGCGGGATAGGTCTCCAGTCCCAGGGCCTTGAAGCCCATGACCGTGTCCCTGCCGCCGATGACTGCAATTTTAAGCATACATATCACGCAGCCTTTCCCGGATGACCTGGGGGGCTATACCCGCAAGCCTTCCCGTAAGAATCATTCTTATGGCGGTTATCTCGCCTTCAACGGCGGCCATATAGGCTATCACCGGTTCGCTGCCGTAGCTTATGAGCTTTGCCCCTCTCAGGTAGGCGTTCACGGCATTGTCGCAGGCCAGCTCAAAAGCTGTCATGCTGCCGCCGCTCAGGCACTCGGCCCCCAGGGCCCCGGCCTTCTCCAGCGGCGTATGGACATACAGGGCGGCAAGGCTGTCCTTGTCGCCGGATGCCGCCAGGCGCTCCACACCCACATTGCCGCCGGGCACCAGCACCTCGGTCAGGAAGTCCTGGCTCTTGCCCATGCGCAGGGTACGCACCAGGCTGCGCAGGTTGCTGCTGTCTATGAGCAGGCGCACATAACCCTTGATAAAAGGATTCTCCATTGCCTCCGCCAGAGCCTGCAGCTCGGCAAAGTAGGCCTTGTCCAGCACGAAGTCCGCCAGCTGGGGGTTGCCTGTACGGGCCAGCACGCCCTTGGCTTCCTCCATGGCCGCAGCCAGTTTCTCCGGCAGCAGGATGCCCTTGTCCTCGTTGTATATCTCCAGCAGCTTTGCGCCGGGGATACGCCCGGAGTCGCTGAGCAGGCGCTTGGGGTCCTGGCCCATGGCCTCGGCCTTCAATATGACCTTGGCATTGTGATAGTCGTAGCGCAGCTTGAAGATATCCACCACCCGGCCGTCCGGGCAGAACTTGCCCAGTTCCTCGTAGATACGGGAGCGGTGCAAAGCCAGGCTCTCCTCGATCTGCTTTGCATCCATCTGGGCCATATCCTCATAGCCGCAGTCGCTCAAAAGCTTGGCCGCATCCTCAAAGGTGGCGGCGTCCAGCATACGCTCAGCCTTTTCACGGCTGAGGAGCTTGGGCTCTCTGGAGCGAAGCATGGCTGATATGCAGAGAAATGCTTCTTTTTTATTAGCCAATTTTTTCCCTCCCTGCATGGGGATTATTCAAACAGAACCTTGGCAAGCTGAGCGGACATGTCGCCCCGGCACAGCTCTACCAGCAGCTCTATGGTGCAGTTTGCTTCGATGCTGCCCCGCCTGAGAATGAGCCCGCCGGCAAAGTCCCCGGTGGAGGCGGAGAGGCTGAGCTTGCCGCCGGGTATCCGGGCATTTGCCCCGTCCACCACGGCCTGGCCCACGGCAGAGCGGTCCCTGGCGTTGAGGACAATCTCCTCATCGCCGGTGACGGTAGCCTGGGCAGCCAGCTTTACCAGCAGCTCTATGTACTTGTCCTGGGGGAGCTGCACCAGCAGTTGCTCGGCCAGGTCAAAGCTCTCCGACACCATACCCTGCTTCAGGGCCAGCAGGGCCTTGCGGGCCTCCATCTGGTTGAGGCGTTCCACGCTGTCTATATTGTCCTGGCAGACCTTCACGCCCTGGCGGATCTTCTCCCCGTAACGCTCCTTGGCTTTGGCCTCGTAGCTTTGACGGATCTCAGCGCACTGCAGCTCAGCTTGAGCAAGTATCGCGTCGGCCTGAGCCTTGGCATCAGCCTGGATGTGCGCGATTATTTTTTCAGTGCCTTTCATTGACGATCTCCAATCTGATAAAAATTTTTTGTGGGGCAATCAGCTCTGTCTATCAGATGAAGAGCAGCATCATCATGGATGCCAGCAGAGAAAGGATGGCATAGAACTCAACGGTGATGCAGAGGATCATGCCCTTTGCCCAGTGGTCGGGGTTCTTGGCCAGGAGGTTGACGGAGGCTGCGGCCACTTTGCCCTGACCGATAGCGGACACCAGACCGCCGATGCCTATGGGCAGGCAGGCTGCGAAATAACGGCAGCCGTCCACAAAGCTGAGGTCAAGAGCGCTGCCGTCCAGCAGGCCCATGTTCATGATAGCCACAAAGAAAACCACCAGTCCGTACAGGCCCTGGGTACCGGGGATGACCTGAAGGATCATGACTTTACCGAACTTGCTGGGGTCCTCGGAAACCAGACCTGCACCGGCTTCACCGGCAATACCGGTACCGACACCGGAGCCTGCGCCGGCAAGGCATGCTGCCAGACCTGCGCCCAGAAGGCCTATTGCCAGGCCAGAGTGTGCAAACAAAAATTCCATTTTTATTTTCCTCCTGTTTTTTATTCTGCTACATTGTAGTATTGGGTCTTTACTTCAAGGGGATCAAAGGGCCGCCCGCCGTCCTCATAGAACTTGCCGAAGTACTCCAGGCACTGGAGACGCAGGTCGTGCACATAGCAGCCCAATAGGTTCAGTGCGAAGTTCAGGCTATGGCCTATTATGAATATTATCGCAAAGAAAACTATATTGTTGGCAATAGCTCCTATGGTGTTGAACACCGTGGCTATAACGCTGCCCGCCAGCATCAGAGCCATGATACGGGAGTAGGACAGGATATCGCCGAACCAGCCGGTGGCGGTGTTGTAGAAGGTGGTGAAGATGCTCAGCAGCTTGCCGAAGCCCTTGGCGCTACGGCTGCCGCCGTAGAACACCATCAGCAGGCCAATAACGAGTACCACCGGCACACCGGAAATGTTGCCTATCTTCAGGGCAAAGAGGATTATGCCTATGAGCGTCACCCACAGGGCGCCCTCTTCCCATATTGCATCGGCCAGTTGTCCGCGCCTCGTCTTCTTCACAAAGTTTATTACCATACCGGTGTTCAGGTGGATAAGGCCCAAAACCATGGCTCCTATGAGTACCACCATGCTGTCGGTCATGGGGTTAAAGAGGGAAGGCAGCACGCCCCAGCCCTCGCCAAGGTTCAGTATTATACCTATCTGCTCCAGAGCATTTCCGAAGAAGCCGCCTGTTAGGGCGCCCATGATAAATGTGGAGATGCCGCCGTAGAGCAGCAGCTGGCAGAAAGACAGCGTACCCTTTCTGGGCTTTATCTTCTTCATTGCCACCAGGGCTGCAATTATCATTATCAGCCCATAGCCCATATCCGCCATCATCAGCCCGTAGAACAGAATGAAGAAGGGGGCCATCAGGGGGTTGGGGTCCAGACTGCCGTAGGCGGGCAGGCTGTACATGTCGGTGACCATGTTCAGAGCGTTGGTTATCTTGTTGTTCTTCAGCTTTACCGGAACTTCCGGATATTCGCTCTCCTCCGGCTCAACCGTCTCCCAGGCGCAGCCGAATTCATCGAATACTTTTATGAGCTCCTCTTCTCTCTCCGCGGGGATCCAGCCCTCCATCACCACGGTGGACTTGGTGCCGTAGAGCTTTTCGTCAGCCTCCGCCAGGGCTATTTTTGTGCTGACCCGGTCGGCAGCCAGTTTCAGCTCGTCCCGGCGCACAGCCTCTGCCCTGATGTTCTCCACGCAGTTTTGCTTTTCGGCGGCCAGCTCCTTGAGCTGCTCATAGGCCAGACGGGTGCACTCCTTGGCGGTGCCGTTCATACCGCCCAAGCTGCTGGCGCTGAAGGCAAAGCCCCTCAGGCATTCCTGCATGGCTGGTATCTTTTCCCGCATAGCTACAAGCAGGACATATCTGTCCCTCTTGTCTTCGTTTATCTGGAAAAGCTCGCTCTCCTCGTCCACTGCGGCAATGGCAGCCTGAACAGTTTCAAGGGCAATTTTCCCTGGTATGGTGCCCATCAGCACACCGCAGCGCTCCGTCCCTTCGGTATTGAGAGGCAAGTCCAGACCCAGCCAGGGCTGAAGGCTCTCCATGATGCTGCGCTGGCGGCTTTCTTCGGCGCTGATGCGTTTGATACGGGAATCGTAGCCCTCTATGGTCTCGGCGACGCGCAGGGCCCCGGTGAGCCCGGTATTGTCCAAAAAGACCACATCCTCCAGCTCGGGTTTGGCAGAGAGCATTTTCTCCTTTTTGGGTGCGTATGTATTCAGCAGGACTATGGCATGGTTTAGGCTTGTGTACTGGGCTTTGAGAGTTGCCACGTCGCTGCTCTCCCGGCTGACGATGTTCTCTATTTCGGAGCCTTGGATCTTTCCCTCCAGCTCCGAAAATTCCACGCAGCCGTGACGGATCAGCTCTCGCAGCAGCTCGTCCTTCTTGGAACGGACAGCCATGAGCCGGAGCTTTTTCATTTTTACAATGGCCATCAGCTATTCACTATCCTTTCCACTACGAGACTTGCTGCCTTTTCCAGCCGCCCTTGGGCTCTGGAACGCAGGACAGCTTTCTGGTTTTCCAGCTCCCCTGCCAGCGTTTTGGCACTGCCCTTGGCCTTTTCCTTTGCCTGTCTGTTAAGCTCGGCCAGTTCCTCCTCAGCCTTGGAGCCTGCTGCCTCCACCGCAGCCTTGCCTGCGGTTTCCGCATCGGCAAGCATCTGCTTGGCCCGGCTTTCCGCTGCCGTTACCGCGGCCTTGGCCTCTTGCTCCGCCTGGGCAATGATTGTTATCGCTTCAAATGACATTGGCACACCCCCTCTTTGATTTAGATTGAGTATTACTGGTTCATGCTCGGTTTTGCTGTCAACCTTTGTTAACGGTAAATTAATGATACCTCAGGTGCCGGTTTGTTTCAAGGCAAATCTTCCCTTTTCCTTGACAAAATTATTACATCCTCCATGGTCCAGGTGAAAAACAGCCTATACCGTTTCGCCGAACATACCCCGGCCGGAGCTGGCTGAGCCGCCCCTGCCGGGTACATCCCATACTTGTTCATTATAGCGTTTTGTTAGTTAATTGTCAAACCTCAGCATCAAATACAAAATAGATTTTTTACCTGTCTGTTACCATATATTTCGTCATTATATACATGGAAAACGGGGGCAAAGGTTAGGACCTTTCTGCATTTTATCTCAGATCCCAATCTTTGCCCCACCGGCTTTTCCCATATACTGCTATATATCTATCCTGCACTGTTTGCCCGTCTGGGCATTCACATAGATTTTCAGGCTCTCCCCCTCGCCGTTCAGGCAGCTGAACTCATAGCAGGGCAATTCCCTGTCTCCGGCGCTGCGTATGGTCACCCGCCGCACCCCTTCGCTGCTCACGTTCTCCGGCAGTTGGGCCGCCGCTTCCTCCTCATCGGTGTCCCAGTTCAGCTCCGCCGCCTCATAGCTGTAGTTCTCTCCGTTATATGCGTAGATGCTGCCGTCATCCAGGGCTACGGAGACTTTCACCCCGCTGTTCAGGCGCAGTGCCCCATCCTGTACCTGGGCAAAATTGAAAGAGGCTATGGTGCCGCTGTCGCTGTAGCTTATCAGCGCCAACTCCTCCAGCTCCAGGGTGGAGAGGAACTCCTCCGCTTTTTGCCGGGCCTTTTCGGTGCTGAGCCTGCCGGAGCTCACCAGGCGGGACTGGCCTATTGACTCCAAGCCACGGCTGCTGACGCAAATGAGCATGTCTCCGGCGCTGTAGCAGCGGCGGCCGTCGGTGCCGGAATAGCTGTATTCCTCTTTCAGCTCACGGACATCCACTCCCGCCACCCGGGCAGCCAGCTCCATGGCCTGTTCTTCACTAAGATCTCCCGCTTCCGTCTCCGCTTTCAGGCTGTATTTCCCGTCGTATTCAAAGGCACTGCCGTCAAAGCCACCCTCATACTCCAGCAGAGACGCACTTATCTTCTCTCCCTCCGGCAGCCCCACATTCTGCAGCTGTTCTTCCCGGCTGTCCAGCAGGGCAAGGCCGTTGTTCAGATCCATTTGCAGCTGCCTGAGCAGCGCGGCAAAGTCTCCGGCTTGCTGGGAAAGGGCAGACAGCTGCTCCTGTTCTTCCTGACTGAATCCATTTTCTGCCGCCTGGGGAGCAAGGCTGTAGGCATAGTCCCCGGCCAGGTTCAAAAAAGAAGCCAGGTTCTCCAACTCCACCGTTTCAAAAGGCAGGCTCAGCAGAGCCGCTTCCGCTGCGGAGGCGCTGGCATATACCTGTCCGCAGAGGCTGGAGCACATCCCCCCGTCGGTGGCATAAAGGCTCTTTTCCAGGGCCGCCCCCATACTGTCCACGGCCTTCACCGTAGTCTCAAAGGAGGCCCTGGAGCTGTAAGCCGCAGCCTGGCGGTATTCCCTCAGCCGGCTGTAGCCAATGGCGCAGCACAGGCTCAGCACTACCAGAGCGGCAGCAATGTAGGTTCCAAAAATAAATTTGGCTTTTCCGGACATAAAAAACACCTCTTCTGGTCTATCATTTCCAAAAGAGGTGTTTTTATGAATGGGCGAAAGAATTATCCTGCCCGGGCGTTTATTTCAGTTTTTCAAGTCCTGTGTTCAGTCGGCTGAGAGTTTCCTCCCTGCCCAGAATGCGGCAGATCTCCACTGCTCCGCCGGGAGTCACTGCCTTGCCGGCAGCGGCTATGCGCACAGGCCACATGACCACGGAGTTTTTCACACCCAGCTCCTGGGCAAGGCCCAGCATGGCATTCATTATGCTCTCGTCGTCCCAGTTCTCCAGAGCACGGAAGCGGGGTATCATCAGCTCCAGAGCCTGCTTTGAGCTCTCCAGGCCGGACTTGGACTTCTTGTGTACAAAAAGCTCCTTGTCGTACTCCGGCAGGCTGTCGAAGAAGTCCAGCTTCTCCGGGATATCGGTGAGCACCTCGGTGCGCTGCTGAAGCAGGGCGGCTATGGCAGCAGCATCATAGGCCGTATTTTTCACCGCGCTGCGGATATAGGGTTCGGCAATCTTTGCAAAATCCTCGGGACTCATCGAGCGGATATACTCGCTGTTAAAATACTTCAGCTTTTCTATATCAAAGATGGCGGGGGACTTGGATATGCCGCCTATGTCAAAGCAGTCCACCAGCTCCTGCATGGTGAAGATTTCCTGCTCAGCCTGCTCCCCTCTGGGGCTCCAGCCCAGGAGGGTGACATAGTTTATCACCGCGTCGGTGAGGAAGCCCTGGGCAATGAGGTCCTCATAGGAGGGGTCACCATGGCGCTTGGACATCTTGTTGTGGGCATCCCGCATAACGGGAGAACAGTGGACATACTTGGGTATCTCCCAGCCGAAGCCCTCATACAGCAGATTGTACTTTGGGGCGGAGGAGAGGTATTCGCTCCCTCTCACCACATGGGTGATGCCCATAAGATGGTCGTCAATAACATTTGCAAAATTATAGGTGGGCAGTCCGTCCCGCTTAATGAGCACCTGATCGTCCAGGGTGGAGTTCTCCACAGTGATGTCCCCGAAGATTTCGTCGTGGAAGGTGGTGCTTCCCTCATGGGGGATGAGCTGGCGGATGACGTAAGGCTCTCCTGCTGCGGCTTTCCGGTCCGACTCCTCCCGGCTCATACTGCGGCAGGGGTCGTCTCCCCGGTCAAAGTCCCCGCTGTCCTCCTCGCTCTCGGTCTTTTCGCAGAAGCAGCGGTATGCGTGGCCCCTCTCCATGAGCAGTTCAGCATATTCCTTATAATAGGGGCGGCGTTCCGTCTGGATATAGGGGGCCACAGGGCCGCCCACATCCGGGCCCTCGTCATGCTCCAGATGGCACTGGGCCATGGTCTTGTATATGACCTCCACGGCTCCCTCCACCTGGCGGACCTGGTCGGTATCCTCTATGCGCAGAATGAATTTGCCCCCGGCGTGGCGAGCAATCAGATAGGTGTACAGAGCGGTGCGCAGGTTCCCCACGTGCATATACCCCGTGGGGGAGGGGGCAAAACGGGTGCGTACTTCACCCTGAGGTATCTTGTCCTCCATTTCTCTGAACCAGCTCATGTCTTTCATATTTCAATGCCTCCAGAAAAGCAATATATTTTCATCATATTTTTGCCGTCTCATATATTATTTTATATTTTACCTGTTGTCAAGCCGAACTTATTTTGGTAGAATATGAGGACATGTGAAAAAACGCAATTTAGTTTGCTCTTTACGGATAGAGGTATTATTATGGAAAACACTGCCGCTACAAAAAAAGTTATGCTCTCCGGCATCCAGCCCTCCGGGGATCTGCATCTGGGCAACTACCTGGGTGCGGTGAAGAACTGGGCCGCCCTGGCGGAAGAATTTGACTGCTACTATTTCATGGCGGATCTGCACAGCATCACCGTGCGCCAGAACCCGGCGGAGCTGCGCCGCCGTTCCCTGGCCCAGCTGGCCCAGTATATCGCCTGCGGCCTGGACCCGGAGAAGAACACACTATTTATACAGAGCCATGTCCACGAGCACGCAGAGCTGGGCTGGATACTCAACTGCTACACCATGTTCGGCGAGCTCAGCCGCATGACCCAGTTCAAAGACAAGTGCGCCAAGAACGCCGACAATATAAACGGAGGCCTCTTCACCTATCCCTCCCTTATGGCGGCGGACATCCTGCTTTACCAGGCGGATTATGTGCCCGTGGGCGAGGATCAGAAGCAGCACTGTGAGCTTACAAGGGACATTGCCACCCGCTTCAACAATATTTACGGGGAGACTTTTAAGGTACCCGAGCCCTATATTCCCAAGGTGGGCGCCCGCATCATGAGCCTTGTAAACCCCACGTCCAAGATGAGCAAGTCCGATCCCCACGGCTGCGTCTTTCTGCTGGACAGCCCCGAGGAGATCGCCCGGAAGTTCAAGCGGGCCGTCACCGATTCCGACACGGAAAACTGCGTGCGCTACGCCCCTGCCGAGAAGCCGGGTGTGGCAAACCTCATGAGCATTTACTCCTCAGTCACCGGCAAGAGCTTTGAGGAGATAGAAGCGGAATTTCAGGGCAAGGGCTACGGTGCCTTCAAGCCCGCCGTGGGTGAGGCTGTAATAGAGGCCCTGCGCCCCGTGCGGGAGGAGGCCCAGCGCATCATGGCAGACAAGGCCTACCTCCAGCAGGTTTACACCCAGGGTGCCCAAAAGGCAGGCTATGTTGCCCGCAAGACTCTGCGTAAAGTCTATAAGCGGGTCGGTTTTGTGGAAAAGCCATTCTGATATGAAATTGCTCTCTGCTCCAGTTTTTTAAATTAAGCCTTAAAGTACAGGAGAAGATTTGATGATCCCAGATATCAACGATTGGCTGAAAATGCTGCTTGCCTTCATAGTGGCGCTGGTTATCTCTTTTCTCATGACCCCGCCGGTGAAGGACTTCGCCGCCAAAGTTGGCGCCATAGATGTGCCCAAGGATGGACGGCGGGTGCATGACCATCCCATTCCCCGCATGGGCGGCATTGCCATTTTCCTGGGCTTTGTGATAAGCCTGCTGCTCTTTGTAAACATGTCCACCCAGGTCATGGGCCTTCTGGTGGGTGCGGTGATCATCGCTATGATGGGTGCCGTGGATGACATAGTGAACCTTAATCCATGGGCCAAGCTGGCCGCCCAGCTGCTGGCCGCCATCGTGGCCATCCGTTCGGGCCTTGTGTTTGACGTTATATCCAACCCCAACGTCTTTGCCGAGGAAACCACCATCTACATCGGCCATTTGTCCGTGCCCCTTACCATAATCTGGATTGTGGGCTGCACCAATGCCATGAACCTTATAGACGGGCTGGACGGTCTGGCCGTAGGCGTGGCCGCTATCAGTTCCACCTCCATGCTCATAGTCTCTCTGTTGGTGGCAGAGCCGGTGGTCTCCGTCATTCTGGTAGCTCTCACCGGGGCCTGCCTGGGCTTCATGCCCTACAACATGAACCCCGCCAAAATTTTCATGGGGGACGTGGGTTCCCAACTGTTGGGCTTCGTCCTGGCCACCGCCTCCATCATGGGTCTTTTCAAGTTCCATGCGGTGTTCACCTTCTTTGTGCCTATGCTGTCCCTGGCCCTGCCCCTCACCGACACCGCCTTTGCCTTCTGCCGGCGCATCTCCCACGGTCAAAGTCCCTTCCACGCCGACAAGGGCCACTTCCATCACCGGCTCTTGGCCATGGGGCTGAGCCAGCGCCAGGCCGTGGCGGTATTATACTCCATCTCTGCAGTCATGGGGCTTTTTGCCGTGATACTTGCCGCCGAAACGGCGCTGCTGCGCATCATATGTCTTGCGGCCATTGCTGCCATTACCTTCTCCATATGGCTCTTTGTTTTCCACCGCAACCCACGGCTCAAGGGAAAAAAGAGCGCTGCCCTTCAGTCCAAGGAAACTCCTGAGGAATAAAGCGTCTGCCTCCCCCAACATAATCAGGCGGGGGAGGCAGCTTTTATAAATTTCCTTCAAAAGCTCATAGCAAAAACATTGCGCCCATGATTATCAAAAGCTCGCTGTCGCCGCTCTCCCGGTACATGAGGTAGAGGATGAGCAGCAGGATTATATCCTCTGTCTCCAGCTCGCCTATCCGTTCCGGCAGCATCTTTCCCAGGCCCTCCAGGCTGCCAAGGATACCCTTGGGTTCCTTTCCCCTGGCCGGGGCTTTCGTCCCCGGAGGTGTGCCCCGGTGGTAGGGCATGCCCTGTCCCCGGTTTTGTTCCCCGGGTTCCATGTAGCGGCTCACCTTGCCGCTGTTGCCCTGATAGCGATTAATCACCGCCATCTCCTCCCATCTCTCCCATGGCCAGCTGGGCTATTTTTGCAAGGCGTGCCAGCTTTATGGCCTTATCCATCTTGCTGCGGCGCTTTTCCGAGAGATAGGGTTTCATTGCCTCCAGCAGTGCCCGCTCCTGGGGCTTTTGCCCGGCGCCCCGGCTGAGCATGCGTCCCAGCCGCTGCAGTGATGCCGCGTCTATTCCCAGGCCGCCCGGCATGTCGTCCTCTTCCCTTCTCTCTGTCTCGGTCTGAGGGGCGCCGCCCATGAGGGATCTGGCCATTTGTGTTATTTTCTCCATCTGCTCGGGATCGCTGAGCAGAGAATTTATTTTGTCCTCCAGCTCACTCACGGCAGGCTCACCCCCTGTGTTTTCAGTCTTTCATCAGCTGCTGCACACTTTGGGCCAGCCGCTGCCCCTCCTTGGTGTTGAGCACCGAGCTGAGAAGGTCCTTTATTGCCTGGCTGTCGCCGCTTCTGGCAGCACGTTCCACCGCCCCCGGGTCCAGCATTTTCCCCAGCTTCTGCACATCGCTGCTGTCTGCCAGGGCTTTCAATTTCTCCGTCTTGCCCCGGCGTTCCAGCTCCCGACCCAATTCTTCAAAATTTTGCATTGAAACTCACTCCCGTTCGTTCTATTATATTCAATAGCCTTACCAATGATTACGAAAGGAACCATGCCATGAAAGCTGCCGTTTTTTCCGATACCCACACCAACATCGCCCTTTGCCTGGAGGCAGTGCGCCGCTGCAGGCCGGATGCCATCATCCACCTGGGAGATCATGAGCGGGATGCCCGGGCCATTGCCCAGCAGTTTCCTGATATCCCCATGTACAGTGTATGCGGCAACTGTGACCTTGCCCCTGTTTCCCCCGTCTCCGACACGGTGCAGCTGGGGCCGGTAAAGGCCTTCATCACCCACGGCCACCTGTACAACGTGGATTACGACAGAGTTGACTCCCTGGTCTATGCCGCCCAGGAGCAGGGATGCAAATTGGCTATGTTCGGCCATACCCACCGCACCCTCTATCAGGAGGTTGGGGGAGTCACCGTTCTCAACCCCGGTACCGCCGGGAAAGGCTATAAGCTCACCTGGGCCCTGGTGGAAATTTTTGATAACGGCGGCATAATCTGTTCCATACAGGATCTTTGAGCCAAACCATCCATCCCTGCTTACGGAGTAAAAATCATGAAGCTGAAAGCCATAATTGCAATAATCATCTGCAAACTGCTCCGCTCCTTCTCCCGCCTGGTGCACCGGGGCGGCACTGCCATGCCCGGGCGTATTGCCCTGAAGTTCTGCCCGGAACTTCTCTCCATAGTCTCCCAAGGGGTCAAGACTGTGGCCATTACCGGCACCAACGGCAAGACCACCAGCTCCCGTATGGTGGAGCAGGCCTTCCTGGAACAGGGCAAGAGCTACTTTGCCAATCGCTCCGGAGCAAATCTCATAAGCGGCATCACCACGGAGTTTGTGATGAACAGCACTCTCGGCGGCAGGTGCCGCAAGGAATACGCCGTCATCGAGTGCGACGAGGCGGCGGCCCGACGGGTCTTCCCCCAGCTAAGGCCCCAGGTGGTGGTAGTTACCAACCTGTTCCGTGACCAGCTGGACCGCTACGGAGAGGTCACCCATACCCTGGAGAATATCCGCGCCGCCCTGGAGCCCATCCCCCAGGCCAGGCTCTGCCTCAATGCGGACTGCTCCCTCACCTCCTCCCTGGCCCTGGATCTGCCCAATCCCGTGGTCTACTTCGGCATAGAAAGGGGCGCCGTCTCCTCCCGGGCAAAGCCGGAGATATCCGATGCCACCCACTGCATCCGCTGCAAGGCGGAATATGAATACGACTATATAAGCTACGGCCACCTGGGGGGCTTCCGCTGTCCCCGCTGCGGCTACATCCGCCATAAGGCCGACTACGCCGTGACGGAGATACTCTCTCAGGGGGCCGACAGCAGCAGCCTCATCATGGATATCCGGGGCGAAAAGCACATGGTCACCGTGAACCTTCCTGCCATGTACAACATTTATAATGCCATAGGCGCGGTGGCCGCCGTCGCCGAGATGGGGCTGGGAGTCCAGGCCGCCATCTCGGCCCTGGGAGATTTCCAATGCGGCTTTGGACGCATGGAGCGATTCCAGTTGGGCAAGGGCGGTGCCAGGATGATGCTGGTGAAAAATCCGGCCGGCTGCAACCAGGTGATTGAATTTCTGGAAAACGTCCGGGAGAAATTTATGCTTGTTGTCTGCCTCAACGACCGCAGCGCCGACGGCACGGATATATCCTGGATATGGGATGCGGACTTTGAGGGGCTGACAAAGCTCTCCGGCTGCCTGGAAAAGATAGTGGTTTCCGGCGACCGGGCCTCCGACATGGCCCTGCGCATAAAGTATGCCGGCATTGCCCCCGAGTATATTGAGACGGAGCGGGACTACGAAAAACTGGTGGCATGGATAGAGCAGCAGGAAAAGCCGGTATTCATCATGCCCACCTACACCGCCATGCTGGAGCTGCGTGAAGTGGTGATAAGCCACTGCGGCGGCAGTGAATTCTGGGAATAAGGAGGGGCGGCCATGGAACTTAAAATTTGCCACATGTACCCGGATGTGCTTAACCTCTACGGCGACCGGGGCAACGTTATATGCATGACCAAGCGCCTCAGATGGAGGGGCATAGATGCCTCGGTGACAAAGCTGCCCATTGGAGACAGCCGCTCCCTGGCAGGCTTCGACCTGGTATTCATCGGCGGCGGCCAGGATTTTGAGCAGCAGGTGCTGCTCTCCGACCTGCACCGGGGCAAGGACAGGGAGATAAAGGCCGCCGTGGAGGATGGCGTCACCTTCCTCACCATCTGCGGCGGCTATCAAATGCTTGGCAGTTACTATGAGACTTTTGACGGCAAACGCTGCGACTTTATCGGCGCCCTGGACCTGTACACCAAGGGTTCGGTAAAGCGTATGATAGGCAACTATAAATTTCAGTGCTCTCCCTCTGCCGGCGGAAGTGTGGTGGTGGGCTTTGAAAACCACAGCGGCAAGACCTGGCTGGGCAGCAGCCTGGAGCCTCTGGGTAAGGTGCTCTCCGGTTTTGGCAACAACGGAGAGGACGGCACCGAGGGTGCCCACTACAAAAACGTTTTCGGCACATACAGCCACGGCCCTCTGCTGCCCAAGAATCCGGAACTCTGCGATTTAATTTTAAAGACTGCTTTGGAACGGAAATATGGCTCCGCCGAGCTTCTGCCCCTGGACGACAGCTTTGAGCGTTTGGCCCACGACGAGATGTGCGCCAAGCTTTGAATCCTTTGGGAGGATACCTATGATAAGATTTTACAACGGAAAGACCCTTAGCTTTGCAGGAGGAATTAAAGTCAGCGACAATGAGGTCTGGGTAGACGGAAGCTCTATAGTCTACGTGGGCCCTGCAAAGGAGGATATGCCCACCTTTCAGCGGCAGATAGATCTGAAGGGCGACCTGCTGATGCCCGGCTTCAAGGACGCCCACACCCACACCGCCATGGTCTTTCTCCGCTCCTATGCCGACGACCTGCCCCTGCAGGACTGGCTTTACAACAAGGTCTTTCCCCATGAAGCCAAGCTGACCCCGGAAGCCGTATACCAGTTTACCCGCCTGGGTATCATGGAGTACCTCTCCTCCGGTATTACTGCCAGTTTTGACATGTACTACCACAACGAAGCTTACGCAAAGGCCAATGTGGACTGCGGCTTCCGCACCGTCATCTGCTCGGCAATGAATGATTTCGACGCCGACCCCACCAACATCGAGAGGGAATATCTGCGCTTCAACAGCTATAATGAACTGGTGAGCTATAAGCTGGGGATTCATGCAGAGTACACCACCGGCGTGGAGCGCATGGAATACATGGCCTCCCTGGCAGAGAAGTATCAAGCCCCCTGCTATATGCACTGCTGTGAAACAAAGGCCGAGGTGGAAGGCTGCCTGGAACGTTATGGTCTGACCCCGCCCCAGCTGCTGGACAGGATGGGCCTGTTCCGCTACGGCGGCGGTGGTTTCCACTGCGTGTGGATGAGCGGCGAGGATATAGAGCTCTTTGCCCGCAAAGGAATATATGCAGTCACAAACCCTGCCTCCAACGTGAAGCTGGCCAGCGGAATTGCCCCGGTGGACAAGCTCCTGGATGCAGGAGTGCCCATGGCCATAGGCACCGACGGGGCCGCCAGCAATAATGCTCTGGACATGTTCCGGGAGATGTACCTGGCCAGCTGCATGCAGAAGCTCAGCCTTTGGGATGCCGCCGCCGGCAAGGCGGAGGACATACTCACCATGGCCTGCGTGGGCGGAGCCAGAGCCATGGGCCTTGATGACTGCGACGATATAGCCGTTGGTAAAAAGGCGGATCTCTGCGTCATCGACCTGCAGCGGCCCAACATGCAGCCGGTGCTGAATATCCCCAAGAACCTGGTCTACGCCGGTTCCAAGGAGAATGTGCGCCTGACTATGATAAACGGCCGCATACTCTATGAAAGCGGCAAATTCTTTATAGGAGAAAAGCCGGAGGAGATATACCGCCAGGTACAGCGCCTCTGTGACAGCATTTTATGAAACTTATAGACCTGCACGTCCACAGCACCGCCTCCGACGGCACCGCCTCTCCCCGGGAATTGGCAGAGCTGGCTCTCCGTCAGGGGCTCTCCGCCGTGGCTGTCACCGACCACGATACGGTGCTGGGTTATCCGGAGCTGAAGGAAGCCGGGGAGGAACTGGGGATACAGACAGTTCCCGGCATTGAGATAAGTACAAAATTCCACCGGGCAGTCCATATCCTGGGCTATTACATAGACCCCCACTCCCCACACCTGGAGCCTGTGCTCAACTGGGTGGTGGAGGACAGGGACAAGCGTAACCGGGAAATGTGCCGCCTTATGGCCGCCGACGGGCTACCGGTAAATTATGAAGACATGAAACAGCGCTTCGGCGAGGTAATAGGCCGGCCCCACTTTGCCGACTTGCTGGTGGAGCTGGGCCTGGCAAAGAATGTCAAGGATGCCTTTGACCGCTATGTGGAAAAAGGGCAGCGCTACTATGTGGGCCGCACCATTTTGCCCATAGAGCAGGCCATCGATATAATCCGCCTCTCCGGAGGCGTGCCGGTGCTGGCCCATCCCTTCCAGTATCAGCTGGATGACGCCGGGCTCCGGGAGCTGATAGAGCACTGCATAGCCCAGGGGCTGCGGGGCATGGAGTGCCGCTACAGCGGCTACGGCCCGGAGCAGAGCGAATACCTGGAAAAGCTGGCGGAAGAATACGGACTGATAAAGACCGGCGGCAGCGATTACCACGGCAGCAACAAACCCAAAATAGTTTTGGGCAGGGGCATAGAGGAAAATCTCCACGTCCCCTATGAGTGGCTGGAAAATCTGAAAGAAGAAGCCGAAAAATAAGCAAAGATGATAACGCCCAGGGAATGGTATAAGCCATGCCCTGGGCATTTTCTTAACTTTTCTTAAGTTTTTCAGCTTTATTACAGCTTCATGCAGGTTGTGTTATATTAAAAGCAATCCTTAGTTTTAATAATTTGAATGGAAAGGTCTGATAGAATGAACAAAAAAATATGCGTACTCTTAAGTGTTTTGCTGCTGACAAGCCTGCTCTTAAGCGGCTGCGGAGCTAAAGAGCCGGAGGAAAGTATCATTGAACCCGCTGCAACAGAGGCCCCGACAGTCGAGCCCAGCAGTGAGCCCAGTCCGGAACCCGCCCCGGCTACGGAGACGCCGGCTGAGGATGACAGCACAGCAGAAGGTGAGGGAGTGCTGGACATCGGGCAGTTCTCCGGCAGCACTTATACCAACAACTATGCCGGCTTCGGCTGCACCTTGGACGGCAGCTGGGTCTTTGCCGACGCCCAGCAGCTGCAGAATATCACCGATGTCTCGTTGGATTTGATGGAAGAGGCCGATCTGGAGGACTATTTTGATACGGAAGGTCTGACCAGCATCACAGATATGTACGCAGAGAACAGCGAAATGATGTCCACCGTCAATGTGATGTACACCAAAATGGAGCTGGCAGAGAGGCTTTCCTACCTCACTATGGACGAGGAAGCCGTCATCGACACAGTCCTGTCCCAGTCTGACTATCTTGTATCCCTATACGAATCCATGGGAGCTACGGTGATAAGCATGGAAAAAGTGCAGGTAAACTTCCTGGGGGAGGAGCACTATGCTGTAAAAACCGTTACCGACTCACAGGGTATTACCACTTATACGCTGCAATTCTCCGATCCCTTTAAGGGCGCCTATTCCATTACCACCACAATAATCTCCTATGGCGAGGACAACACCCAGGCGGTGGCCGACCTGTTCTTCCCTGTGGAAGAATGAGGGATACGGCCGTCCGGACATAGTCAAATCCCAGGCGGATAAACCGCCTGGGATTTTCTGCGTCCCCATTCTCTGTCCTTAGAAACTCTATCGTTTTTTCTCTCAGTCCGTAAGCAGATTCAGCTTCCTGGCCCAGCGGCCGTGGTAGTAATAGATGAGCAGCAGCGCGCTGCACATCATCCAGCCCATGGGGTAGCCCAAGGCAATGACCCCGGCGGTGGCCCCCAGGCGGGAGACGATAAACAGGTATATCTGCCGGAACACCACGAAGGAGAAGAGCATGATGAACATGGTGTTTTTGGCGTCGCCAGCGCCCCGGAGGGCTCCGGAATAGACCTGGTTTATTACGAAGGCCACATAGAAGGGTGAGCACAGGCGTACAAACAGAGTGCCGAATTCTATGACCTCTTTGTCGTCGTTGAAGAGGGCAGTGAGCTGAGGGGCAAATATCATCATTGGAACCAGAATAATAATCATGACTGTAAATCCCATTATCAGCCCGTATCTGGGACCGGCTTTGGCTCGCTTCAGTTCCCCGGCTCCCAGATTCTGGCCAACGAAGGTGGTCAGGGCCAGGGATAGGCTCTGCATGGGCAGCATAGCCAGGGCGTCCAGCTTGTTATAGGCTGTCCAGCCCGCCATGCAGGAGCTCTCAAAGTGGTTGATGTAACCCATGACAAAGATATTGGAAAAAGCGGTTATGCCCATCTGCAAAGAGGAGGGTATGCCTATATTGCAGATGCGCCGGAGCATACCCTTGTGCATCCTCAGCTGGGATACGACCAGACGGTAAGGCTCCTTGGAGCGCATCAGCAGCAGCATAACCAGTATTGCAGACACGAATTGGGAAATTATGGTGGCAATGGCGGCGCCGGCTATGCCCTGCTTCAAAACCGCCACGAAGAACAGGTCCAGAACCGTGTTCATAACGGCGGAGAATATGAGAAAGTACAGGGGCCTTGTGGAGTCCCCCACGGCCCTCAATATGCCGGAGCCGATATTATACAGCAGCAGCCCCGCTACGCCGCCGAAGTATATACGCAGATACAGCTCTGCTTCCCCAATAACATCCGCCGGAGTATCCATCAGTTCCAGCATGAGGGGCGTGGCCCAGACACCCACAATCGTAAGTACAACGCAGGTGACAAGGGTTATCATCACCGTGGTATGTACGGCTTCCCCCAGTTTCTCATTGTCCCTGGCTCCGTAATACTGGGAGATGACTACGGAAGCTCCGGTTGCAAGACCACTGAACAGGCCAATGAGGGTGTTTATAATGGGACCTGTGCAGCCCACCGCCGCCAGAGCCTGCTTGCTGACAAAGTTGCCCACTATCAGCGAGTCTACTGTGTTATACAGCTGTTGGAAGAGATTTCCCAGCATCAACGGCACGGCAAAGGCAAAGAGCAGCCGGGATATACTGCCCTGGGTCATATCCGTGTCATGCCTGGCCTTATGCAGGATAGACAATGTAACCCCTCCTTACATACATAAAAAGTATATGCCCGTTTCGACAATTCTGTCAAGGCCGCATTAAAATCTTGTAAAGATTTTCCTTTTCCCCCGGTCTAAATTGTCCTTTACCTCAGCAGTCTGCGTAAAGTAAAATAAAATTGAAAAAATTTGAAAATGCTGTGACCCGAGGGAGCCTTTTCCTGAGTATATAGGTGAAAGGCCTTTAACAACTGAAGGATGGAGGGAAGCCCATGGAAGACAGAGAGATAGTGGAGCTGTACTGGCAGCGCTCGGAGTCCGCCATTGCGGAGACGGAGAGCAAGTACGGCGCCTACTGCCGATATATAGCCCGGAACATCCTCCTTGACCGGGAGGACAGCGAGGAGTGCGTCAACGACGCCTACCTGGGCGTCTGGAACAGCATACCCACCAAGCGCCCCCAGGTTCTGAAAAGCTACATAGGCCGCATCACCCGGAACATCGCCCTGAACAGATTCAGCCGTCTCTCCGCCGCCAAGCGGAACTTCGGCCAGGTGCCCCTGGCTCTGGATGAGCTGGAGGACTGCGTCCCCGCACGGGACGGCTCCGACAGGCTGGTGGACGACCTGAGCCTGGCAGAGCTGCTGAACCATTTTCTCTCCACCCTGCCGGTGGGTCAGCGGAAGATCTTTGTACGCCGCTACTGGTATCTAAGCCCTGTGAAGGAGATAGCCGCCGACCTTGATATAAGCGAGAGCAATGTGAAGATGTCCCTGCTGCGCTCCAGGGACAAGCTGAGACTGCTTTTGGAAAAGGAGGGGATCTCCCTGTGAAACAGCAGCGAATTATGGATATGCTGGAGCATATCGACGAAAGATACATTCTGGAGGCCGCCCCGGCTCTGAGAGACCGCCGCTCCTCCATGCACCGGAAAGCGGGGCGCACCCTTCTCATTGCGGCGGTGATAGTGTCCCTCTTTGCCGCTCTCTGCGCCGTTGCCTACGCCGCCGGCTGGTTCGGCCTGGCCCAGCGCATAACAAAGCCGGCGGAGCCCACCAGCGTTTCTCTCATCATAGGCGAGGAGACGCCTGTGGAGGGATACATCAGCATGAACGGCATTGCCGGCAGCCCGGAGGCCCTGGCCCATGGGGAATGGGTGGCTTTCCGGAATGAGTATGTTTCCCAGCACAGCTTTTCCAACGACACCGACCTTAGTTGGCTGGGCGGGGACGAGCTGATGGAGAGCTACTACATGATATACGGGGCTTACGACCAAGCCATGCTGGACAAGCTCCTGGAGATCAGTGAAAAGTATAATGTGAAGCTCCACAGCCAGATGTATGCGCCGCCCACTGACGCCAAGTTCTACAAGGTCAGCGGCTGTGAACCCTTCGTGCTCTCGGACAACAGCCTCAGTCCCATGTATCTCTATGAAGACGGCTCCTATAAATTTGAGGGCTATGTCACTGCCGGGGAGCAGGAGCAGGTGCTCAGCTTTATCCGGGGTCGGAAGGGAGTGCTGGACCCCAGTCTGGCCACGGTGTATGACAGCGGTGATTATGAGGAATGGCAGTATATAAACGTCTCCGGGGACGAGCTGAACCTGGCCCGGAACACCGTGCCCAGCCAGGTCACCGGGGATTGCGGGCTGTTCATCTTCTGTGAGAAGGGGGACTATATCTTTACCGTATTTGCTTCCGCCGGGTCAAAGGAGCAGGCAGAGCTGCTGGCGGACCAGTTCGACTTTGATACCGCCGCCAAGGGCGGTGATGATCTGGATCTGGACAGCGTAATCAAGGTGGAGGCTGTCCAGGCCAAGCCCAAGGAGGGGCTGATGACCATGGCCGACTGGCTGGCCACCGACGAGTACAAGGCGTCCTCCGAGTTTTATACTTTAGTCTGCGAGTATGCGGGAACCCTGCCGGAGAACAGCAGCTATGTGAAGGGCACCATGTTATTCAGTTATAAAAACAGCTTCGCCGTGGCTGACGAGACTATCTTATCCATTAGGGATCAGGTCATGGAGCGGTACCCCGATTTGGTATATCCCCTAAACAACACCTCTGTTATTGGAAATGAAATCATCCCCGACGGTGATATGAGCTACGGCGGCGGAGTAGCGCTCAGTGAAAGGGAGCGGAAGAGCTGTACGGACGAGGAGATGTATGAGCTTTTCGGCGCCGGAAAATTCTGCACTGAGGGCAGCATCTTCCGGGTGATCGCCTACGACAACGGCGCCGCCTTTTGCGATGTTTCGGCCTTCCGTGCCGGCTATGGGATACACTATATTCCCAAGGGCGCCTTCTATCCTCTTATCCAGCCGGTGGTGAACCCGGAGCTGGAGGGCTGGGCTTACGAAAGCGCCTGCGGTGAGCAGGTGTACATTGTCCCCAGCGGCTCCGATAACTATCCCGTCCTCTCCTATTGCAGCATTATCTATGAGACTGACAGTGCCTATGTTATCGCCTATGCCCCCGGCGGTGCCGACGCAGGATATTTGCAGATGGTGGCCGACGATATAGATTTCACCATGTTTGAATAGAGTGAACGTCTAGCTCTTTCCGTAAAACTCAAAACAAAAATCCGTGGGCGTGAACCCACGGATTTTTGTTATGTTTTATTCTCTTTTACTCCTGGCAGTTGATGACTATCTTGCAAATATTCTCGCCGTTGAGCATCATCTGGAGAGCCTTCTCAATATCGCTGAGGGGCAGACGGTCAGTGACCATGCGATCCAGGCCCAGCTCACGCCAGTGGTCGGCCACGAACTTGGTGCCCAGCTCGAACTCCCCCTGAGTGTACAGGCGGTTGCCGATGAGGGTCTGCTCCTTGAAGCTGACCTTGCCGATGACGAACTTGTACTCGTCGCCGGAGAGGTTCAGGCTCATCATCTTGCCGCCGCAGCGGCAAAGGTCGGGCATCATTAGAGTGGGGCCGGGAGCTCCGGAGGTGTCGAACACCACGTCGAAGCCACCGCCGCCGGTGACCTCACGCATCAGATCCATGGCGTCGGTCTGGGCGGGATTGATGGTCTCAATGCCCATGGATTCCACAAACTGACGGCGGGGCTCGTTTATCTCAGAGACTATGACCCGGCTGGCGCCCCAGGCCCGGGCAAAGATGGCGATGTACAGACCAACGGCGGCGCCGCCGGAGATGAACACGGTGTCGCCCTTCTGGATCTTGCTGGTCATCATCACGTGGTAACCCACGGCAAAGGGCTCAGAGAGGATGGCCACATCATCCGGCATATCGTCGGGCACGGCCACCAGCTTCTCAACGCCCACCTTGGTGTACTCGGCAAAGCCGCCGTCCACATGGATGCCCAGCAGCTTCAGGTTCTCGCAGACATGGCCCAGGCCCCGCTTGCAGGCGGAGCAGTGGCCGCAGGAGATGATTGGGTTCATAAGCACACGCTGACCCACCTGGAAGGGGCCGGTATAGCCCACAGGCAGGGACTCTACGGTGCCAAGTATCTCATGGCTGAGTACGGTGGGCACGGTGGCGGTCATGTGCTTGCCCCGGTAGACAACTATATCGGAACCGCAGACACCGGCCAGCCTAACCTTGATGAGGGCCTCGTTCTCGCCGGGCACGGGCATGGGAATGTCGCAAAGCTCCAGGTCCAGCCAATTTTTCAGAACTGCTGCTTTCATTTTATTTTCTCCTGAATTGGAATAAATTTTTTTCTGAGCCCGGCGGAAATCCGCCGGGCTCAATACTTTGATCTTCAGATTGCAAGGTGCTGTTCTTCCCTCCCTCGTATCCCCAGCCGTGAGCCCAACGTCAGTGGGTCGCGGTTGGAAAGGAAGAAGGAAGAAGCGGAGTGCAGTTTTCACGGGAAGCCCTTGCTTACCGTGGAAACGGAATGTAGCAAGTTTCTTCTATCCCCCGTACCACCAACTTCGAGCCCAGCGCAGCGGGTCGAAGTTGGAAAGGAAGAAGGAACGAACTTAGCGCAGTTTTCGCAGAAAGCCTAGGCTTTATGCGGAAACGGAGCGGGGTGAGTTCCTTCTGACGTTAGGGCTGCTTACCGATGTAGGCCAGGATACCGCCGTCAACATAGAGCACATGGCCGTTGACGAAGTTGGAGGCGTCGGAGGCCAGGAACACGGCGGGGCCCATCAGATCCTCGGCCTCGCCCCAGCGGGCAGCGGGAGTCTTGGCCACAATGAACTGGTCAAAGGGATGACGGCTGCCGTCGGGCTGGATCTCACGGAGAGGAGCGGTCTGAGGAGTGGCAATGTAGCCGGGCCCGATGCCGTTGCACTGGATGTTGTACTCGCCGTACTCGGAGCAGATATTCTTGGTGAGCATCTTCAGTCCGCCCTTGGCGGCAGCATAGGCGGAGACGGTCTCGCGGCCCAGCTCGCTCATCATGGAGCAGATGTTGATGATCTTGCCGTGGCCCTTCTTGATCATGCCGGGGATTACGTGCTTGGCAACGATATAGGGAGCTACCAGGTCGATGTCAATAACCTGACGGAAATCCTTGGCCTCCATCTCCAGCATGGGGGTGCGCTTGATGATACCGGCGTTGTTCACCAGGATGTCAATAGTGCCCAGGTCCTTCTCGATGTCGGCAACCAGCTTGATGACATCCTCCTCGTTGGTGACGTCGGCATAGTAACCGTGGGCGTCGATGCCCTTCTCCTTGTAGGCAGCCAGAGCGGCCTCCATGTGGTGCTCGCCGCGGCAGTTGAAAGCGATCTTTGCACCGGCAGCTGCAAAAGCCTCAGCAATTGCAAAGCCTATACCGTAGGCTGCGCCGGTGACCAGAGCTACCTTGCCCTCCAGGGAAAACTGCTTCATCATATCCATAATATTAAATCTCCATTCTGCCGCATCTGCGGCGGGTCTGTTTTCTGAGGGCGCTTTGTGCGCCCTCAGGCCTTAAATCTTCTTATCTCTGGACACGGCCGGTGCCGTCTCCGCCCATGAGCTTCTCAACTTCAGAGACGTCGACACGGTTGAAGTCCCCCAGGATGCTGTGCTTCAGGCAGGAGGCAGCAACTGCAAACTCCAGAGCCTGCTGCTTGTCCTCGTAGTGAGTCAGGCCGTAGAGCAGACCGCCGCCGAAGCTGTCGCCGCCGCCCACGCGGTCCACGATGTCACGGATCTCGTAGCGCTTGGACTCGTAGAACTTCTCTCTGTCGTTGAGGCAGGCAGCCCAGCCGTTCCAGTCGGCGCTCTTGCTCTCACGGAGAGTGATGGCGATCATCTTCATGTTTGGGTAGGCAGCCAGGACCTTGTCGCCCAGAGCCTTGTACTTGGCGCGGTCCAGCTCGCCGGACTCCACGTTCACGTCGGTGGTGATCTCCAGGGACTTCTGCACGTCCTCCTCGTTGGCGATGGCCACGTCCACATAGTTTGCGATCTCACGCATGACCTCGGCGGCCTTCTTGCCGTACTTCCACAGGTTCTTGCGGTAGTTCAGGTCGCAGGAGACGGTGATGCCTCTCTTCTTGGCTTCCTTAACGGACTCGATGCTCAGCTCCATGGCGCTCTCGGAGATAGCGGGGGTGATGCCGGTGATGTGGAACCAGTCCACGCCCTCAAAGGCCTTGTCCCAGTCAATGTCGCCGGGCTTGGCCATGGCTATTGCGGAATACTCACGGTCGTAGACAACCTTGCTGGGGCGGGCATTGGCGCCGGTCTCCAGGTAGTAGATGCCCAGACGGCCCTTGTCGGAGCGGACGATGCGGCTGGTGTCAACACCGAACTTGCGCAGGTCTTTCACGCACTCGTCAGCGATGGCATTTTTGGGCAGCACGGTGAGGTAGGACACGTCCTGGCCATAGTTTGCCAGGGACACGGCCACATTGGCCTCGCCGCCGCCGAAGGTAGCCTCCAGTATGGGGCTCTGGAAGAAGCGCTCCAGGCCGGGGGACTTGAGTCTGAGCATTATCTCGCCAAAGGTAAGAAACTTCATGGTGATTTCTCCTTTTAATTTATTTTACACAGGGATGTTCACTTCTGGAGCAGATGCACGGCGAAGCCGCCCATTTCCTTCTTGAAGTAGATAGCCTTGATATTGCTGGGGTCTTTTACGGAATCCATATCCAGTTCCAGGCCGCGGCGTTCCATTTCTGCCATGGCGGGGGCCATCTTGTTGGTGCGGATGGCAATGTGGCCGTTAGCGCCCTTGAACATGGTCTTCATGACCTCAACACCGGGGGAGGCAAAGTTGGAGGAATTGCCCTGCTTCACGGGGAAGTCGAAGGCTGCGGCAAACTCCTGGCACACTGCGTCGCAAACACCGGCATCTGCGCAGTTGATGCCCACATGGGCCACTTCAAAGCCCAGCAGGGCCTTGCGGGACTCTTTGCACAGCTGGGTGATCTTTTCAAAGTTGCCGGCAGCAATGTCGCCCTTGGGGCAGACCCAGCTGCCACCCACGGCATGGATGTGGGGATCGGAGATAAACTCGCCCAGGTTCTGGAGGTTGACTCCGCCGGTGGGGATGAACTTCACGCCGCCGAAGGGGCCGGCCAGAGCCTTGATGGCGCCCAGTCCGCCGTAGACGTTGGCGGGGAAGAACTTCAGGACCTTCAGGCCATGCTTGAGGGCCATCATAATCTCGGTGGGGGTGACACAGCCGGGGCAGACGGCGATACCGTTATCGCAGCACCAGGACACCACTTCTTCGTCATAGCCGGGGGAGACGATGAACTTTGCGCCGCACTCCACGGCTAGCTTGCACTGCTCCAAATTCACCACGGTGCCGGCGCCCACCAGCATCTCGGGAACCTCGGCTGCCACGGCCTTGATGGAATCGGCTGCGGCGGCAGTACGGAAGGTGATCTCCATAACGTCGATACCGCCTGCCACCATAGCCTTTGCGGTGGGGACGGCATCCTTGGCGTCCTCCAGCACTACCACCGGGACTATGCCGGAGCAGGCCATTCTCTTCAATACATCCATGGTTTTATCCTCCTGTAATTTATTTTTTACTTGTCATAAAAAAGGAAATGAAATATAATATTTCCATTAAAATTCAGAGGTGTACAATGGGAAATTCCGAAATCTACAAACAGATCCTGAACAGCTTTCAGGACACTGCCATCAGGGACAGGAGCTATTATCCGGATTTTCGGCGCCAGTGGGAAGCCCTGTTCAAATCCGTCATGGACAGTGAGGAGGAATACTTTGACCTGTCTGCCCCCTCTGTGCTCACAGTTGAGCAGAGCTTCGCGGGCATAGACGCAGTATTCCACTTTGATCAGCTGAAAATTGCCGACTGGTACCGCCAGGACTCTTCCCGGAAAAAACGTGTAGTGTTCAAGCCAAAGAAGCTAAAGCACAACAGGAACGGCACCCTCAGTTTCCATGATTCTCCCTGTGATTACGATCCGGAGCTGCCGGAGAGCGCCCTCAAAGAGGACAGTAAAAACATCATTGCCGCCGCCCTGCCGGAGCTGCCGCCCCGGCTGAGGATAGTTTACGGCAACAAGTGGGTCAACTCCCGTTTCAATGTCTTCATGAATACAAGGCTCTCCCTTTTCCTCATAGAGACCGACTATGTGCCGGCCTTTCTGGCCACACCTTTTGAAGTCTGCCTCTATCTGTTTATGATGGATTACTGCATCATAAAGGAGAACTACAGCAAGGTGGAGGACAAGGAGCTGAGGAAGTTCCTGCATATCTTCCGCCCATCGCCCATGCTGAAGATAAAGGGCATCTTGTAAGCCTATTTCCGGGCTTTTGGTCACACAGTCCCGATAGTTTCTTATCGGGACTGTGTTTTTTCATATTATCTCAGCTCGTTGATGGCAAAGTTGTCCATGTCGTCAAAGGCCTGGTTCTCGCCGCCCATTGCCCAGATAAAGGTGTAGTTGGAGGAGCCGCAGCCGGCGTGCAGGGACCAGGAGGGGGATATGACCGCTTCGTAGTTCTGCATCACAATGTGGCGGGTCTCCTGGGGCTGGCCCATCAGGTGCATGACTATGCCGCCTTCGGGCAGGTTGAAGTAGGTGTAGATCTCCATGCGGCGCTCGTGGGTGTGGGGGGGCACAGAGTTCCATACGCTGCCGGGCTCCAGCTGGGTCAGGCCCATGGACAGCTGGCAGGTCTCCAGCACATCGGGGTGTATAAACTGGTTGATAACCCGCTTGTTGGCGGTCTCCATGCTGCCCAGGGGGCGCTTGTTGGCGTCCTTGATGGAGATGAAGGTGGTCTTGCAGTCCTTGTGGGCGGGGGCGCTCACAAGGTAGAAACGGGCGGGTTCGGCTTTGTCGTTGCTGCCGAAGACCACATTTCTGGTGCTGCGGGAGATGTAGAGGCAGTCCTCAAAACCCATCTCGTAACGGACTCCGTCAGCCTCTATCCAGCCTGCGCCGCCCAGGTTGAATACACCGGCCTCCCGGCGCTCCAGGAAGAAGTTGGTTCCGAAGTTCTTCCAGACGTCTATGCCCTGGTCGATGGGCAAGCTCTTCTCCACGGGCATGATGCCCAATACCACCATGCGGTCCACATGGGAGTACACGGCCTGGACAGTATCCGGCTGGTACAGGTTCTGGATGAGAAACTCCTTGCGCAGTTCCTCGGTGGTATATCTTTTTACGTCGTTGGGACCGGTGGAATAACGAATATCCATAGCAAATTACCTTTCAGATCACAGATCAGACGAGGCCCAGAGCTTCGGGGATGAACATGCTCAGAGCGGGCACATAGGTGATGAGCAGCAGGGTCACGAAGATAACTGCGAAGAAGGGCAGCAGCATCTTGATGATCTGCTCTATCTTCACGCCGTGAGTACGGCAGCCGGCAAAGAGGATGGCTCCCACTGGGGGGGTCAGGGTGCCGACGCAGAGGTTCATGACCATCATGAGACCGAAGTGCACGGGGTGCATGCCCCAGGTCTGGACGATAGGCAGGAAGATGGGAGTGAAAATCAGCACTGCGGGAGTGGGGTCCATGAAGCAGCCCACGATGAGCAGGATGATGTTCATAATAAGCAGAATGATGACGGCGCTGTCGGTGATGCCCAGGATAGCATTGGCCACCAGTGCGGGGATCTTGGTGTAGGTCATGATGTAGCCCATGATACCGGACACGCAGACCAGGTACTCGATAACGGCAGTGGTCTTTACGCTCTCGAAGATTATGCGGGGCAGGTCACGGACAGTGATGTTGCGGTAGACAAAGCTGAGGATAAGGGCGTAGGCCACAGCAATGGCAGAACCCTCGGTGGCAGTGAAGATACCGCCCAGGATACCACCGATGACGATGACGATCATCAGCAGGCTGGGGATGCCTTCCCACAGGGTCTTCATGACAAACTTGAAGGTGTAGTGACCCTTGGAGATATAGCCGCGGCGCTTGGCCATGACACCAGCCACCACCATGCAGCCCAGGCCCCAGAGTATGCCGGGGATATAGCCTGCCATAAACAGGGCGGCGATAGAAACGGAGCCAGCCACGGTGGAGTAGACTATCATTATATTGCTGGGGGGGATCATCATGCCAGTCGGACCGGAGGCGATATTGCAGACGGCAATGTACTCGTCGGAGTAGCCCTCTTCCTTCTCAAGGGGTCCGAGGATGCCACCCATAGCCACGGCTGCGGCAACGCCGGAGCCGGACATGGCGCCGAAGAGCATGTTGGCCACGATGTTGGTCTGGGCCAGGGAGCCGGGGAGACGGTGGGCCACCAGCTGGGCGCAGCCAACCAGACGGCGGGCTATTCCGCCGAAGTTCATCAGGTTGCCTGCCAGCACGAAGAAAGGTATTGCCAGCAGGGAGAAAGAGTTGACGCTCTGGAACATTTTCTGGGCAGAGACCATCATAGAGCTCATCTGAGGCATGATGATGACCATGCCAACGGCAGAGCCCAGGCCGATGCTCAGACCGATGGGGAAACCAACTGCGAGGGTGATGAATATAAGGGCGATCATTACGATGCCCGCAAGAGCTGTAACTGTCATGTATCTTTACCTCCCATCATGCGGTGCCGGAGAGCTCGTCGCCAAAGGTGCGCTTGCCCTCGTGGTAGTTTTTAACGGCCAGGACACTGTTGTAAACGGCGTAGTACATGGTGATAACGCCGGTGAAGGGTACGGAGAAGTACATGACGGACTTGGAGATCAGCAGAGCGGGGTCGATCTGCACGGCCTGCTTGCTGGTGTAGAGCCAGCCGCCGATGACGCACACGGCCAGCACAAAGATGAACAGACAGATATTGGTGATGATCTCAACGACCATGTTGGTTTTGGGTTTGAACTTATCTTTAATTATATCAATGGTCAGGTGCTCTTTGCTGCCAAAGACATAAGCACTGCCAAACATTATCATCCAAACGAAAAGGTACTGGGACAGAGTGCCGGTGATGGAGCTGGGGGAGTTGAATATGTAGCGGGCGACGACCTGCCAAACCACGATGACGGTCATCACTGCCAGGGTAATCGTGGAAACTACCTCGAGAATCTTGTCGAGGACGAATTTGATCTTATCTAATGCCTTCACGGAGCGGCCTCCCTTTTTCTTTAGCTGTAGATTGCTGCTTCAAGAAACGGCCCACAGCATGCTGTGGGCCGTTATGGTGCTCAGAAGTTTTTAATTAGCGCTCGGACAGGATTGCATCGTAAACGGACTGGGTCATCTCGTTGCGGCCGGCAACCTCCTGGATCAGATCCTGGCAGTTAGCCTGGAAGGCGGCTACGTCAGCCTCGGAGAAGGTGACGCCCATCTCGGTGGCCTTGGCCTCATAGTCGGCGCGCAGCTCCTCGCACAGGTCGAACATGTAGGGGATGGAGTCGGCAGCGCACTGCTTGAGGGCGGCCTGGTCCTCCTCGGACATGGAGGCGAGGACATCGTTGGAGATGCACAGCTCATCGGGGATCATCAGGTGGCCGGTGTAGTTGTAGTAGGGAGCAACCTCATACTGAACCAGGTCAACGTAGGTGATGATGTTGTTCTCGGCGCCGTCGAGAGTACCGGTCTGGATGGCGGAGTAGACATCGCCCTGAGGCATGTCAACACCAACACCGCCCATGGCCTCCATCATGTCAAGGCAGGTCTGGGAACCCATGACGCGGATCTTCATGCCGGAGAGCTCCTCGGGAGTGGTTACGGGAGCCTTGGCGGTGTAGAGGTTACGGGCGCCCAGGGAGTAGGCGGAGAGAACGGTGAAGCCGTAGGCCTCGGTGGTGGCGAAGAGCTCGTCCAGCTTGCCGGAGACGAAGACCTTCTCCTGGTGCTCTATGCTGTCATAGACATAGGGGGTGCCCAGGATGGCGAAGTCGGAAACGTAGGTCTCAATGATGGAGTTGGCAACCAGGGTCATGTCCAGGGCGCCCATGGTCAGCTGCTCCAGAGTCTGGGCCTGGTCGCCCAGCTGAGCGTCGGGGTAAACTTCGATGGAGTAACGGCCCTCGGTGGCATCGTACAGATCATCGCTGAGCTTCTGCAGGGTAACTGCTTCGGGGTTGGTGATGGTCTGGTTGAATGCGCACTTGAGGACGGTCTGGCCAACCTTCTCACCGTCGGTGGCAGCGGCAGCGTCATCAGTGGCGGTGTCGGCAGCGGGAGCCTCGGCGGCGGAGTTGTCCTCAACAGGGGCTGCAGTCTGGCCGCAGGCGCACAGAGCCAGGACCATGACCAGAGCAAGGAGCATTGCTATCAGAGTCTTTGCGTTCTTCATTACTTTTCCTCCTGAAAGGTTTTTTATATACAGGCGAGTCCTCAGGGCATCGCCGGTAATACATATTTGTTATGGTAGGTGGGCAGCGCAGGGGGCCGGGTCGTCGAAGATCTGTTGTAAACCGTTTTCGTGTACCGTTTAACAAACAGTATCCACAAAACTCAGGCACAGCCTCAGTCCTTCAAAAAGGCCGGCCTAGAAATTCTGAGCCGGTGTGGACTCCCTCACTATGAAGTGGGAGGGGATCTCCACATTCACAGCCCTGGCCCCGGCGGGCCGCTTGCCGCTGATGCGCTCCAACAGCAGTTCTGCCGATTTTGCGCCCACATCCCCTGTGGCCAGTGCCACGGCGCTGATGCCCGGTTTTGATATTTGCAGCCAATTCCAATCGTCAAAGGTGCAAAAGCCGAAATCGTATCCCGGCTCTATGCCCAAGTCCTTCAGAGCCACCAGCAGTTTCTGGGCGCTGGCGCCGTTGGAGGAGAGCAGGGCGATTCTCTCGTCGGGGTACTTTCTGCGGAACACACGCAGGCAGCTTTTGCAGCTTGAGGCATCGTCGGAGGAGAACTCGTAGGTCTCCGGCTCTGTCTCCATAAGATCCCGCACCGCCTGTTCATAGCCCTGGCGGCGGAGTATGCGGGGGGAAATATTTCCGATAGTCTCGGAAAAGAATGCCACCTTGGTATAGCCTTGGGCCAGGAGGAACCTGACGCAGTCATAAGCGGTGTTTCTGTTGGGCGTAGTGACCGTGTCTATCTGGTCTGAGCTCATGAGCTGCCGGTCGGCCAGCACCAGGCAGGTGCCGCTGCTTTGCAGCTCCAGCAAGAACTCGTCGTTTCCGCCGCTGGTATTGACTATCAGCCCGTCAACCCGGTTTTCCAGGAAGCCCTTGATGGCCCGGCGTTCCCGGCGGGGATCCTCACCGCTGTCGGCAAAGAGCACCTGATAGCCTGCCTCCTCGCACACGGTGGTAATACCCTTTAAAAGCAGAGCGGAGAAGGGGCTGCTGATGTCGCCGATGACGCAGCCTATAAGCATGCTGCGGCTGGCCTTGAGCCGCTGGGCGGAACGGTTGGGATGATAATCCACCTCGGTGATTACCCGGCGGATATGCTCCCTGGTGTCGGCGGACATGTTCTCAAACTTGCCGTTGAGAAATCTTGATATAGTTGTCTTTGATACACCGCAGAGCTTTGCGACCTCGTCAATGGTCAGCCTGCTGTCTGATTGATTATCCATTGGCTTTTCCTTAACATTTCTGTAAAAAATTCTAGCATCGCTTGTGCTTTTTGTCAACCGGTTTCCAAAAATCTTTGGGGCGTAAGATTGCACAATCTTTCACAATATTTTTTGTTGATCCTTCACAAGCAACGTTCTCTGCGCTTTTTCTTTGGGGTAAATTTATATCATATTGTCCAAAACTTGTGTAATCTTGTCATTGATCCGGCAGCAGCTGCGCCCATCTTATCTTTACCTTGTATTTGTGGAAATCTGTGATATAATGTGTAAGTTATAATCATATGCCATATGAATACCATATATCCCACAAAAAACATGTCGATTTACGGGGGAAATACAATCATGATACCTTTTAATGTGCCTCCCTGCACCGGCGACGAGCTGGAGTATATCCGTCAGGCCATTGCCAGCCGCAAAATCTGCGGTGACGGCGAATTTACGAAAAAATGCAGCCACTGGATGGAACAGCGTTTTAATGCCCAGAAAGTACTTCTCACAACCAGCGGCACCACCGCCCTGGATATGGCCGCCCTGCTGTGCAACTTTAAACCGGGAGACGAGGTCATTCTCCCCAGCTTCACCTTTTCCAGCACCGCCACCGCCTTTGTCCTTGCCGGTGCAAAATTGGTGTTCGTGGACATACGTCCGGACACCATGAATATTGATGAGTCCAAAATCGAAGCGGCAATCACCGAAAGGACACGGGCCATCGTACCCGTACACTATGCCGGTGTGGCCTGTGAAATGGACACCATTATGGACATCGCCCGCCGCCACGGGCTCATCGTGGTAGAGGATGCGGCCCAGGGCATCATGAGCAGCTACAAGGGCAGGCCCCTGGGCACCATAGGAGATCTGGGCTGCTACTCCTTCCATGAGACAAAGAACTACTCAATGGGCGAAGGCGGTGCTCTGGTCATAAACCGCCCCGAATACAATGAGCGGGCGGAGATCCTCCGGGAAAAAGGCACAAACCGTTCAAAATTCTTTCGCGGTCAGGTGGACAAATACACCTGGGTGGACTTCGGCGACAGTTACCTGCCCAGCGAGCTGAATGCGGCCTATCTCTGGGCTCAGCTGCTCAGGGCCGACGAAATCAATAACGACCGTCTCAACACCTGGAACAAGTACCTGGAAGCTTTCCTCCCTCTGGCTGAGGCCGGGAAGCTGGAACTGCCCACCGTTCCGGAGGGCTGCGTCCACAATGCCCACATGTTTTATGTGAAGGCAAAGGATCTTGCGGAGAGGACCGCCCTCATAAACCACCTGAAAATGCGTGATATTCTGGCGGTATTCCACTATGTGCCGCTGCACTCCGCCCCCGCCGGGCTGAAATTCGGCCGCTTTGCCGGAGAGGATGCGTATACTACCTCCCAGTCCGACCGGCTGCTGCGCCTGCCGCTGTACTTTGGCCTCACGGCCGAGGACCGGCAGAGGGTCATAGACGCCGTTCTGGAGTTTTATAATGAGCGCTGAGCCCAAATCCCTGCGCCCCGGCAATGAGGGCAGGCGGCTTCGGCTGTGGTCTGCGCCGCTGTTAATTCTCTCCCCGGTGGTCACGATGCTCTTGCTCTCCCTGCTGTCGGGCAACAACATGTTTTTATCCAAGCCCTACCTCAACGACGAGCTGGATTACTGGCGGCTCATGTATTCCATCAGTGAACGGGGCTTCGATTTCGGTTCCACGGAGCACCTGGTGGGTTACGTGGCCCCCATCGGGCCTTTGGGCAGCCATGGGCTGTCCCCTGTGGCGGCTTGGCTGTGGTATGTGCTGCTCTTTCCCATGACCGACAGCGCCCTGGTCATCGCCGGGGTCCTGATGCTCATGGCCGCCCTAGCCCTGCTGTATCTCATAGCCCGCCCCTGCCCCCGGGAGGCGCTGCTCATTGCCCTGTTCACTGCGCTCTATCCACCGCTGGTGCGCTATATCAATCTCTCCATGATGGAGATGCCCTGTTATGCCTGCGTCATCGTGTACATGGCGCTGCTGCTGCGCTATGAGAAGGAGCACAGCGGAGCCCTGCCCCGCAGAGGCTGGACCCTGCCCTTGCTCTTTATCTGCGGTCTCTACTGCACGGTACTGCGCATGAGCAACGTGGTGCTGTTTTTCCCGGCTATCCTCATTTTCTGCGACAACAGGCTGAGCCTGAAGCTGCTTTTGTGCCTGGTGCTCTATGCCCTGGGCACCCTGGCTTTCAACTATTGTTTCTCCCTTTTTGTGGCTCCCTATCCGGACGTGCTGTATAATCTCATGCAGAGCGAAAGCCTAGGAGAACTGCTGCGGGGGCTGTGGCAAAATACAAGGGACAATATCCTCAATTTTCTGAACCCGGCCTCGGATAATTCCCTGCCCCAGGCCATGGCCAGGTATTTCTATCTCCTGCTTTTGCTGCTGCTCTTTTGCAAGACCCTGCTGAAAAAAGAGGGAGGCAGGCTGCGCCTCACCTGGCGCTGGGAATACTTCGGAATATTTGCCGCCGGCGCCGGCTGCCTGGCCATTGTGATTATGATATATTTTGTCTTCGATTGGCGGGATTATCGGACCCTGGCTCCCATGGCGTACGGGTTGATGCTGTGGCTGCTGCTGCGCTGGAACGGAGAGGGCAGAGTTTTCAGGACAAGCCTTGCCGCCCTAATGGTCTTTGGGTTGCTCATGGCCCCCGAGGCTTTCAGCCATGTGGCCTCCGACCCCCGCTTTTTCCCCGATGAATCCACAGGGCTGGACTACTCCCAGCTTTTCGGTGACGAGCCCTGTACCCTGGGCCTCTACGGCACCGAGTACGACCTCGCCCTGATGAAGGACGTGCCGCCCAATGTGGGTATCTGTGGCGGCATTTATGAAGAAAACACCCATGGCTACGGGATGGACTATATTCTCTCCCGGCCGGGCGACCCCAGCCCCTCCCCCGACTACTACGAGTTTGCCGGCTCCATGGAGGGTTACGGGGATGTCTACCGCAGGCTCGATCCATGAAACGGAGGAAACTATGAACACTTTTGCCCCTTGCGACCTGCCGGTGATAAACGGCGAAAAGGTCACTCTGCGCCCTATCACCAGGGAAGACACCGGGCTGATAGTGGCCTGGCGCAATAAGGATTCCGTGCGCAGGCATTTTATATTTCGACGGCCCTTCACTACGGAGCTTCACGAGAACTGGCTGAAAACCAAGGTGGACACCGGCCGCGTCATCCAATACATCATCCTTGAAAAGGACAGCGGCCGTCCTCTGGGCAGCGCCTATCTCCGGGATATCGACCCGGAAAACGAGAGCGCCGAATACGGCATATTTATCGGCGAGGACGACTGCCAGGGACGAGGCATAGGCACCGAAACAGCAAGGCTGTTTGTCCGCTTCGGTCTGGATGTGCTGAAGCTGCACCGGATAAGCCTAAGGATATTGGGCGGCAATACCGCCTCTTTACGTAGCTGTGAAAAGGCCGGGTATATAACCGAGGGCCGCTTCCGGGACATGGTAAAGCTGGATGGAGAATTCCACGACGTGATATTTATGGCTGTGGTCGCCGAGGAGGAAAAAGAATGAAAACCGTCTCCTTTGTAATACCCTGTTATTGCTCCCAGGATACAATAGGTTCCGTTGTGGAGGAGATAGAGTGCACCATGCCCTCCCTTCCCCAGTACGACTATGAGATAATTCTGGTAAACGACTGCTCCCCGGACAACACTTTTTCCGTTCTCTCCGCCCTGGCGGAAAAGGACGGGCGCATAACCGCTGTGGACCTGACAAGGAATTTCGGACAGCACGGCGCTCTGATGGCAGGCTTCCATCACTGCCGGGGGGATATAGTGGTCTGCCTTGACGACGACGGCCAGACTCCCGCCGACGAGGTGGGCAAGCTCCTCAGCAAGCTGGAGGAGGGCTACGATGTGGTCTATGCCTCCTACGAGCACAAGCAGCACTCCAAGTTCCGCAACTGGGGTACCCGCATAAACAACAAGATGACGGAGATCATGCTGGGCAAGCCAAAGGATCTGTCCATCCCCAGCTATCTGGCGGCCAAGCGCTTCATCATTGACGAGATGCTCAATTACAAGCACTGCTTCCCCTATGTGGACGGGCTGGTACTCCGCTCTACCCGCCGCCTGTGCAACGTGCCGGTGAACCACCGGCAGCGGCAGCAGGGAGAATCGGGCTACACCATAGGCAAGCTTCTCAGCCTGTGGATGAACGGCTTTACCTCCTTCTCGGTAAAGCCCCTGCGTCTGGCCACCTATGCCGGGATACTTACGGCCTTCCTCGGTTTTATCTACGCTCTAATTATCGTCATCAAATATTTTGTTGACAGCAGCGTCCCCATGGGCTGGAGTTCCACTATGGCGCTCCAACTGGTACTGGGCGGTATCATTTTAGTGGTACTTGGACTCATCGGAGAGTATATCGGCCGCATATACATGTGCATCAATGCCTCGCCCCAGTTTGTGGAGCGGCAGGTTGTCAAAAAGGACAGTGAGAGCTGAGCATGGAAAAAACGGATAAGAAGGTCTTTATTGCGCTGCATCTGCTGCTGCTGTTTTATTCCATGTCCTCCGTGCTGTCCAAGCTGGCGTCGGCAGAGCCCTTCCTCAGCTTTAAATTCTGCCTGTACTACGGCGGCATGTTCTTTATCCTGGTGGTCTATGCCCTGGGCTGGCAGCAGATACTCAAACGCCTGCCCCTCACCGTGGCCTTTGCCAACAAGGCTGTCACCCTGGTATGGAGCATGGTTTTCGGCGCACTGCTCTTCAAAGAGCAGATACAGCTCAACCAGCTCATAGGCTGCGCTCTGGCCGTGGCCGGCGTCGTACTTTTCGTACAGCCTGAAAAAGACGGGGAGGTACAGCCATGACTGCGGAAATGCTGCCCTACCTGTCTATAGGTTTTTTCAGCGTGTTCGTCTCCTCCGTATCCCAGACGGTTTTGAAAAAAGCCTCCCTCACCCAGCACAAAAGCTTCCTGAGGGAGTATCTGAATCTGCCTGTTATACTGGCCTACGGCATGTTCTTCGGCAGCACGCTGCTGACCATGCTGGCCTATAAAAAGCTGCCCCTCAGCATGAGCCCCGCCTTTGAGAGCAGCTCATATATTTTCGTAACCATCTTCGGCGTAACCATCTTCAAGGAAAAGGTGGGGCGGCGCAAGCTTTTTGCCCTCTTCCTCATACTTCTGGGCATAATCATATTCACTCTCTGATCGGAGCCATTATGGACAACAAAGGGAAAAATTTAATTATAATAGGCGCCAATGAGTTTCAAAACCCCCTGATACTCACTGCAAAAGCTATGGGCTACACCACCCATGTCTTCGCCTGGCAATGCGGCGACGTGGGCGAGCGCTCCGCAGATTATTTCTATCCCGTCAGCATCGTGGAAACTGACCGCATTCTGGATATCTGCCGGAAACTCTCCCCGGTGGGAGTGGTGTCCATAGGCTCCGACCTGGCGGCAATAACGGTGAACTACATCGCCGAGAACCTGGGACTTACGGGCAACGGCATGGTCAGCGCCCTGGCGGCCACAAACAAACACCTCATGCGCCGGGCCTTTGAGGAGGCGGGCCTGCCCTCCTGCAAGAGCCGTCTCGTATCCTCTCCCGCTGCGGCCGAGGGGCTGGATCTGGAATACCCGGTGATAGTAAAGCCCACGGATCGCTCCGGCAGCCGGGGTGTTTTCAAGGTGGCGGAGCCATCCCAGCTGCCGGCGGCCATAGAGAAAGCCATGGGCCATTCCTTTGAAAAAAAGGCTCTGGTGGAAGAATTTGCCCCTGGCAGGGAATACAGCATTGAATATATCTCCTGGCAAGGTGAACATCATTTTCTGGCCTGTACCGAGAAATTCACCACCGGCGCACCTCTCTTCGTGGAAACGGGACATTTGCAGCCTCCCCTGCATATGACCCCGGACACTCTCTGCCGCATAAAGGAGCTTGTGCCCCGGGTGCTGGACTGCCTGGGCATCCGCTTCGGAGCCTCTCACACCGAGCTTAAAATTGACGAAACAGGCCAGATACGCATCATAGAGTGCGGCGCCCGCATGGGTGGGGACTGCATAGGCTCAGATCTGGTATACATCAGCCGGGGCATAGACTATGTTGCCGCCTGTGTGGACACGGCCTGCGGCAAGGAGCCCGATCTCCGGCCCCGGCACGCATCCCGCATATCTGCCATACGCTTCATATTCTGCCAGCGGGATCTGGATGATCTGGACTACATCCGCCGCAGCTATCCCAAGGCAATATACCGGCAGAGTGACATCCTGCCCCTGGACGGGCGGGAGATCAGTGACAGCTCCACTCGCTACGGCTTCTATATTCTCTCCTGTGAAACCATGGAGGAGATGCTGGAGATACTGGGTCATGTGGATTTTGATTTGAACTGAGGGTAAGCGCCATGAAACTTGTGTCCTTTATCATTCCCTGCTACCGTTCCGCCGGAACCATTACAAGCGTAGTGGAGGAGATCAACCGGAGCATGGAGCTTCTGCCGGAATACCGGCATGAGATAGTCCTTGTCAACGACTGCTCCCCCGACGATACCTTTGCAGTAATAGAGGCCCTGGCCTACGGAGACAAGCGAATCACCGCAGTGGATCTGGCCAAAAACTTCGGCCAGCATGCCGCCATTATGGCCGGTCTCAGCCACTGCAGCGGAGACTATGTCGTCTGTCTGGATGACGACGGCCAGACCCCCGCCGACGAGGTGGGCAAGCTTCTCAGCAAGCTGGAGGAGGGCTATGACGTGGTCTATGCCTCCTACGGCCACCACAAGCAGCACAGCTTCTTCCGCAACTTCGGCAGCTGGCTCAACGGCAAAATGACGGAGATCATGCTGGGTAAACCCCGGGAGCTCTCCCTCACCAGCTATTTTGCCGCCCAGCGTTTCATCATTGACGAGATGCTCCGCTATGAGCACTGCTTCCCCTATGTGATGGGCCTGGTGCTGCGCTCCACAAAGAACATCTGCAACGTCCCGGTAAACCACCGTCAGCGGCAGGAGGGCCGTTCCGGTTATAATCTCAGCAAGCTGCTGAACCTGTGGATGAACGGCTTTACCTCCTTTTCCATAAAGCCCCTGCGGCTGGCCACCTACATGGGCTGTCTCACCGCTTTCGCCGGTTTTATCTATGCTGTGATTATCGTCATAAGATATTTCACCATCCATCTGGCCCCCCAGGGCTGGAGCTCCACCACGGCCCTGCTGCTCATCCTTGGGGGTGTCATCCTGCTGGTTTTGGGTCTGGTGGGGGAATATGTGGGACGTATATTCATGTGCGTAAATGCCTCGCCCCAATATGTGGAGCGGAAAGTCGTTAAAAACGGGCAGGAGGAATGAGCATGGCAATACTGGGATTTATAGGCGTTGGAAACATGGGCGGCGCTCTGGCCAGGGCAGCCGCGGCCAAGGTCTCCGGTGCCTCCCTGCTTCTTTCCAACCGCAGCAGGGAAAAGGCCGAAAAGCTGGCATCGGAGCTGGGAGGGACAGTCTCGGACAATCTCTCCATCGCCGCTTCGGCCGACTATATATTTCTTGGGGTAAAGCCCCAGATGCTTCCGGGCATGCTGGCGGAGCTGGCCGATACTCTCAGGCACAGGGAAAGCCCCTTTGTGCTGGTGAGCATGGCCGCCGGTACCTCCATAGAGAAGGTACAGCAGCTGTCCGGGGGCAAGTGGCCGGTGATACGCATCATGCCCAACACCCCCGCCTCCATAGGCCGGGGTATGATACTCTATGCCCCTGGGCCGGATGTCGGCGAGGATAGGCTGAAGATTTTTTTGGAACTCATGTCCGGAGCAGGGCGTTTTGCCCGCCTGGAGGAGCGGCTCATAGACGCAGGCTCCTCAGTCTCCGGCTGCGGCCCGGCCTTTGCCGACTTGTTTATCGAAGCCCTGGCTGACGGCGGCGTGGCCTGCGGGCTGCCCCGCTCCGTCGCCCTGGAGATGGCCGCCCAGATGCTGCTGGGCTCGGCAGCACTGGTGCTGGAGAGCGGCAGGCACCCCGGAGAGCTGAAGGACGCCGTCTGCTCCCCCGGCGGCACCACCATCCAGGGCGTGAGGGCCCTGGAAAAGAGCGGCTTCCGCAGCGCCGTGATAGAGGCCGTCATCGCCGCCTATGAAAAGAATTTTGATTTAAAATGACGGAAAATACGCCTGACCCCGCACCGCTTCTGCGGTGCGGGGTCAGGCGCGTTTAAAGCTTTTCTATTTGTTTTCCCATTCCTCCAGAGAACCCTGGGCATAGTCGGCAAAGAATCTCTTGAAGGTGTTCAGCAGCTCCTGGGTTCCTCCGTGGAGCACCCGCTCCTTATGAAAATAGGCACAGACCCGGTCGATATCCGGCAGGTAAGGCAGGGGGAACACATAGATGTTTTTCATATAGTCATTTTGCAGTTCCTTCCCGGCCAGATCCCAGAACAGCCGGGGATAGATGAACACCCCCAGGCCGCTGTTAGCCAGTTGGAAGGCGTTTTCCATATTCGTGAGCTCACAGACAAAGCGGGGGTTTATATCGTAATACTTCAAATAGCTGGCCAGGGCCCGACCGCCGGAGGACTGAGGAGGTATTTTTATAAAGGGCGCCTTCTCGAAATACCGAAGATCTGCGCATTGGGCAAAACCCTCCGCCACACTGTCGCAGTCCTTTCCCGCCAGGGATTTCATGATGCTCCTGGGCACCACCAACAGCTGCTCCTTCCTGCACAGCTCCACAGTCTCATAGCTCTCCGGAGTGCTGGTAATGGAGCCCACTACCAGATCCACTCCGTCGTGGGTCACGGCCTTTTGCAGCACTTCCGGGGAAGCCTCATTCATCTTCACGTAGGTGTCGGGATGCCGCCGGAGATAAACCGGCAGCACATAGGGCAGCACTGATCTTGCTACGGTGTGTTCAATGCCCATGTGTATATACTGGCTGCCTGTGCTGCAGCGTTTGGTATTCTCTTCATACTGCTGCTTTAAATGCAAAATCTCCTTTGCTACCCGGAGAAACTGCAGTCCGTCCCTGGTCAGGCCCAGGGGGCGGCTGCGCACGAAGAGCTGGGTGCCCAGTTCCTCCTCCAGCTTGGCTATCTGCTTGGACAGAGACTGCTGGGAGATAAAAAGATGCTGGGCCGCTGTGGATATACTCTTCTCATCGGCCACTGCAATAAAACTTTTTAACAGTGAAAAATCCATTTTACTTGCTCCAATTATATGGTTTCCCAGTCGTGGCCGGAAAGCCTGTAGCTTCCAGCATCTGCCGTTAACTTTTTGACCAACTTAACAAGTTACCAAAATTTGTTTTGCATTATGCACAAGGCAGCCCATATAATCCTCTGTGTTTCTGTTAATTTTGCGGATGTGTTAAAAAACTATTGCCCGAATACAAAAAAACTGTTGCTTTTCTCAACTTCCGGTTGTATTATAAACGCAGATAAAGCGTAATGCAAGACTTATTTGCTCTACGCATTTAAATTTTTTGTTTCTCTCGGGAGACTAAATCAGGAGGTCAAATATGAAAAAGATCATCGCAATCGTCGCACTTCTGTGCATGGTGTTTGCCCTGTGCGCCTGTGGTGGCAGCAGCAAGGAGGAAGCACTGACCTTTGTCACCGGCGGTGAGACCGGCACCTACTACGGTTTTGGCAGCGTCATTGCCCAGTATGTTTCCGCCAACACCGACCTGTCCGTCACCGCCGTCACCAGCAACGGCTCCCAGGCCAACATCGAGGATATGGATGCAGGCTCCTATCAGCTGGGCTTCTGCCAGTCCGACGTTATGAGCTACGCCTATGCCGGAACTAACCTCTTTGCCGAGTCCGGTGCTGTGGACAGCTTCTCCGTTGTGGCTTCCCTGTACATGGAGCAGGTCCAGATCGTCACCATGAATCCCGATATCAAGACCGTTGAGGATCTGCGGGGCAAGAGCGTCTCCATCGGCGCCCTGGGCTCCGGTGTTTACTACAACGCCATCGACGTGCTGGGTGTCTACGGCATGACCGAGGCCGACATCAACCCCGTTTACCAGAGCTTCAGCGACAGCGCCGAGAGCCTGAAGGACGGTAAGATAGACGCAGCCTTCATCGTGGCCGGCGCTCCCACCACCGCCATCACCGACCTCTCCACCGGCGGCCAGGTATACCTGGTGAGCATCGATGACGAGCGCATCGACCAGCTCATCGCCAAGTCTCCCTACTACAGCAAGTACACCGTAACTGCCGACACCTACGGCATGCCCGAGGATGCCCAGACCGTGGCTATCGCCGCAGTCATCCTGGCCCGTGACGACGTCTCCGAGGATGCGGTCTACACCTTCGTGTCCACCATCTTCGACAACGTGGATCAGCTCCAGCACGGCAAGGCCGCTGAGCTGGATCTGGCTTTCGCTTCCAGCATTACCGACGTACCTTATCACCCCGGTGCTGCCAAGTACTTTGCTGAGAAGGGCTACGAAGTAGCTTCCACCAAGTAAGCTGATTTCCTATCCCGCGGTTAAAAAGCTACGGCGCTTTTTAGGCGCCGTAGCTTTTCAGCAATATCGGCACCTTTATGGATCTGCCATTTTTTATTCATTTCTCACTTTTAATGTCAATCTTTACGCGCTCTTGATGCAAAACCCCTTTTCTGAACTTTATTTTTCCTCTGCTTTCATGCAGAATTACACAGAATCATAAATTCCCAAGCGAAAGGAGCAACGCGAATGTCCGTATTTCACAAGCATGATACCCAAGTGGAAGAGACCATAGAAGTTGGCACTGCCGAAGACGTAGAAAAGCTGATGCGTAAGTACGACAGGGAGTCCAACACCCGGATCTGGGAGGGGAAGCCGGCCCTGGTGTTCAACATCATGGCGGCGGTCTTCTCCGCCTACTGCATCTGGTCCACTCTGTTCAGCGTGGCCGCCCTGGAGAAGCGGCTGACCAGCTTTTTGGCCTTCATCGTGATCCTGGGCTACCTGAACTACCCGGCCAGCAAGCACCATGTGAGGGTCAACTACATCCCCTGGTACGACTATGTGATCATGGTCCTGGGGGCCTCCGCCTTCATGTATTACGCCCTGAGCTATGACTCCCTGGTAGGGGTGCTGACCAGCGCCTCCAAGATGACCACCCTCCATGTGGTGGTGGGCGTCATCGGCATACTGAGCCTTATAGAGCTGTGCCGCCGCTGTGTGGGCATACCCATCCTGTGCGTCATGGGCGCCTTCGTCATATACGCCCTGACCACCGGTATCACCCCCGCCCGGCTGATCTACACCCTGTTCTACTCCACCGGAGGCGTGCTGGCAACGCCTGTGCAGGTCTGCGCAAAGTACATCGGCATCTTCATCATCTTCGGCGCCTTCCTGGAGCGCACCGGCATCGCCGCCTTCTTTATTGACATGGCCAACGCCCTGGTGGGCGGCTTCTCCGGCGGGCCTGCCAAGGCCGCGGTGGTGGCCTCCGCCCTGGAGGGCATGGTGTCCGGCTCCTCGGTCGCGAACACTGTGGGCTCCGGCTCCATGACCATACCCATGATGAAGCGGCTGGGTTACAAGCCTGAGTTTGCCGGGGCCGTGGAGGCTGCCGCCTCCACCGGCGGCCAGATAATGCCCCCCATCATGGGCGCCGCTGCCTTCCTCATGGCCGAATATATGAACGTCACCTATGCAGAGGTGGCCACCCGGGCGATCCTGCCGGCCATCCTCTACTTCACCGGCATCTTTATCGCCGTCCACCTGGAGGCCAAAAAGCTGGGCCTGCGGGGCATGAGCAAGGACCAGCTGCCCAAGGTGAGCAAGCTGATCCGGAAGGTCTATCTGCTGCTGCCTCTGGTGCTGCTGGTGGGCCTGGTCAGCTCCGGCGCCCGGTCCATGCAGTTTGCAGCCTCCGTGTCCATCATCGCTGCGATCCTGGTGGCCTTCTTCAACAAGGATGACAGGATCACCCTGAAGAAGATCTTCGAGGCCCTCAGCGAGGGCGGCAAGGGCGTGATCACCGTGGCCGTGGCCTGCGGCATCGCCGGGATCATCGCCGGGTGCATCACCGCCACCGGCCTTGCCTCCAAGCTCATAGGCGCAGTTATTGCCGCCAGCAATTCCGTGCCCTTTATCAGTCCCACCATGGTTGCCCTGTTTCTGACCATGGTATGCTGCATCATCCTTGGCATGGGCGTGCCCACCACCGCCAACTACTGCATCATGGCCTCCACCTGCGCCCCTATCCTCATCACCATCGGGGTGCCCAAGATGGCCGCCCACTTCTTCGTGTTCTACTTCGGTATCGTGGCCGATATCACTCCCCCTGTGGCCCTGGCCGCCTACGCCGGCTCCGCCATCGCCAAGTCCAACCCCATGAAGACAGGTATCAACGCCACAAAGCTGGCCATAGGGGCTTTCGTCGTGCCCTATATCTTCTGCCTTAACCCGGCCATGCTCCTTATCGACGTGACGCCTCTGGGCGTGGTGCAGATAATCATCACCTCCCTCATAGGCATCTTCGGCGTGGCCGCCGCCATGAACGGCTACCTCTACCGGAAGCTCAACTGGGCCGCCCGCATCGCCATCTGCGTTGCCGGCCTTATGATGATGGACCCGGGCTTTGTCACCGACCTCATCGGTATCGCCCTCATGGCCGCCATCATGCTCATCCAGTACCTGGGAGCCAAGAAAGCCACCCAGCCCCCGGTGTCCGCTTGAGCACGGAATAGCAAATGCATAACGCGTAAAAAGCAACAGGCCCGGGCAAATCCCCGGGCCTGTTGCTTTTGATGTTTCCTCTATGCAGATTATCAATTTCATAAATATATGAAAAAGCCCCGTCGATTCGACAGGGCTTTTTCATATCATAATCACTTAAGGCCATACTTCCTGTTGAACTTGTCAACCCGGCCGCTGGTATCGACCAGCTTCTGCTTGCCGGTGTAGAAGGGGTGGCACTTGGAGCAGATTTCAACGGTGATGTTCTTCTTGGTGGAGCCGGTCTCAATGACGGCGCCGCAGGCACATCTGATTGTGGTCTGCTCGTACTTGGGATGGATTCCTTCCTTCATAGGGCATATCTCCTCGTCTAAGGCTATCTTGATTGTGCAAAAAGCATAGTTACAAGACGCAAAGTGAATTGTATCACAGCGCTCCGGGGAATGCAAGCTTTTTTGAAAAAATCATTTTATCTCTACGGTTTTTCCCGAAGCGATAAAATACAGCAGGCATTGCTTCACCCTTTTCCCGTGGATGCGTTCCATGGCCGCAGCGTAGCTGAGGAGCTGGCCGCGGTAAAACTCGCTGCGCTTTGCCGTCTCCTCTGCCGTCCGCACCCGGTCGGTTTTGTAGTCTATAACAACCAGGCCGTCCTCTTCCTCAAGGCAGCAGTCCACCACGCCCTGGAGCAGCAGCTGCTCCCCCGCAGCCTTGCCGAAGGCCTCTTGCGCATCCCAAAGCAGGGAGAATTTGAACTCCCGCCAGAGCTTTTTACAGTTTTTCATGCGCTGCCCCAGTTGGGAATCAAAGAGCTTTTTCACCGCCTTCACATCCACCGCCTGGGCCTCACGCTGAGAGATAAAGCCCTGGCTGCAAAGCCGTGCAACCTCCGCCTCTATTTCCTCTTGGCTGCCGTTGCGGGAAAAATCCATGTATTGCAGCAGCAGGTGGGTGGCCACGCCCTTTTCCGCACCGGTGAGGGGGCGCTCTACCCGGGTAAAGTCCGGCATGCGGAAAATGCCGGAGGGCCTCTCCGTGAGATTCACGGCCTCGGCATCCTGCTCCCAGTGGCCCTTCAGTTCCGTGGCAGTGACCTTGGAGGGCAGCTCCTCTGCCTGGGAAAAGGGGTAGACATAGCTCAG
>CALWWB010000001.1 GCA_944385175.1 uncultured Oscillospiraceae bacterium | reverse complement strand
AATATCCCTCTATCAGTGCCATATCCAGTTCCCCAGCGTCCAGCTCCCGCAGCGGCTGCCGGGCATGGTCCACAATAAGTGAAAAAGATATCCCCTCATTCTCCTGAATGAGACGCTTCACCCGGGGGGCAATGACGAACTCCCCTATGGTCTTGGTTGCTCCCACTCTGAGGCTCAGGGCCTGGGGTGCAGCCATGGCCTCTTCCGCCCTTTTGCTGTTGTAGGCCATGGAGCGGGCAAAGCTCAGCAGCCTGCGTCCCTGGTCGGTCAGACTCAGGCTCTTGCCCTGATAGGAAAAAAGCTTGCAGCCGTAATGTTCCTCCAGGCTTTTTATATGGTGGGAGATGGCCGGCTGTGTAAGGCACAGTCGCTCCGCCGCCCGGGTATAGTTCATAGTTTCGCACAGCACAATAAAACTGTTTATTTTGGGGTCCAGCATAGGCTCACCTATAAAAATAAATAATCGAAGTATTATAAATAGTAATTTTATTTTATCGTTTTCCTGTAATATAATCAAGAGGAAATTTGGGAAAAGAGGGAACTTAATATGGATTTTACAAAGAAAAAAGGCCCCGGTCTGCTGCTGTGCCTTGTTATTGCGCTGCCCTGCTGGTTTTTGGGCAAGGCCTTCCCCGTCATAGGCGGCCCTGTGTTCGCCATTCTGGCGGGCATGCTGCTGACTCTGGTCTGGAAAGACAAGAGCAAGGTCCAGGGCGGTATAGCCTATACCTCAAAAAAGATCCTGCAATATGCGGTCATCCTGCTGGGCTTCGGCCTGAACCTGTCGGAAATAGCCAAGGTGGGCACCCAGTCCCTGCCTATAATCTGCTCCACCATTGCCACCTCCCTGATAGTGTCTTTCCTGCTCTGTAAGCTTATGAAAATGCCTTCCAATATCTCCACTCTGGTGGGTGTAGGCTCCTCCATCTGCGGCGGCTCCGCCATTGCCGCCACTGCTCCTGTCATCGGGGCCAACGACGAGGAGATCGCCCAGTCCATCTCAGTCATTTTTCTTTTTAATGTAATTGCGGCTCTGGTATTCCCCACCTTCGGCGGAGCCATCGGACTTAGCAACGAGGGCTTCGGCCTCTTTGCCGGCACTGCCGTCAACGACACTTCTTCCGTCACTGCCGCCGCCTCCACCTGGGACAGCCTTCACGGTACCAACGGCGCCGTTCTGGAGTATGCCACCATCGTCAAGCTCACCCGCACTCTTGCCATTATCCCCATCACTCTGGTTCTGGCTTTCTGGCGCACCTGGCAGGTGAAGAAGGGCAGCAGTGCCAGCTGCGGCATCTTCTCTCTGAAGAAGATATTCCCCTTCTTCATCCTGTTTTTCGTTCTGGCCTCCGTTATCACCACCGTCTCCACCATGGCCGGAGCGGATGCCGCTGTCTTCCAGCCCTTCAAGGAGCTTTCAAAATTCTTCATTGTAATGGCAATGGCCGCCATCGGCCTGAATACGGACATCGTCAAGCTGGTCAAGAGCGGCGGCAAGCCGATACTCATGGGCTTTTGCTGCTGGGTGAGCATAACTGCTGTGAGCCTGGCCATGCAGAATTTCCTGGGTATGCTGTGAGCTGCAAATATTTATATAGTCAAAAGCAACAGGCCGACGGATTTGCCGTCGGCCTGATAATTTTTTTCTTGCTTTTCAGTTTGATTCCCCGCCGGTCTGGACAGGGCTGTCCTCTTTTTTGTTCTTCTTGCCGTATCTTCTTTCCCAGGCTCTGCGCTGACGGACTCTTATAGCCTCACCCAGGCGCTCCTTGGCCTTGGGCAGCAGGTCATCCTCCAGCTTGCCCTTGCCCCGGCGGAAGATACGCACCAGGTAAATGACAATCAGCACAAGCGGCAGCACGGCGGTTATCATAGCCGCCAGCAGCAGCGCAAGGCACCAGTCTTCAATGCATCTGGCTGCATTTTCCCAGTAGGGCAGAATCACGCCGTGAGTCTGCATGGAACGGGAACCGAACTGCTTTACCAGATTCAATATATTCTCATAGCCATAACGGGTGGAGTTTTCCACTATGACACCGCCGCCTATGGGAAACTTCTCCTTTGCAACATTCAGAGCAAATCCCTTTACAGGCTCGGCCATGACCACCTCGTAGCACTCTATACCAACGCCGCTCCCTGAGCTCCCGCCGGTACTGCCTGAACTTCCGCCGGTGCTGCCGGAGTTCCCCGAGGAACTGCCTCCGGTAGAACCGCCGGAGGAACTGCCGTTGCCTTGGGAGGAACCTGTGGAGCTTGCAGCAGCAGTTGTGCCGCTTCCGCCCTTAATAGAGAGGTAGGCGTCATAGCTCATATATATGCCCATGCCGGAGGTATATGCTTTCAGGCTGGCAAAATCCTGTTCCCGCTCAATGACACCGGCCACCACAAAGGGCACTCCGTCTATCTTGAAGCTCAGTCCCTCCAACTGTGTGCCGCCAAAAAGGAGCCATGCAGTCTCCTCATCCAGCAGTACCCTGTCTTTCATCAGGTCGTCGGGGCTGATGTAATTACCGCTGAGCAGGCGGATAGGGTGAAAATCGAAGAAGTTGCCGCCCACGGCAATAACGCTCACATCCCCTTTGCCCTGCTCGCTGGCAACATAGGCTTTACCCGTCGTTGACCAGGCATCGCAGAAAAGCTGGGCATCGTTATCAATATCCAGGGCCGCTTCATGGAACTTGTCCATCATTGTCTTGCGGAAACTGTATACCTGGTCCAGTGTGAGCTTCTGGTCTACTGACATGAAGCAGCTCAGCTGGCTGAATTCCAGCTGGCCATCCCCCTGCCACCGCTCCGCCTGATGCTGGCTGTCCAGGGAACCGGCCAGGGCAGAATATATTATCAGGCATACAAGACACAGCAGAGCCAGCACCGCCGCCGCAAGAGGCAGCGCCAGGCGCTTCAGCTTCTCTCTCATGGGTTGTTCTCCGCCATCCTCACCTGGTCACCGCTCTTTACAGGAGAATTGCTGGTAGTGATGACATAGTCTCCATAGCTGAGATCCGCCACCACTGCGGAATTGTTGTCATCTGAGGCCAGCACCTCCACGCTCACACGCTTTGCAATATAGCGGTTGCCCAGAGGCGAGGACTTGGCCTCAATCGCCAGGACAAACTTTCCGTTGCTGTCGCTGCGTATGGCGCTGTTGGGCACGATAGTGTCGTAGTTTGCGCTCTTCTGGCCCACGGATATGGTCAGCTCGGAGCCGGAGGTCACATCCCCGGCCAGCTCAAAGGTAAGCTCCTTATTGGTCTGGGGGTTCTTGGGGTCGGTACGGATATTGGACAGAGTGGCGACGATCTCATTGCCCCAGTAGTAATTGCTGACGGTGGCCGTATCCCCCACCCGCAGGCGCTGTGCCTGGTCGTTGGTGACGGAGAAGGACAGGGTGTGGCCCATATCCGGTACCTCTATGGTACATATTATGGTATCCTTGGTTACGGTGTCCCCGGCGCTTACATTTATTGCGGTGACGACACCGTTCACATTGGCGGTGATCTCATCACCGGCATCGCCGGAGAGCTGCTTTACCTTTTCCTGGGCCGCCTTTATCTTCTCGGCCTGCTGCTGCAGATCTATGGAGGCGGAAGCCAGGGTCTTGTCGTTTTGAGACTGAGTGAAATACAAATTGTTGCAGGCATCCTCATAGGCTGCCTCGGCAGTTTTCATCTCCGCCTCGGCCTTGTCCAGAGCCTCCTTATAGGGCACCAGCTGGTAATTCACCTGCTCGTTATATTTAAGCAGAGCGTCATACTTGGCTTTGGCAGAATCATATACGGACTGGGCATTCTCCAGGGTAGTTTTATTTGATGCAACGAAGTCTGCCAGGGCTGCCTGGGCTGAGGCAAGCCAAGCCTTGGCCGTAGCCAGATCGTTTACATCCTCGGGCTTTAAGGAACCATATGTCTGCACAGCCCCCAGATTTATATACCCGGTATAGCTTCCCGATGCAGACAGGACTTCAGCCCCCTGCCCCTGGGTATCGCCGTTTTCCTTCTTATCCCCATCCTGTCCCGGCGTAGTGGTCACTTCTTCAGGCGGCGGGGTAGGAGTGGGCTCCGGAATCTCAGTGAGCTGGTTTACCCTCTCCTGCCAGGCCACTACTTCGGCAGAGAGTCTCTGATACTCCTGATCATAACTGGCTTGGACGGATATCAGAGTGTTATATGCCTTGGTCATGGCATCTTCCGCATCGCTGAGCTTGTCCAGAGTGTCTTTGTCAGACAGCTCGTCCTTCATTATATTGTAGGTAGTTAAGGCGTCACTGTAGGCCTTGTCCGCTTCGTCAAGGGCTTTGCTGGCCGTCTCCACCGCCCGCAGCTCCGTGGTGTTATTGAAGCTGGGCATACTCACGGCGGATTTCTGGTAGGCATACTGAAGATCTCTGAGAGTCTCCTTGGCAGCCTCCAGCTCCTGGCTGTCTCCTGCCCCCAGGACAAACAGGGTGTCCCCGGTCTTTACCTCCTGGCCTACCTTCACCATGACGGAGCGTATCTCCCGGGTCTGGGTGGTCTTCACGTCATGGCTGCCGTTGGCCTTGACCGTGCCGGTACCCCGGACTTTGGCAACAATGGAACCGTCGGTAACTCCGGCAGTGGCCACCTCCGGCAGGCTGCGGTTCATTATGGTGTTGGAGAAGAAAGTCAGCACCAACAGCACCGCCAGGAAGATTATGGCGGCATTTTTTACCCAATCTCTGTTCTTCGGTTTAAATTCCATAATACACCTCTAAAAAGCTCTGGCTGTCTCCGTCAGCCCTTGACGCTGCCGGAATTGGCTATGCCCTCTACCAGGTATTCCTCTCCGTGGAGGAACAGCAGCAGGGACGGTATCATATAAACTGTGGCCATGGCAAAGGCCAAGCCTATCTCGCCGGTATTAATGTTGGACAGGAACACCGAAAGGGGCTGGCTGTCCGCATCCTGCAGGAGGATCAGAGGCTGCTCCACCATGTTCCAGTAATCAATGAACACCAGGATAGCAATGGAATACAGGGCCGAGCGGCACTGAGGCAGACATATCTTTGTAAATATCTGCCACTCCCCCGCCCCGTCCACCTTGGCCGCCTCAATAAGGGAATAGGGTATGCGGCGCATAAACTTGGTGAGCAGGAACACGGAGAAGGGTGCGAAGATGCCCGGCAGGATAATTGCCCAGGAGGTATTCAGTATGCCCAGCCAATCACTCACCAGGTAGTTTGGCACCAGGGTTACCTGATATGGCATCAGCATCAAAATTACGTAGAAGAAGAAAATGCCGCTTCTGATCTTGCCTCTCCAGCGGGTAAAGCTGTAGGCCGCCACGGCGGCCACCGCCACCTGGAAAATGACTATGGGCACCACCAGGAAAATGCTGTTCCACAGCTTCAGCAGGTATTCCGGGGATTTTATCAGCCCCGTCACATATTGGGAGAGAGTGACCTTGTCTGGAATAAATTTGAGATTTACGGTTTTGGACACATATCCGCCGGTGGTGGTGGAAAATATCATGCCGTAGTTGGCTTTTATCTCCGACTCGGACATGAAGGAGTTTGTGATGGTCAGTACCGTTGGAAGCAGGAACATGATGGCAAAGGCCGCACATATAAGGAACATGGCGCCACGGCCGAAATAATGCTTCTTTTTCATCCCTCCACATCCTTTCCGAACCAGTCTTCCGCAATGAACAGCAGGGCTATCAGGACAACCATGACAATGGCCATTACCACTGCCGCAGCGGAGAGCTTCTGATAGTCAAGGGAACGGAAGGTGTTGTTCATGAAATGCTGGAGCATATACAGCTTTTCATAGGGGTAATCCCCGGTGAGCAAATACACCTCACGGAAAACCTTGAAAGAGTTTATCAGGGACAATATGGTGACAAAGAGCACAGTGGGCGACAGGTAGCGCAGCTTGATGGCAAAAAATTTATAGGTCTCGCTGGCGCCTTCCACATCCGCCACCTCCAGCAGCTCCTTGGGGATATTGGCAAGCCCCGCCATGAATAGTATCATGTTGTAGCCCAGGTTCTTCCACAGGAAAAGGATTATGACCACTATCTGGCAGTAATCCGACTGAAGCCAATCTATCTTGTCGATACCGAAGGTCATGAGAAATTCATTTATTGTGCCGTTGAAGTTAAACAGCACCTGCCAGATAAGTACCACCGAGGCCACAGGCACCATCATAGGGCTGAGGAAAAAGGTGCGGAACTGGCTCTTCATGGGTATGCGGCACTCCAGCATAAGAGCCAGAACCATGGCCAGGATCACTGCCAGAGGCACAGCCACCACTGAGAAGCTGAGAGTATTCTTTGCCGCCATGAGGAAAGCGGAGTTATCGAACAGCTTTATGAAATTTTCCAAAAACACAAAGTTCTTCGATCCAACCCCGTCTATAAGCGAGTAGTACACTACCACGCCGAAAGGAACGATGAAGAACACGCCCACACCCAGCAGGCTGGGTGAAAGGAAGCACAGACTCTTGAGCAAGTCCAAAGTCCGCTCCCTGAGATTAAGTTTATGTCTCTTCATTTGACTATGCCGTTTCTTTTTACAATTGTTGTTATGATATGTACATCGCTGCTAATCATACCACATCTTGTAAGCCGGTTCAAGAAATCCGGCCAATCTCAATCAAAAATTAATAATTCATACTTCCAGGCAAAGGCTGTGCCTTTGCCTCAGCTCGTCGAAGAAGGCATATCCTTCTTCGACGAGAGAGCTTGCATTTCGCTTCATACCTCGAGTGTACGCCAAAGGCGTACAATTCCGCACTCCACTCCGGGCGGAGTGTTTTCCGCGACGTACATGCCGCCGCGGAAAACAATTGAATTTATTTTTTCGCCGGGGCGAAAAACTCTCCTAGGCTTTTTTATCTGGAAGTATTTGAATTTATCAACGCTGCTCGTTGACGAAGATATTGGCCTTGCTCTGGATGAGCTTTGCCACATCCTCGGCAGTCTTCTGGCCCTGGAAGAAGGCTGCTGCCTCTTCGGAGACTATCTTGAAAATGTCGCTGTCGTAGTTGGCCTTTTTGTCGGTGCTGGCAATGAGCTCCCGCAGCTGGTCGATCTGCTCTGGCTCTATGGCATAGACCTCTTCGGTCTCTCCGGTCTCCTCGTTCCAGCGTCCGTAGCGGGCGATGGGGATCTTGTTGCCCTCTTCGTCCAGGATTGCATTGCCGTTGGCATCCTCCTGGTACTGGATGGTCATGGCCTCCTCTGCCTTTTCGTCAAAGATATCCTTACGGCTGGCCAGACCCCATACGTTCTCATCCTGGTACTCCTTGGTCATAAAGGTGCGCAGGAACTGCCAAACCGCATCCTTGTGCTCGCTCTTGCTGCTCATGGCGTAGCCGCCGCCGTCAATGCCCAGCATGTTGCCCGTGCCGCTGGAGGTGGGGTAGCCGATAAATGTGACGTCACCGCCGAAGGTTTCGATATACTGGTTATAGAACAGGTCCTCTATCATATATACGGAGGTCTGTACCAGCATCTGCTTGCCCTGGGCTATACGCTCCTGAGTGGTCTCGGAGGTGGAATAGTCATAATTTTCCCAGTCGAAGGTCTCGGGGAAGCGGGCGGCAAATTCCAGCAGGTCGATGAACTCCTGGCTGTCGAACTTGCATTCGCCGGTGCCCCAGTCCACAAAGTTCTCCATATCCAGAGCAAGGCAGTTCTGGAGTATGGTGTCCCGAGTGACGTACTGGTCAAAGGGCTCGCAGCCCTCGGGCATGGAGGCCAGAGCCTCGTTGAACTCATCGTAGGTCCAGCCCGGAGTATCGCCCACTACCTTGCTGGCGCCCATAACGGCGTTGATATAGAAACCGGGCACGGTGGCGCAGAGCTTGCCGTCCACTTCCATGGCGCCCAGGACGTTCTCAAAATAGTCGTCCTTGCTCAGCTCTCCGTCGGCTTCCAGGTAGGGGTACAGGTCCTCAATGATGCCCTTGGAGGCCAGCTGCACATAGTTCAGGTTGCCGATGTCCAGAATATCGGGGACATTGCCCGCCATTATCTCGGTGTTGAGCTTGGTGAGGCCGGCGTCATAGCCGTTCTCTTCATTATTGTACTCAGAATAATCGGTGACTTCGATGCGGTATTTGTCGTTGCTGCGGTTGAATTTCACTATCATCTCCTGGGTCTGATACTGGAGATACAGGCAGCCCAGGGTGATTATCTCCTTGTGGGGCACAGACTCATAGGGCACCTTGTTAACGGTAACTAACTCCGTGCTAATTTTGCCGGTGCTGCTGTTGTAGTCAGATACCACGGAGATGATTGTGCCGTCGGGCTGTACATAAACGCTGTACAGATCGTTGCTGTTTACATCACAGCTCAGCCAGTTGAAGAGCTTTACCGGCTCCTCATCCCCCAGCTTATAGCCGTAAAAATTGGTTCCGTTGGTGTAATACAGATCATAGTCTCCGCCGCCGGTATAGGCATTGTAAATGCTGGCCTTAATGGGATAAGTCTCTTCGCTGAGCTTTTTGGCCTCAGAATCAATCACGGCGATCTCCATGCCGTTTTCACCGCTCACGCCCACGGCCACCCGGCCGTCGGCCAGCTTCACCAGGGCATCAAAATAGTTTTCGGTTTCTATGGTATAGCTGATGGAGCCGTCAGGGGCGATAGCCCAGATCTGGTTACCGTTGCACAGGCAGAGCGCATTGCCCTTCTCATCCAGCTGCATACGATAGGTGTCCAGATACAGGTCCTGATCCATCTGGATCTGAGCTCTGCTCTTCTCGGTGCCGTCCTTATCCAGCCAGCGGATAAAGTAGTTCTGCTCATACTTATAATAATTCCAGTATTCATTGTCGCTGCTGCTCATGCCGTCAGGGGCCTCGCTCCAGGACTTGTACTGGCTTTCTATCACTACCAGGCTGCCGTCCTCCGCCATATTCAGGCCGGATACATCGCTGCTGGCACTGAAGTCCTTCAGGCCCTCGGTGTTCTCCGGTATCTCCATGCGCTCATAGTTCTCCAGCTTCTCCACCTTGCCGTCAAAACTGACAAAATAGAGCTCGGTACCGTAAACATCATACTGTCCCTCGTACTCGGGAGTCACTCCCTCCGGGGTGTTATCACCTATCTTTTCCCAGCTGGTGGAGTAAAAGCCGTCCTCAGTGTATACTCTGGGAGTCATGGAACTGTCCTGATCTTTTGTCAGGCTTTTGTACTCCGCTACATAGGCGAATTCAGGAGTGGCAGTGTCCTCTTCGGTTTTCTTGTCGCCCGAACTGTCTCCGCTCTTGCCGCAGGCGGCAAGGCCAAGAACCATTACTGCCGTTAAAAGCAGGGCCAGGATTCTTCTTACTTTCAGATTCATTGTTGTCCTCCTTGATATGTGAATTAATTTGCAAGCAGCTTCTCCGTCCTCTTAAGAATTTTCCTGTTTTCTTAAGATGCCGACAGGACGGCATGATTATATCACAATTAATCCGGCCCAACTCTTAATCTTTCTTAAACCGGGCAAAAGCTTGTTGTGCCCTGGAAAATTTGTGTTACAATCATGTCGAGGTGATCATATGAGTACACTGCCCCATATCCTTATAGTAGATGACGATGCAGACATAAGAAATGTTCTTGAAATTTTGCTTAAAAATAAATATTTTGTTGCGGAAGCCTCTGACGGCAATTCTGCCATCGAGTATCTTTCCGTCCATCCGGAGACGGATCTGATAATCCTGGATGTTATGATGCCGGGGCTCTCAGGCTTTGAGACCTGCAGCCGCCTCAGGGAACTGAGCCACGCCCCCATACTGTTTTTAACCGCCAAGTCTGCCGAGGCGGACAGGCTCTCAGCCTACGGCAGCGGCGGGGATGATTTTCTCTCCAAGCCCTTCTCCCATCAGGAGCTGCTGGCTAAAGTCAATTCTCTGCTGCGCCGCTATAGGGAGTACCGGGGCAAGAACGAGGCCGCCGTCTCCGTAGGGGACTTGGAGGTGGACTTCTCCGCCCACAGCGTAAAATGTCAGGGCAGCCACGTGTCCCTGACGGATACCGAATACGCCATTCTGGAGCATCTGCTGAAGCGGCGTGGGCACACCGTTACAACGGCGGAGCTATATGAGGCCGTGTGGGGCGAAAAGTTCCTCTCCGGTTCCGGAAATACGGTGATGGTCCATGTGCTGAATCTGCGTCGGAAAATAGAGGAGAAGCCGTCCAGTCCAAAAATAATTCGTACCGTGTGGGGAAAGGGATATCAGATTGATTAAGCACCTTAACAAGCTCTCATTTTCCTATTCTCTCAATGCCAAGATGCTGTACGTCTCTCTGATAAGCATTGTCGTTGCGGTCATCATGTATCTGCTTGTGGGTGAAATCGGCTGTCTTCTGGTTGAAAAAGTATATATGAGCGAAGAAAATATCGCTCAGCGCAAGGCGGAGATATACTCCCGGCTCAGCACCTATGTGAATAACAACGGCATATCAGGCAAGGACACCGCGGCAATGTCCCGCTGGGCCCGGGAAAATGATTATGTAACGATCCTCCTGTATGACAGCGGAAACCTCCACCGCCGTTTCTCCGGAGAAAAAGCCGCAGTGCCGGAGAGCAACAGCAGCTATGATCTCTCCAAATACGGCCGTCTCTATCCCTTGAAATTCTCCGACGGTATGTATCTGGTGGCCATTGTGGACAGTTCCCAGTCCAGGGAATATGTGGTGGCGGATATCACTGCCATCGCCGCAGCCGGCGGCAGCATCGTGCTTGTTCTGCTGTTTTATATGAATAAGCTCACCAAACGGATAATAGACCTGTCCCGGGCAGCTACCACAGTCAGCTCCGGCAGGCTTGAAATGAGTATCAGCGCACCCGGGCAGGATGAGCTCGGCAGCCTCGCCAGAGCCATGGATGAGATGCGCCAGTCGGTGATCGAGCAGATGAGCAGCGAGAGTCGGGCCTGGCAGGCCAACAATGAGCTGATAACCGCTATCTCCCACGACATACGCACACCCATGACCTCCATGATAGGCTATCTGGGCCTGCTGTGTGAGAGTGATTTTTCCGATACTGAGCGCTGCCGCCAGTTCAGCCGCTCGGCTTACAGCAAGGCAATGGATCTGAAGTCACTGACAGACGAGCTGTTCAAGTACTTCCTGGTATATGGCAGCGCAGAGCTGAAGCTGGATATGGAGAACTATGACGGGCGGCTGCTGCTGGAGCAGCTGACCAGCGAGGCAGAATTCACTCTCACCGAAGACGGCTTCAAAGTACAGCGCATAGAATTTTCCGGAGAGTGCAGCGTCATGGCCGACCCGCTGTATCTCAAGCGGGTTACGGACAACCTTGTCTCCAACGTGATGAAATATGGTGACAAGGGCCAGCGGGTCACTATGATAAGCGAGCTTAAAAACGGCAGGCTGAGCCTGTGCATATCCAACGGCATAACCCGGGATCTGGCCAGGGTGGAAAGTACAAAAATCGGCCTGCGCACCTGTCTGCGGATAATGGAGCAGATGCACGGCAGCTTTGAGGTTCACAATGATGGAGAACATTTTGCCGCAGAGCTGAGCATCCCTGCCAACATCGAAAGTTCAGTCTCAGAAAACTGAACATCAAAAAATGAAGCGCCGGCTGGCGCTTCATTTTTTAATACCCTATATCGGTTCATCAGCCGGAAAGTAAATGGATCAGGGCTGCACCTTTCCCTTTTTGTCCAGGTCTCTGAACATCTTTGCCATAACCACCACCGCAGCCACCGCCAGTATGAGCTCCGCAAAGGGCTGGGCAAAGGCCAGACCATACATGGGGAACAGGGCATTAAGTATAAATAGGGCCGGTATCTCCAGCACTATCTTGCGCATGATGGCAAAAATCAGGGACTTTTTCCCCATTCCGCAGGCCTGGTACAGGCCCACGCCAAGAAAGTCAACAGCCATGAAAGGCAGCGAGAGGCAGAGTCCCTTCAGGAAAGCGGAGCCCAGTTCTATTACTTTGGCATTATCGATGAACAATCCCACAAGGGCGCTGCTGTTGGTAAAGCACAGAACCGTGGCCAGTCCCAAGCCAATGAAGATCAGCTTGCCCGTAAACAGCAGGGCCTCCTTCATACGCTTGATATTTCCGCTGGCATAGTTATAGCCCACCAGAGGCATAATGCCGTTGGATATGCCCATGCCCACATACATGAATATCATCTGGATTTTGCTGGCTATGCCCATGGCAGCCACAGCCTCCGAACCGTAGTCCGCAGTAAAATTGTTGAGTATGGTCATGCCTGTAACATTAAGCAGATTCTGCACCATGGCCGGCACTCCCACGGCAAACACACCCACGGCAACGGCCCGACCGCAGCGCACCATATCCGGACGCATGCACACATAGGTGTTGCCCCGTTTTATAAACACATAGGCAAAGAAGTAGAGGCAGGCCACGCAGTTGGATATAAATGTGGCACATCCGGCACCAGCTGCCCCCATACCCAGGCCCCAGGGCATGATGAATATGGGGTCCAGAACGATATTCAGCAGGCAGCCGCTCATAGTGCCCACTGTGCCGTGTACGGCTGCGCCCTCGGATCTGACCATATATCCCATTACCACATTGAGTATGGCCGGAGCCGCTCCAAAGCTCACCGTCCATAAGAGGTACTGTCTGGTAGCCTCCACCGTAGTCTCATCGGCCCCCAATATCTCCAATATGGACCCGCTCATAAGGCTGTAGCCTACCGAAAAAATGACTCCGCTGATTATGGAGCAGTATATGCCGAAGGCCGCGCTGCGCCTCACGGTGTCATAATCCCTGAGTCCCAGGGAGCGGCTCATCATGCTGGAACAGCCCACACCGAAGAGGTTGTTCACCGCATTGAAAGCCAGCAGCAGCGGGGCCGCCAGAGTCACCGCCGCGTTCTGCACCGGATCATTCAGATAGCCCACAAAATATGTATCCGCCAGGTTGTACAAGATCATCACCAGGCTGCCCACTATAGTGGGGATAGTCAGCCTGGCTACGGCGCCAGGTATGGGCATTTGTTCAAATAATATCTGTTTACTGCTGTCGTTCATTTTTTCACCTGAATCTAAACTTGTATACCCGCTGCATAGCAGCGGGTATACGCTGAATATCCGTTCTCTCAGTGGCAGCAGCAGCCGCCCTCGTCGTCATGGCAGCCGCCTCCGCAGCCGCAGGAGCCGCCCTCATCTCCGCTATGGCAGCCGCCTCCGCAGCCCCCGCAGCCCCCGCCGCAGGCGCCGGCCCCGTCGATTATGGGCAGACGGCCGGTGATAAGCATATCTGCGGCAGTGTCCGCATGGCCACAGTAGCCCGCCACGGGCACTATGCCGTAGCTGAGCAGCAGAGCCCGGGCTTCACCGCCCAGGTTGCCGCAGATAACTGCGTCCACATTCTGCTCCTTCATCAGGTCGGCCATGGCCTGGTGGCCGTGGCGGTCGGAGCAGTCAATCAAGGTTTTTTTGCAGTCATCCACATCATCGCCGTATTCGTATACGGCAAAGCACTCACAGTGGCCGAAGTGCTCGAATATCTCTCCGTCCTTGTAGGTAACGGCTATACGCATAGTGTTTAAATCTCCTTTTCGATATAGTCTGCAATGGGGGCTATATACTCACCGCTGACGGACTCCACCTCGCCTGCATCCACCATGGTAGCGATAACCGGGTCTATGGGCAGCCGGGCAATATGCTCTATGCCATGCTCTGCGGCGATCTTCTCCACCTTACTCTCTCCAAATATGGCGTGCTCTTTGCCGCAGTCGGGGCACTTGAAATAAGACATGTTTTCAACTATGCCCAGCACTGGGACATTCATCATATCCGCCATGTTCACGGCCTTGGTGACTATCATGCTCACCAGATCCTGGGGGGACGTGACGATGACGATTCCGTCTACAGGCAGGGACTGGAACACGGTGAGAGGTACATCTCCTGTTCCGGGAGGCATGTCCACAAACATATAGTCCACATCCTGCCATACCACGTCGGTCCAGAACTGGGTGACGGCTCCGGCTATCACAGGGCCGCGCCAGACTACTGGGGATGTCTCATCCTCCAGGATGAGATTTATGGACATTATCTGCATACCCGTGTGGGTGCGTACAGGTATAATATACTCGTCGGTAGCGGTGGCATGCTGATGGATGCCGAAGGATTTGGGGATAGAGGGACCTGTGATGTCTGCATCCAGTATGGCGCAGTTATATCCCCTGCGCTGCAGCTCCGAAGCCATAAGGCTGGTGACCAGGGACTTGCCCACGCCGCCCTTGCCGCTGACTACGGCAATTACCTTTTTCACGCTAGACTGGGGGTTCAACTCTTTGCGGAAGCTCTCCGGGCTTCTCTCCGAGCAGTTTTCACTGCAGGATGAACAATCGTGGTTGCACTGGCTCATATTTGAAAATTCTCTGCCTTTCCTCAGGTTTTGGGAAACATTTCCCTTTGTTCAATGGTCTTATTATATACCAATTGCCGGATTAGTCAAATTACCTTTTATGAATTTTTAAGTCCGCCTGCTTTCAGGGCCTCAGTTTTTTCAGAGCCCTCACCAGATACATGGCGGCAAAGCCGGTAAAGCAGCCGCTCATTACTCCCGATACCGCCAGTATTGGGCCGTAGGCCAGCACACCGGGAGTCTGTATAATGAGCACACAGGCCAGAAGCTGACCGGCATTGTGGGCAATACCCGCCAGGGCGCTGACTATCCACAACTGTTTTTCACTGAAGAGCTTCACCGTAATGCACATGACGGCATAAGCCAGGGCTCCTCCAGCTGCACTGTAGAGCAGGGAGGCCATGCTTCCGGAGAACATTGCACCCATTATCACCCGGACGGTCAGCACCGCCCCGGCCTCCTTTCTGCCCAGCAGCAGCATGGTCACCAAAGTTATTATATTTGCCAGGCCCAGCTTAACTCCCGGAATGGGCACCGGCGGCGGCAGCTGGCTCTCTATCATGAAGATGGTCAGGGCAATGGCTGTGAGCAGAGCCATCAAAGCCAGCTTCCTGGTCTTAGGCATCAATGTCGCTCCCCTCTATTTTTACCACCAGATGATGGGGCATACACACTATAGGCACGCCACCCTTGTCTATGGCTCCCTGGGCAACACATATTCCGTCGGGGCAGTCCGCCTCCGTGACTGATATGCGCCCCGGCTCCACGTGTACGGTGTTATGGCCGTATTGTGTATCTATTTCAATATCATAGCTATCCGTGACCTTTGACAGGTCTATCCGGTCATACTCCACCCCGTCCACTGTGATTACGGCAACATTGCCGCTCCCCAGGCTGCCCAGGGCCCACCAGCCCAGCAGCCCCAGCAGCACAACGGCAAAAAGTATCGATATCCAAATTTTTGTTTTTCTGTCCATAGGATACATATTAGTTTATTCTCTTCCCCTTGTCAATCACCATACGCCCGTAGCTTTAACATATATTTTCTGGCTTTTCGGTGAAACCTATGTTATATTATAAGGAAATCCGATTTGAGGGAGAGGAGGCAGGCTATGGAGGTCTTTCTGGAATATGTGCTGACTACATCCAAATTTGCGGTCATCATACTGTCCATACTCATCCTGGCCCGCTGCCTGCGCTCCATGCTCAGCGAAAAATATGAGTCGGAGATCTGGGGGCATCTCAGCTGCGAGGGAGAAAATTATACGCTTACCCACTGGGAAAATCTAATCGGCCGCTCCCTCAGCTCCGATATACGCCTTTGCTATCCCGGTGTCAGCCGCTGCCATGCAGTGCTGTCCAGAAACGACAGGGGCATATGGAAGATATACGACATCTATTCCCGCAGCGGCGTCTGGGTAAACGGCGTCAAAGTTGGGGGCAGCGGCGCCCCGGTAGACACCGGGGACGTGATAAATCTGGGCGGCCTGACCCTTAAATTCCGGGATCTCACTGCCGGGGATATGGAACAGAACGAGGCAGTACGTACCAGCGCCGGGCTCCATGTGTCCCCCACCGTCACTCTGCTGGAGCTCAGCCTGTTCCAGCTGGCTCTGCTTTTGCAGCACGTCCTGTCTGCCGATACGGAGCACATCCGCTCCATAGCCCTGGCCTTTGTGGCCCTTATTGCCCTCCAGTGGTGCTGCTACAGCGCCATGAGGCTTATGAACCGCAGCGGTTTTGAAGTGGAAACTCTGGCCTTCTACCTCACCAGCCTTGGCATGAGTGTGGCGGCCTCCTCCACGCCTGAGGACATGTACAGGCAGATGCTGCTGACCATTGCCGCTGTGGCCCTGTTCCTCTTTGGCGGCTGGTGGCTGCGCAATCTCCGGCGCACCATGGCTTTTCGCATCCCTGTTGCCGGACTGGCCCTTGCCCTTCTGGCAGTGAACGTAGTGGCCAGCGATGCAGTAATGGGCGCCAAAAACTGGCTGGAATTCGGAGGCTATTCCTTCCAGCCTTCGGAGATAGTAAAGGCCTGTTACATCTATGTGGGTTCCTCCACTCTGGAGCGGCTCTTTTTCCGCCGGAACCTCTACGGTTTCATCGGCTTTTCCGCCCTGTGCGTTGTTGCCTTGGCCCTGATCGGGGACTTCGGCACGGCCCTCATCTTTTTTATCACGTTTCTTATAATATCCTATATGCGCTCCGGCAGCCTGGGCACGGTGTTTCTGGCGGTGTCCGCGGCGGGTCTGGCAGGCTTTCTGGCTGTCACCGTAAAGCCCTACATTGCCCAGCGCTTCGCCACCTGGGGCCATGCCTGGGAGGATGTCTATGGGGCGGGTTTCCAGCAGACCCGGGCCATGTCCGCCGCCGCCTCAGGAGGGCTCACCGGCAAGGGGGCCGGCTTCGGCTGGCTGGACGATATATTTGCCGCCAACACGGATATGGTCTTTGCCGTAATCTGTGAAGAACTGGGCCTTATCGTGGGCCTGTGCATGGTGGCTGCCGTGCTGGTCATGGCCTTTTTTGCCGTCCGCTCCGCCAGGCACGGACGCTCCGCCTATTACCCAATAGCCGCCTGCGCCGCCATGGCCCTGCTGCTCAGCCAGATGTCCCTGAACGTTTTCGGCTCTCTGGATCTGCTGCCCTTCACCGGCGTCACTTTCCCTTTTGTATCCCGGGGCGGCAGCTCCCTCATCTCATGCTGGCTGCTCATGGCCTTTATAAAAAGCGCCGACAACCGGCGGGATGCCAGCTTTGCCGTCCGCTCCGCCAGGAAGCTGGGAGGGGAAGAGGATGAGGATATGGAAGAGGATGCGGATGAATACGTGAACATTGCCGAGGGCAATCCCTTTATAGAATCATGGCAGGAGGACGAGTATGAGGAAGATAACTAACCGCTCTTTCTCCCTGCTGCTGATAGCGGCTCTGGTGATCTGCGGAATGGGCTTCTATCTGCTGGAATATGTGGACCGGGGCCAGGACTGGGCCTTGTACTTCTCCCGGGTGAACTCCGGCTCCAGCGGCCTGCTGCTGGACAGGAACGGGCAGATGCTGGCCTCCTTCGGCCAGTCCAGGGAGGAATTTTCCCTGGATGCCCATGTGAGGACTGCCAATTACCACGTCACCGGGGACTACTGGGGCCGCACGGGAGCCGGCGTGCTCTCCCGCTACTGGAGCGGCATGCAGGACTTTTCCATATTTACCGGCATGACCAAGACCGAGGACAGCGTCCTCACCCTGAGTATAGACTCAAAGCTCAACGAATACATCTACGACCAGCTCATGGCCCTGGGTGAGGATACCAAGGGCCTGATGCTCCTCTCAAACTATAAGACGGGGGAGATTCTGGGCCTGGTATCCGTGCCATCTACGGACCCTCTGGACACCGAGGCAGAGCTTAAGGACGGCACCTATATAAACCGCTGCCTCTCCGCCAGCTTCACACCGGGCTCCATCTTCAAGCTCATCACCGCCGCCGCTGCCCTGGAGCAGATAGAGGGTATCAATGATATGGAATTCTACTGCGAAGGTGAATACGAGATAGCCGGAGTACCTATAATCTGCACCGGCTCCCATTACACCCAGACCTTTGAACAGGCCCTCTCCAACTCCTGCAACGTGGCCTTTGCCCAGATAGCGGTGATGCTGGGCCAGGACACTATGGTGGACTATGTGACAAACTACGGTTTTCTGGACAGTCATGAGCTCAACGGCATAAACACCGCCGCCGGCAGCTATCCCACAGATTTTGTAGGCGACCCGGAGCTGGGCTGGTCCGGCATAGGCCAGTCCACAGACATGGTCTGTCCCTATGCCATGCTGCGCTTCCTCTGCGCCGTAGCTAACGGCGGGGAGCTGATAGAGCCCAGCTTGATTCTGGACGACACCGAGGCGGAGAGCATCCGGTATATGGAAGCCTCCACCGCCGGCAGGCTCAAACAGATGATGAACTACAACGTGGTGGACCACTACAACGGGGAGGAGAACTTCCCGGGTCTTAAGCTCTGCGCCAAAACCGGCACCGCCGAGCTGGGAGACGGCACCTCCCATGCCTGGTTCGTGGGCTTCCTGGCCGACGATGAACATCCTTTTGCCTTTGTAACCCTGGTGGAACGGGGCGGCTATGGGCTCAGCACCTCCGGCCCCATCGCCAACAACGTGCTGCAATGGGCAGTAGAAAACATAAAGGTAGATAAGCAATGATAGACATTTCGGTAAATGCCCTGGTCAAATCCTTTGAGCTGGGGAAAAACATATTGGACGGCCTCTCCTTCACCGTCAACTCCGGGGAGCGTGTGGGCATCCTGGGCCACAACGGCTGCGGCAAGACCACCCTTTTCCGCATCCTCTCCGGCCAGCTGTGCCCCGACGAGGGGGAGGTGATGATCGCCCCTTCCAAGCGCCTGGGCCTGGTGTCCCAGATACCGGTGTACCCGGAAGGCTGGACCACGGAGCAGGTTCTCAAGCACGCCCACCGCCACCTCTATGATATTGCCCGGCGCATGGACGAAGTGAGCCTGCTGCTGGAAAAGGAACAGTCACGCGCCCTGCTGACGGAGTATGACCGGCTCCAGGAGGACTTCCGCCGTCTGGGCGGCTACGATATGGACACGGACAGGGCCCGGGTGGCCAACGGCCTGGATATCTCCCCAGCCATGCTGTCTCAGAGCTTCGAGTCCCTCTCCGGCGGTGAGAGAACCCGGGTGAACCTGGCCCGTCTCATCCTGGAGGACACGGACATCCTGCTGCTGGACGAGCCCACCAACCATCTGGACCTGCGTTCTACCGAGTGGCTGGAGGACTATCTGCTCCGCTTCAAGGGCACCGTTCTGGTGATAAGCCACGACCGGTTTTTTCTGGACAAAGTGGTGCAGCGCAGCATAGAGATAAGCGATGGAAAGGCGGAATTCTACAGCGGCAACTACAGCTTTTATGTTCAGGAGCGGCAGCGCCGCTTTGAGGAGAAGCTGAAGAAGTACGAGAAGGATCAGGCCAAAATAGAGCAACTCACCCGGGCGGCAGAGCAGATGCACCTCTGGGCTTTCATGGGCAACGACAAGCTCCACAAGAGGGCTTTCTCCATGGAAAAGCGCATAGAGAAGCTTAAAAGCAGCGAAAAGCCCACGGAGCAGAAGAAGCTCAGCGTTAAATTCAAGGAGCGGCAGTTCAGCGGCGATGAGGTGCTGGTGCTGGACGATATCTCAAAAGGTTTTGGGGACAGGCTATTGTTCTCCGGTCTTTCCATGGAGGTGGCCGGCGGGGAGCTTATCGCTCTCATCGGAGACAACGGGACCGGCAAATCCACTCTGGTAAAGCTCATCATGGGCGAGGAGACACCGGACACCGGCTATCTCTATAAGGGTCCCGCCGTGCGTACGGCATATCTGCCCCAGATGGTCAGCTTCTCCCGGGACGACCGTTCGGCCCTTGACACCATGCTTTACGATTGCCGCTGTCAGCCCCAGGAGGCCCGTGACCGCCTGGCGGCCTTCGGCTTCAGGAGAGAGGATGTGTTCACTCCCGTAGGGGCACTGTCCGGCGGAGAGAAAAGCCGCCTGCGTCTGTGCATGCTCATGGGCGGGGATATCAACTTTCTAATCCTGGACGAGCCCACAAACCACCTGGATATCGCCAGCCGGGAATGGATGGAGGATGCCCTGGCCGACTATGAGCAGACCCTGCTCTTTGTCTCCCATGACCGGTACTTCATCGAAAAATTTGCCACTCGCATTTGGGCCCTCTCCGACGGGCAGATCACAGATTTCCGGGGCAGCTATGGGGAATACCGTCAGTGGAAAAGCCGCCAGGAGATATTCTCCCAGACGGAAAAACGCCAGGAGCGGGAGAAGAAGCCCAAGCCCCAGCGGCAAAAGAATAACGATAAGGCCATTGCCCGGCTGGAGCGGGAGATACAGCGCCTGGAGGAAAAATCTTCAGAGCTGGATAAGCTCTCGGAAGAATATGCCACCGATTACCAGAAGCTCATGGAAATAGGCACTCAGAAAGAGGAACTGGAAAGCCAGCTTCTGGAGCTCTATGAAAAGTGGGAGGAGTTGGAACAATGAGCATAAAGAATTTGCCCTTCTGGGGCCTGAGCGTAGCAGTGCTGGTGATAGCCGCCGCTTTCTTCTTTTTCTGCATGCGGGGCTATACCTACATAAGCTATACCCTGCTGTTCATAGCGGCGCTGATACTTGTCCACCGCTTTGGAAACGATGTATTCCGGCGCTGGGTATTTATACTGGTGAGCATAGGTTTTATTTATTTTTGTCTTGTGGAGCTGCCGATAATTAAAAATTCCCGCACCGACCCCGACCCGGAGCGGAAATATCTCATCGTACTGGGGGCCGCCGTCAGGGGAGATACCCCCACTGTGGCTCTGGTCAACAGGCTGGAAGGCGCCCTGGACTATCTCAATGAATACCCGGATACCACAGTTATTGTCAGCGGCGGCCAGGGTCCGGGGGAAAACATCAGCGAGGCGGAGTGTATGAGGGATTGGCTCATCCGTCACGAGGTTGACAGGGATAGGATAATATGCGAAAATGAATCTACTTCCACCATGGAAAATCTCACCTTCTCCTTTGAAATAATCCGGGAGATGGGGGACGAGCCTGACGGGAACGTGGCTGTGCTGTCCAGCTCCTACCACCTCTACAGGGCAAAGACCATGGCGAAAATGCTTGGGGCCGATGTGGCCGGCGTGGCCGGGCATCCCGGCTATCCTATATATATGCTGAACTGCTATATCAGGGAGGCCTTTGGCGTCACCCATCTGTGGGTGTTCGGCGACTGAGGGCCTTCAGTTGGAGTGTGCAATGAAAGAGACAAATCCCCTTATTATCCCCTTTGGTAGAATAAACCGCTCAAAGCCCCTGATGCTTCTTATCATCGCCTTCATGTATCTGGTGATGCTCTACTGCAACCTTAAGACCAATCTGCTGGCTGATGATTACATGTATTGTTTCAGCTTTGCCGACAACAGCCGCATGGAGAGCCTCAGCCAGCTCATCCCCTCTATGGCGGCCCACCGTCTGACCATGAACGGCAGGCTCATATCCCACGGTCTGGTGCAGATATCCCTGATGCTGCCGCTATGGGTTTTCAAGCTGGTGAATTCCGCGGTGCTGGTGGGCGAAGTGTACCTGGTGTACCGTATAGCCAACCGGGGCCGGGAGCGCAGCAATCTGCTGCTGTGCTGCATCTTCGGCTGCATCTGGATATTTACCTTAAACTTCGGCCAGGTCATCCTCTGGCAGGACGGCTCGGTGAACTACCTCTGGGCCACCTTCTTCTCCCTGCTTTTCCTCACCGTATACATCAGGAAATACATATATGACCGGGATATCAAGTCCCTGCCCGGCCGCATACTCTATGTGCTGGCAGCTCTGCTGGTGGGGGCTTATTCCGAAAACTGCGCCTCCACCGTCATCTTCCTCTCCTGCTGCTTCATGCTCCTGGGCCGTTTTGTGAAAAAGCAGAAAATTTCCCCTTACCTGTGGATATCGGTACTGGCCGCCTTGGTGGGCTTTGCCTTCATGATGACGGCCCCGGCACAGATAGCAAACAAGTCCAGCCAGTTCACGGTCTCCAACCTTTTTGACAATTTCGTCACCGCCATCGACATGTACCGCCGTATCTGGGCTCCCCTGGTGGTGTACACCGTTCTGGCTGCCATTGCCTACAGCCGAAAGCTGGATCAGGATACTCAGATACTTGCCGCCATGTTTATGTTGGGTTCCCTGGCAGCTGTGTTCGTGCTCACTTTTGCCAGCTTTTTCCCGGAGCGCAGCGCCTATATAGGTACTCTACTGATAATTGCCGCCGACGCGGTGCTCTTTGCCGCTCTTTTCCAGGATGTACGTCTCCGGCCCCTGGTAACTGCCCTGGGGTTTATCTGCCTCATGGCAGCCGCCTACAAAGGCAGCATCGGTGTCCAGGATATAGTCAAGACAAATTATTATCTCACTGAAAATGAAAAGCAGATAGTAGCCTGCCGGGAAGAGGGCATCATGGATGTGGAGGTGTACCGGGTCTATTCCAGCACAGGCTACTGTGCTCTGGAGGGTCTGGGATACCTGAACACAGAGGAAGCCGACTCCTGGCCCAACAAATATATGGCCGCCTATTTTGGAGTGGATTCCATAATCGGCGGATAAATCCCAAGGACAAAAAATCCGTGACAGCCAAAAGGGCTGCCACGGATTTTTTATTTCCAATTTCAGTACACGTCGTTGGTGTCCACCAGTTTAATATCCACTTCCAGGTTTTCTCCGTCCCGCCAAAGGCTGAGATGCAGGGTGTCTCCAACGGACATAGCGTCCTTTATCTCCGCCACCTGATCCGTAGTGCTCACGGGCTGCCCGTTCACCGCTGTGAGTATATCCCCCACCTGCACGCCCTTTGCCTCAGCATCGGAACCCTTCTGGACACCGGAGATATACAGCCCTTGGGGGATATCATAATAGCTGTGCACATCCTCCGGGATAGCTCCAACGGTGATGCCGATGGAGGGCCTGCCCCGTACTTCCCCATAAGCCGCCAGGGAGTCCACCACGGTTTTCACCGTAGTGGAGGGAATGGCAAAACCTATTCCCTCTATGCTGGAGTAGTAGGACATCATTTTCATATTGGTGATGCCCACCACCTGTCCGTACATATTGAACAGTGCTCCGCCGGAGTTGCCCTGATTTATTGCGGTGTTGGTCTGAAGCAGGCTCATAGTACGTCCATTATAATTGAGCCCCCTGTCAATTGCGGAGATTATGCCGTTGGTAAGAGTGGAGCGGAAATCCTCACCCAGGGGATTGCCTATGGCCGCTACCTCGTCCCCCACAGCAATTCCGCTTGTATCTCCGAAGACTGCCGCTGACAGGCCCTCCGCCTCTATCTTCAGCAGGGCCAGGTCGCTTATTCCGTCCACGCCCACCAGCTTTGCCTCGTAGCTCTCGTCGTTATAGAGTGTTACCTGGGCGCTGTCGCAGCCGTCGATGATGTGGGCATTGGTGACTATGAGCCCGTCGGAGCTCACGATGACACCGGTGCCCCAGTAGTAGCCGGATTCCCCTTCTATGCTGCCGGTAATGGCAACAATGGTATCTGCGCAGCTGTCATAGAGCTGCTGCAAACTCAGCTCCTCCTGGCCGGGCTCCTCCAGCTCAAGCTTGAAATCCGGTTGGGTTTCAGCCTTGGGGATATTGGTATTTACCGTGCCGGTCTGCACCTCTTCAAAATAGTTCTGGAAGAAATCCTTCCAGTCATCTGGCATGCTGCCCTCTGTACTGTAGTTTTTGGGTTCGGAGCCGGAAAAGGCCAGGGACGTGCCCAGAATAAGTACAAGTACCAGAGCAATGGCTGCCGATACCCGCCACAAGGTCCGCCTTCTGCGTTTTGTTTTTTTCTCCGGCTGCTCCCTTTTAAGCGGCGCATACCAGCTCTCGTTAGCATTGAGTTCTCTGTTGCTCATCTCTTATCCTCACAATAATCTCCCCACTGCCTACTTCTCCGCCAGCTTCAGGGTAAACACGAATTCGGTTATGCCGTCTTCGCTCTTCACCGCTATATCCTCGTCATGGCTGTTTATTATGGATTTCACCAGATACAGGCCCAGTCCGACCCCGTCCTTATCCATGCTGCGGGAGCGGTCGGACTTGTGGAAACGATCGAAAATAAAGGGCAGGTCATCTGGGGGTATAGTCTCACCCTCATCTTTTATGGACACATAGGCTTTTTTGCCGTCCTTGTACAGCCTCAATGTCAGGCAGCTGCCTGTACGGGCAAACTTCACCGCATTGTCCAGCAGGTTGTAGATCACCTGAGTTATCGCGTCTTTGTCGGCAAGCACCATTATATGGTTATCCGGCAGCTGGGGGTCCACATCCAGATTTTTTGCGGTGGCCCGGCTTTCAAAGCTCAGGAGTATCTGCAGCACCAGCTCGGTCAGGTCAAAGACCGTTCGCCTCTTGGGGTCGGAAGCCATAGCCTTTGTCTGAGAAGCAGAGAGCATATCCCGCACCAGGCGGGACAGCCGCCGTGTCTCGTCCCTTATGGATCTGAGATATTTTTCCTCTTCCTCCTTGGGGATGGTACCGTCCAGTATCCCGTCGGCAAAGCCGGCAATGGTGGTCATGGGCGTACGCAGCTCGTGGGAGATATTTGCAATAAATTCGCTCCTGCGGTTTTCGGACTTCTCCAGAGAGTCTGCCATTTTGTTGAAAGAATCGATAAGGGCCCCCATCTCGTCGGTGGGGTCGTCCTGCTGACGCACTCTGACTGAGAAGTCTCCCCGGGCAAAGCGCCGGGAGGCCAGGGCCATCTCGTCCAGGGGCCGGGCCATGCGCTTGGAATATAGCAGGGATACTATCATGGACAGGCAGAATACCATCACCGTTACCACCGACACTATCATAAGGAAGGTGGACCAGGTGCCCAGTATCTCCTCCGTCTCGCTGGTCACCAGCACGTAGCCGATTACTTCCCCGTCCCCTTCTGAGTTTATGGGGTAGGTGACCACATAATGCCCGCTTTTATATATTCCCCCCAGGTCGCTTATGATGAGGTTTTTCCTGTCCTCCATGCTGCTGAGCAATTCCGTGGAAATATTCTTCCCCATGTGCTCGCACACCGGTGCCCGGTCGGAGCAGGATACAACGGTACCCTGGCTGTCGGTTATCATTATGCTGTTGCCTGTAGATCTGGCAATGGCACTTATGGACATGCTCAGAAGCCAGCTGCTCAGGGAGTCGGCATTGCTGATAGCCGCCGCCGTGCGGGAGACCTCTCTGGCGCTGTTGACCATGGAGTCCTGGTATTCCCGTATGAAATACACCCGGCCTATACCCACGCTGGAAAAGGCCACCAGCAAAAAGCAGGTCAGGACCAGCACCGCCGTAGCAGTGAAGTTCCTTAAATAAATGCTCTTCATTAAAAAGCTTACTCTGTCACTTCAAATTTGTAGCCCACGCCCCACACGGTCTTCAGGCACCACTTGTCGCTGACGCCTTCCAGTTTCTCACGAAGGCGCTTGACGTGCACATCTACAGTGCGGGAGTCTCCGAAGTAGTCAAAGCCCCAGACCTCGTCCAGCAGCTGGTTCCTGGTAAAAACCCGGTTGGGGGACGCCGCCAGGTGATACAGCAGCTCCATCTCTTTTGGAGGAGTGTCCACCTTGACGCCGTCCACTATCAGCTCATAGGAATCCAGGTTCACCACCAGCTTGTCGAAAGTGAGCTTCTTCTCTACCGGTGCGTCGGCATCGGTGCGGCGCATGACGGCGTGGATGCGGGCCAAAAGCTCCTTCACTTCAAAGGGCTTGGTCACATAATCGTCGGCTCCCATTTCCAGGCCGTTCACCTTGTCTCCGGTCTCGCCTTTGGCGGTGAGCATTATAATGGGCACGGAGGATTTTCTCCGTATATCCTTGCACACCTGCCATCCGTCCTTCACCGGCAGCATTATATCCAGCAACACCACGTCCGGGGCAAAGAGATCGAACATGGACTCCGCCTTTCCTCCGTCGGAGGCTATCATCACTTCAAAGCCGTCCTTGCCCAGATACAGCCTCAGCAGTTCTGCAATATTTCCGTCGTCTTCAACTATCAAGGCGCGTTTTGTCATTTATATTCTGCCCCTCTCCATATTATTATTTCATGGGATAATTATACTGCAAGTACCGGAATAAAGGTTAAAAATGTGTAAAAAGCGATTTTTAATAAAGGCTTAATAATCCAGTTTTTCCAGCTCCAGCAGGGAGAGAATGTATATCTCCAGGGCCTCCCTCATCCAGTCCTCGCAGGCAGCCTCATCCACACCGTGGATGGGCCCCGCGAAATCCGGGGCAGGGCGCTCCGGGTGCTCCGGGCCAAAGGACACCGCGTTGGGGAAGTGCCGGGCATAGGTGCCGCCGCCTATGGTATAGGGCTTGGCATTCTCTCCGGTGACGGCGTTGTAGCAGCTTACGCAGGCCTGTATGGCAGGGTTATCCAGGCTCATGTAGAAGGGCTCCGAATCCCCGGTTTTTACCACATCTGCCAGTCCCTTCCAGTTCTTTTCCAGTATTGCCGTCAGCTTATCACTGCTGCTGGTGGTGGGATAACGGCTGTCCACCGTCATGACGATATGGCCGTTTTCCACAGCTATCTCCCCGCCTATGATGGTCAGCGGTTCGAACTTATCATCACTGGCCTGGGCGCCTATACCCCGGCCGTAGTAATCACTGTGGAGCCTCTGCATACCCAGGAACAGCTCCTTTTCCTCTCCGCTGACTATATCGTTTTCCAGAATATAGTTCACCAGCAGCCCAATGGCGTTGCAGGCATCCTCGGGATGGCAGGCATGGCCGCCCACGCCCTTTGCACAGAGATGCCACAGCTCCCCCTCCCGCCGTGCAGTGACCGAGTCAGTAGACTTCAGCTCTCCGGCATGGACCAGGGCCTCGGCGCTCTGGGGAATGACATTGCGGGCCACTCCGCCCCGGATGTCCGCCACAGCTCCCAAGGGCAGCCTTGAGCTGATACGGGCGTGATAAATGCCCTTTTCCCCGTTGCACAGAGGGAAGTTTGCATCGGGGCTGAAGCAGAACAAAGGGGCCGGATAGTTTTTCAGATAGTAATCCAGATCCTGCATTTTACTTTCTTCGTCGGCTCCCAGCAAAGCCCTGACGGGATAGCGCAGCTCCACTCCCCTGTCTTTCAGATATTTCAGGGCATAGAGGCACAACACGCTGGGGCCCTTGTCGTCCATTACACCACGGCCTATGATAAAGCCCTCCCGGCGGCGCAGAGTAAAGGGGTCCTCGCTCCAGCCTGCGCTGGGCACCACATCCAGATGAGTGATGGTAGCCAGATATTTCTCCCCCTGCCCCACCTGGGCATAACCTATCATATTTTCGCAGTTGACGGTATCCAGGCCCAGCTCTCCGGCTATCTCCAGCCCCAGCTTCAAAGCTTTTGCGGGGCCGGGGCCAAAAGGCATTCCAGGCTGCTCCTCTCCTCTGACACTGTCAACGGCCACAAGCCTGCCTATATCCCTGATTACTCCCTCCCAATTTTCCCGGGCAAAGAGCTTTACATCCTCAATTACTTTCTTATCCATAATTTTTCCTTTCCGGCAGCACGGGGGCTGCCAGGCATTTCAAAATTTTACCTGCCTTTGAATATACTACTGAAACCCGTCTTTTGCAACAGGACAGATAAAGACCGACAAAAAACGTGCGGAGTTTTCCGCACGTTTTAGTATATACCAATATATATCCGCTATGAATTGCGGCAAAAGCTCAGTCTCCCTGTGTCTGGGTTTCGGCTTTCTTTTTGGGCTTCGCCGCTTTGAAATCCGGTTCGGTGCCCTTTATAAGTCGGACTATGTTCTCCTTGTGGCGGAAGATGACTATGCACATTGCCACTACACCCAGCACCATCCTGGGGCCGGATACTCCAAAGATAAAAGGCCCGATGCCCGCCGCCAGAGCTCCCAGCACGGAACCCAGGGATACCTTCTTGCTCAAAAATGCCCCCAGCAGGAACATTGCTACCACCAGCAGTCCCACCCGCCAGTCCAGCAGCAGGGACAGGGCGCCGCCCACAGACACTCCTTTCCCGCCCTTGAAATGGTGGAACACAGGGAAGCAGTGGCCAACTATGCAGCAGATACCGCCTATAGACAAACCCATGTCCCCCAGCAGCAGATAGCCGGCTACCATTGAAATCACGGCTTTCATAATGTCCGCTACCAGAGTAAGCACCCCGGCCATCATACCGTATACCCTGGCCATGTTTGTGGCGCCGGCATTTCCGCTGCCGTGGGAGCGCACATCTCCGCCGTACATTTTTTTCGACAGATATATTGAAAGGCTCATCGAGCCCAGGAGATAACTGCCCAAAGCCACCAGCAGATATTCAACGGCTTCCATTGTGATCCTCCCTCATTTGACAGAAAAATCGCCAAAAAATATTTCAATTTTTTGAAGTTTTTTGCATGTAGCAGCGCAATTATACCGTCTCCGTGACAATTTAGCAATATGGATATTGACTTGTTTTAAATTTTTTAACCTTTTCTTTACATTGTCCAGGGGTATTCCTCCGGCGGCTGCTTTGAAAAGGCCAGCAGCTCCCCGGTCCCTGGGTGTTTAAAACCTAGGGCATGGGAAAACAGGGCCAGCGGGCAGTCGTCCTCCGGTGGGGCATACTTCCTCTCCCCCACCAGAGGCAGTCCCCGGGAGGCAAACTGGCAGCGTATCTGATGGGTACGGCCCGTGTAGAGCCTCACTCGCACCAGGCTCATGCCGTCTTTGCGCTTCAGAGTCTCATATTCCAGCAGGGCCTCCTGTACACCCTTTCCGAGCCGGTCTGTGACGAAGCTCATTTTTCTGGCCTTGTCCCTGTACATAAGGTCCTGCATGGAACCCCGGTCCGGACAGTCCCCATGAACCACGGCCAGATACTCCTTGCCTATGCCCTCCTCCCTTATCTGGCGGCTCAGTTCCGAGGCGGCTGAGGCATTTCTCGCCAGCACCATCAGGCCGGAAGTAGCCCTGTCCAGCCGATGGACGGTGCGGACATCCGCCTTTTCCTCCCCCAGTTCACGGCGCAGCAGCTCCGGCAGACCTCCCGGCTCGTCGGTAGACAGTACCTTTGGAGGCTTTACACAGACTATAATGTCTTTATCCATGTACAGTATATCCATTCTCGTCTCTCCTTGCGGATATTTTATCACAGGCAGCGCCCTTTGCAAAGGGCGGCTTTTGTGTTATTATGTCTTACAAGTCATATAAAAAGGGTGTTTTCAATATGAGTGAAGCGTATACGCCGCCCTGTCCCAACTGGCGCAGGTGCGGAGGCTGTCAGCTGCAAAATCTCCCCTACCATCAGCAGCTTATGCACAAGCAGAGGGAAGCCGTCCGTATTCTGGGAGAATTCGGACATGTGGAAGACATAATAGGCATGGATTATCCTCTGCACTACCGCAACAAAGTGCACGCCGCCTTCGGCCTGGACAGCCGCAGGAAGATAATCTCCGGCATATATCAGCCCGGCAGCCACTCCATAGTTCCGGTGGATCAGTGTATGATCGAGGACGAGACGGCAGACAGGATAATCCTCAGCATACGTAAAATGCTGCCGGAATTCAGGATACAAGTCTACGACGAACGCAGCGGCAGCGGCTGGCTGCGCCATGTGCTGGTAAAGCGGGGCTTTGCCACCGGGCAGGTGATGGTCGTGCTGGTGGCGGTAAGTCCCATATTCAAGCTGCAAAAGCCCTTTCTGAAAAAGCTGCTGGAACTTCACCCGGAGATCAGCACAGTCGTCCTCAACGTCAACGACCGCTTCGGCCCGGTGGTACTGGGCAAGCGTGAAAAGGTGATATACGGCAGCGGCTATATCCAGGACATTCTGCTGGGTAAGCGCTTTCGCATCTCTCCCAGTTCTTTCTACCAGATAAACCCCCGGCAAACGGAAAAGCTCTATTCCATCGCTTTGGGCTTTGCTGGGCTCAGCGGGAAAGAGACGGTGCTGGACGCCTATTGCGGTACCGGCACAATAGGGCTCTGCGCCTCCTCCCAGGCGAAGCAGGTGATCGGAGTGGAGATAAACCGGGATGCGGTAAAAGACGCAATAGCCAACGCCCGGGTCAATAATATCAAAAACTGCTGGTTCACCGCCGGGGACGCCGGGCAATATATGGAGGGGCTGGCCGCCCAGGGCCACAGGCCGGATGTGGTGTTCATGGACCCGCCCAGAAGCGGCAGCGATGAGCGCTTTCTCTCCTCCCTTATAAAGACCGCGCCGGGAAAAATAGTCTATATCTCCTGCAACATCGAGACCCAACGCCGGGACATGGACATCCTTCTCCGGGGCGGCTACCGGGTGGAGAAGCTCCAGCCGGTGGACATGTTCCCCTTTACAAACCATATAGAATCCGTGGCCCTGCTGACAAGAACTTATGTACGCAGCAGATAAACTTTATCTGACCGTGGCCTTTCTTTAACTAAACCAGCCCTCTACTAAACTAAACCGGAGGTTTCTTGAAGCTTCCCGCTTCTGAGGATATAATCGTCTCAAAGGCAGAAAGGAGCAAAGTGACTATGGAAAAGCAGACTTTGGGAGAGACGATTGCGGCATTGCGCCGGGAAAAGCAGATGACTCAAGCCGAGCTTGCGGAGAAGATGAGTGTGACGGACAAGGCAGTATCCAAATGGGAGAGGAACCTCTCCTGTCCCGATGTGAGCAGTATTCCCCGCCTGGCGGAGATATTGGGCGTGAGCCCCGGAGAGCTTATAGAAGCAAAGGCCGCCCCGGTCAAGTCAGTGAAGAAAGTTCCGTCATCCCTGATCCCCCTGATACTCAATGCCTTATCCCTGGCCATGGGCGCAGCAGTCACGGTGCTGGCCTTTTTAAAAGAGCTGGATGTTTATTCCGGCTTCGGCCTCCTGGGTATAGGTCTGTTCTGCCTGGCACTGTCAGGGATGACGGTGAGAGAAAAGGGCGGCTGAAACCGCTGCAAAAACAATACGGCAAGCTTAAAGCCCGGAGAGTCTGTCTCCGGGCTTTCATGATTCTTGTCAGTTTTTTATTGAGTACGGCTTATTTACCGGTGCCATGGATTTTGGCGTCGTCCTTTTTCTCACGGAGAGCCACATACCTGGCCACCGCCCGGCACATTTGCCTTGACAGCAGACCCACCAACAAGGCAGCGGCCACAGTGCCCTCCCGGACGCCCAGCACTCTGCCTTGGGCCGCAAGCCCCAGCACAATGGAAACGACCACCAAAGTCAGGTCAAAACCCACTTTCATACCGCCAAACTTCACCGGCAGCACCCTGCACAAGGCCAGCACCAAGCCCTCGCCCGCCAGGGTCACCACCCCGGCCAGCACCTCCGCGCTGACGCCCAGGGCTACCAACACTATGCCTACCAGGCACAGCAGCCACCGGCCCATATAGGTACCGGCGCCGATACCGCCCAGCAGCAGCACAGCAATGTCCGTCATCCAGCCGAAGATAAGAGCCACCGGCAGCTGGAGGAGCTGGCTGAAGCCGAAATCCTTTCTCAGCAGCAGAAGCTGGATGAGAATGAACAGGCAGTGCATGATTATTGTGGCGGTGCCCACGGAGATTCCCGGAGCCACCAGGCTCGCAGTATAGGGCAGGCTGGATATAGGCGAAGTACCCAGGTCGGCCTTTATGGAGAAGCCTACCCCCAAAGCCATAATGAACAGCCCCGCCACCAGCAGCAGCCATCTTTTTGCCAATTTGGTTTTAGATTCTTTTATCACGTACGTTTCCCTTCCTCAAATCAGATTTTCAAGCCGATTTGAGACGGGTATCTCCCTTGTTCCTGGGCAGGTCCTGCACCATCCAGCCCCAGTTCCGCCTGCACCAGACCATCTATTCCTCTACGATCCAGGGCAGCTCTACGAAGGCAGGCTCATGATGCAGAGCAGGGACCAGGATATTCAGCACATCGACGGTCCTCAGCTTCAGGCTGCTGGTATTTATGCAGGGATGACAGCCGAAAAACTCCGCCTTTTCCAGGTCCCTGTCTATAAGCAGGTGTACCTTGCCCGCCTTGTCGTTCATAAGGCCCAGGATGCTCACGGAGCCGGGGGTGATGTCCAGCAGCTCCAGCATCTGCTCAGGCGTGGCAAAGGAGAGGCGGGCAGTGCCTATCTGCTTGGAGAGTATCTTGGTTTTGAAAGGCTTGTCTCCCGGCATAAGCAACAGATAGACCTCAGTCTGCTGGCGGTTCGTCAGCAGCAGGTTCTTGCATATCTCGCAGCCCAGGAGCTTCTCCACCTCATGGCAGACCTCGATAGTGTCGGCATGCTCGTGGTCCACTCTCCAGTATTCAACGTTCAGTCCGTCCAGCAGCTCGTAGCAGCGCTCCTCCTTGGGTATGCGCTCATCCGCCGGGCGGCCCTTATATAATGTCTCGTCTATCTTCATATTTACCTCTTGTTGGAGGGCAGCCAGATGCGCTGCTCCTCCGCTTTCTTTATAAGTTCCTCCCGGAAGTCCGGGTGGGCAATGGATATGAGCCTGTCGGCCCTCTGCCAGGTGTTCATCCCTGCCAGGTTCACCGCCCCATACTCGGTGACTATATAGTGGCTCTGGCTCCTGGGGGTGGTGATTATGTCCCCGGCAAAGCCCGGCAGGATACGGGAATGGCGCTGCCCTGCCTTGTCGGTATAGGTGGAGCTCATACACAGAAAGGATTTGCCTCCCCTGGCCTGGGAGGCGCCCAGCACATAGTCCAGCTGGCCGCCGGTACCGCTTATCTGGCGGCTGCCGGAACTCTCGGAATTCACTTGCCCATACAGGTCTACATTCAGGCAGCCGTTTATGGATATCATGTTCTCATTTTTGGCTATAGTCTCCGGCGAGTTTACATAACTCAGGGGGTAGCCGGCTATGCTCGGGTTGTCGTCCACCCAGTCATAGAGTTCTTTGCTGCCTATGGCCAGGCCCAGCACTCCTTTTCCAGGATGCAGGGTCTTGCGCCGGTTTGTGAGCTTGCCCGCCTTGAACATGGCCAGGTAGCCGTCGGAGCAGAGCTCGGTGTGCATGCCCAGATCTTTCAGCTCCGAGGCGGCTATCAGCTCCCCCAGGGCGTTGGGGGTGCCGCCTATGCCCAGCTGGATGGTGGCTCCGTCCACGATATGGGGGAAGATATGCCGGGCTATGGCCATATCCGTTTCGCTGGGGGGCGGGGACTTCATCTCCCACAGGGGGCGGTATCCCGCCTCCACCACCCGGTCAACTTCAGAAATGTGTACGCTCTCCCGCTCTCCCCCGTGGATACGGGGCATGGCCTCGTTCACCTCAAGGATAACGGTCTTTGCCTTGTCAATGATGTCTCTGGACACGCCCACGGCGCAGGAGAGGCTGAAATAACCGTGCCTGTCCATGGGGGATACGGACACCATGGCCACGTCCACGGTGAGATAGTTTCTGTAATACCATCCCAGATTCCGAAAGACCATGGGGGTGAAAAAAGCCCGGCCCTTGTCGCAGAGGCGGCGCTCATAGGCGGAGCAGTGCCAGCTGTTGTAGACGAAGTGCTCCATGCTCTCGTCGCACTCGGCCACGGCTATGGGGCCCGGCAGCAGGTTGCCCCGGACCTTCACATTGTGCAGCTCGTCCCGGCGCTTTGCCAGGGCGGTATCCAGGCTCACAGGGAAGCCGTTATTGGAGCTGTAGTCCACCCAGTCCCCGCTCTTTACCAGCTGCACCGCCTCATCGGCGGTGCAGAGCTTCATGCGGTATTCCTCAAAGCAGTTCACAGCAGCCCCTCTCAGCGCAGCTCGTCGGCCACGGGATCTGCATCCGCATCCTGCTCATGGGGCACATCGACGGGCACGTCGTCCCCGTCTGCATCATGGGGGTGGTTCAATCCCACGCCCGCCATGCCCACTATCTCACGGCCGGCCACACCCTTGCTCTGGCGGGTCTTTTCGATAAAGTCGCTGAGATATCTGTGGAGCTTCTCCGGCTTCTTGATATTTTTCAGCTGCAGCTGGGGGCAGGATTGGTCGACGCTGAAGAGAGTGAGAGTACCCACGCCGAAGATGCGCTGCCACAGGGTCTGGGTGGATTTCACATCCAGAATCCTGTAGAGCAGTATCTCGTTGAGCTCCGTGCGCAAAAGCCCTGTCTTTACGTAGAGGCGCTCGTCGTCCATGCTGTATCTGGTGAAGGAGATAGGCATACCCAAAATCCGCTTCCGGTCAGCCCAGAGTATCTCCTTTTCTTCCACTTGAATCTTGTCTATCCTGGCCATGTTTTTCTCCTTTCTGACTGGGGCTTGTATCTGCATTTTTATGATAGCATTTCTCCGCCGCTCTTACAACGGGCTATTTTCCGCATTCCTCCGGGTACTGCAATTCCAGAAGCTTCTGGGAAAATCCATACTTCTCCCTCAGTTCCAGTGCCTGCTTCAGGCTCTTCCGAAGGCACTTCCCGCTGTATCTGGCCCGGAGCATTATATTCTTCGGGGAGTGTTCAAAGTCGATGAACTCTATCACATCCAGATCATATCCCCGGCTCTGCAGCACGGCTCCGCGGATGGAGTCGGTAAGCAGGGCGCAGATACGCTCCCGGATTATACCGTGCTGGAGCAGGATGTCCAGTTCCCCGCCCTTATGTATGCTGCCGTTTATCTCATGCTGACAGCAGGGCACGGAGAAGATATACTTTACCCCGTGGCTCAATGCGTAGTTCAGTGCAAAATCCGTGGCAGTGTCGCAGGCGTGGAGGGTGACCACCATGTCTATATGTTCATTGGAGAGCAGGTCCCGGCTCACATCCGCTTTTTCAAAGCGGAGCCTGTCATAGCCGTATTTTTCCGCGATGCGGTTGCAGTTTTCCACTACCTCCGCTTTCAGGTCATAGCCGATTATTCTGGCCTCCATGCCCCGTTTCACTGCAAAGTAATAGTAGAGAAGGAAAGTGAGGTAGGACTTGCCGCAGCCGAAGTCCAGAATGCTTATCTCCTTGCCCTGATAGTCCTTCAGCTCCTGGTCCACCAGCTCGATAAAGCGGTTTATCTGCTTATATTTGTCGTAACGGGAGCGGACTATCTTAAAGTCCTGCGTGAATATGCCCAGATCCACCAGAGCGGGGATATTCTCTCCTTCCCGGAGTATATACTCTTTGGCCTTGTTGTGGCTCTCCAAGCCGCCGGGCCGGGGCAGGCTGGGGCTGCTGGAGCTCTTTTTATAGTCTCCCCGCTGCCGCAGCACATACTGGGCACTCTCCCTGCTGCTTACCAGGAGCACCTGGCGGTAACGCCCCTCCAGTTCTTTTTCCGCTATGAGCAGCAGCTCCTCCGCCGCCACGTTCCTGTGGTAAGCCTTGTTGTCTCTGAAAGTCTCTATCTGATATTGCAGTCCGCCCTTTACCGATACGGGCCGCACCGCCACTTTAGGGGCGGCAAGGCTGTCCGCCGGCTGGGAGTACACCGCCTTGGAAAGTCCGGGTAGGGCCTGCTCCAGTTCCTGATACACTCTCGCCATCTCAGCCTCCGAACATCCTCTTGAGATTAAGGGCGGCAGCCTTCAGCTCGTTCTTACTGTAGGAGTTGTTCTCGTCGGAGAGCACCGCCGCCACCGCCTCTTTGGGGGACAGTTCCCCAGAAACCATGGCATCCACCAGCATCGCCTCGGCGGAGACGGTGTGCTCCACCTTGTTGAAGATATAGTCCTCATCCAGCTCTATGACCACGGCGTATTCGCCCTTGTCATAGTTGCCCTTGGCCAGCAGCTGCTCCTTCACCTCCAGGGGGCTGCCCCTGAAGCACATCTCGTGGAGCTTGGTAAGGTCGTTGCACAGGCACATGCGGCACTTTGCCCCGGCCTCAATGAAAAAGTCCACCAGCTCCATTATCCGCTTGGGGGACTCATAGAGGGCAAAGCTGCGGCTGTCCCCCCGGCGCATCTTTTCCAGGAGCTTTCGCCGCTCCACGTTCTCCCGTGGGAAAAAGCCGTAGAACACAAAGCTGCTGAGGTCAAAGCCGGAAATGCTGAGAGCAGTCACTGCAGCGCAGCAGCCGGGTATGCCCACCACCTTTATCCCCGCCTCCACGGCAGCCTTTATAAGCTCGTTGCCCGGGTCGGAGATGCAGGGGGTGCCCGCATCGCTTATCACCGCCACGCTCTTGCCTGAGAGCATCTCGTTTATGAAATATTTTGCCTTGCCGTATTCATTGAACTTGTGGTTGGATACCAGCCTGTTCTTTATCTCCAGCTTGTTGAGCAGCACCATGGAGCGCCGGGTGTCCTCGGCGGCTATTATATCCACCTCGCTGAGTATCTGCCTGCCCCGGGGGGACATGTCCCGGGAATTGCCTATGGGCGTCGCCACTATGTAGAGACAGCCTCTGCCGTTTTCCTCCATCTGCTTTCTCCTCAATGATTCATAGTTCCAAAGCCGCTTTCAGAACTGCGGCAATGTGTTTCATATCCTCTCGGCCATATCTCTGGTCGCAGGGCAGGGCCAACATATGCCCTGCTGCATGTTCGCAGTTTTCGCATACGCCCTTTGCCTGTTCAGGTATGGGCCAGATCACCGGGCAGTATATGCTTCTCTCCGCCATATATTTCTGCACCGCATCCCGGTTTTCCAACATCACGCCCAGATAGAGCCCGGCGGTGTTCTCCCCGCTACCCATAAAGCGCAGCCTCCCGGCCTCCTGTGCCTCCTCGAGTTCCTTTCTCAAAACGGCGCAGTTTTGGCGGCGGCGCTCCAGCATCTTATCAAAATCCAGATCCAATATATAAGCCCGGTTTTCCGGGGACAGGGCCACTGCCCTGCCGCTTTCGTCCAGCAGTTCGTCGGCCTCATGGAGTTTTTTCAGAAAGTCCGTCTTCATTTCAGGAATACCCTTTTCCAGGTATTCCCCCTTTTCCTCCATGGCCTTGCGCCGCAGCCGGGCAAATCGGCTGTCCGCTTCCGCCTCCGGCAGGCTTAGCTCCGTTTTCAGCAGTCCCCCCTCCGGCATTGCCGCCCATTTTCTCAGGCTGGCCACAGTGGCATCCGGTCGGAAGCTCTCCCCCCGGGGGACTATTATGTCCTGGGTCCTGTCCTCCAGAAGGAATACTCCCCTGACTCTCAGTCTCTCCAGGAAAGCCTCATCAAAAGGCCGGACGTCAAAGTAAGTCATGTACAGCAATATGCAGCCGGGGCCGAGTTTATGCAGCACGTCCTCCCCGTCCCCGGTGAGGTCTGGCCTTAGCTTGTAAAACTCCACCTTGCAGCCGTTTTTCTCAAAGGGCAGTATCATAGACTCGCAGCACAGGGCCGGCAGCAGCACCCTTGCTCCGCTATGGGATGCAGCTATCTGCTTCATTGCGTCCCGGCCGCTGCGGTAAAATGTCCAGCCCTCCGGCTCCAGACCGCCCTGCCCGGTTTCATAGGGGGCCCTGGACTGCCAGTGGTGTTCGCTTCCGTATTCTCTCATCGTATTTTCCTGCACTCCATGTAATAGCGCTTTTCCTCCGCCTCGCCCAGGGAAAAGGTCTTCCGGGGCAGCACGCCTCCGGCCACGATGGCGGGGAACAGGGTGTTTTTATCCATGGCCTTCAACGCCATGCCGCAGTTGCCCTCTTTAAGGGACAGTTCCTCCAGAGCGCCGCTGCCGTGAACATAGTCTATCTCAGCGCCGGGATGCTCCTTCAGCCACTCGTCCAGGAACTCCTGAAGCAGGTCTACCGGCAGGCGTTCCCCGGCGGCAGTGAGCTTCACTCCCCGGCGGCCCCCCTTATGTATGAATACGATATCTTCTCCTTCGGCGCAGGGCACGGCGGCGGTAAAATCATCTATAAGTTTTCCGGCATCCACATTGAAAAGCACCCGGTGGATAGGCTCGAAGTTCAAGGCCTCACAGTGGAGGTTCACCAGCTCCGCCAGGGCATAGCGGGCCGGATGGTTTTCCCGCTCTTTCTCGCTGAGCTTGGACTTTATCTCTTCCCAGCATGTCTTGGCTGTAGCCAGGGAGTGGTTCCCGTCCCCCACCGCCAGATACAGCTTGCTGCGGCTCTGCTGCCTGGCGATTATGTTCTGAGTCTCTTTGGCCAGCTCACCGGTGACAGCGTAGCCCCGCAGGTGTCCGCCTCCCATCATCAGTTCCAGGTCATAGAGCTTGGGAAGTTCATGGCGTCGGGCATACAAAGGCTCTATCAGCTCCCGCTCCCTGTCGTCACACAAGAGCATCACATGGGGACTCTCCACCTCAGCTCCCCGGCGTATCTTCACTCTGGGTGGTATCCTGGAGGTGACGGTGCCCTCTGTGGCCCGTATCAGCGCCTGGCTCTCCGGAGTGTAGTCGTAGCAATCCAGATCCACCTTGCCCACCAGGCCGATGCGCACACCGGACCCTGTGCTGCGCTCCACCAAAACGAAGCCCTCGTGTACTCTCTCCGTCAGTATGCCCCGCCGCAGGTAGTCCTCAATGTGTTTTTGTATGATTTCTATCCGTCCGAAGCCTTCATCCAAATAGACTTCCGGGAAAACTATATTCAGTGCGGAGGGTCTGTCCCCCACCAGTTTTTCCAGTTCCGCCCAATACTCCCTCTGGCTGGTAAACTGGTCGCATGCCACCACGGGCCAGAAGCGGGCGGTCTCATCGTCGGCGGGCAGCAGTATGTCTGCCGGTGCAAAGCAGGTATCCATAGTACATTCTCCTGTTGGTTTCAATATTGGAATAACCCGGGACTTGCCCGGGCTATTTGTTTTTCCTGTTATTCTTCACTTGTTCTTCTCATACAGTACCCACAGGCCTTTGAGAAGCAGGTCGTCATCATAGATTATTTCGTGGCGGCAGCACTCAACTATACTGCGGGCAAGGCCGCCGGTGGCCACAATGGTACATTTTTCTCCCAGCTCCGCCTCCATTTTATCTATCATGCCGTCAAGCATGGCGGCAGTCCCGAAGACTGCGCCGGAGCGCATGGAGTCCACGGTGTTGCTGGCTATGACCTTCTTTGGCGGGCGAATGGCAATGTCCGGCAGCAGGCTGGTCCCCATGGCCAGAGCCCCATAAGCCAGGTTCACTCCGGGTATGATGGCGCCCCCCAGGTAGCTTCTGTTTTTATCCACCACAACCATGGTGGTGGCTGTGCCCATGTCGATGACTATGGCCGGGGTGCCGTAAAAGCTCATGGCAGCAACGCTGCCCGCCACCAGATCTCCCGCCAGGGTGGAGGGATCATCCAGCCGGATGTTAAGCCCTGTCTTCATACCCGGCCCAACTATAAGGGCCCGCACCCCGGAAATCTGCTCTATGGCCTCTCTCAGGGCCCCGGTTATCTGGGGTACCACAGAGGAAATTATGGCCCCCTCTATGCCCCGGCAATCTACACCGTAAAATTCCAGCAGCTGCTTGAGTTTTACGGCGCACTCGGCGGCAGTCTCCCTGGGGTTTGTCTGTATACGGACTATATTGAGTATCTCGCCCTTGTCGATACATCCCAGGACGATATTGGTGTTGCCCACGTCTATGGCCAAGATCACGTCTTAATCCTCCCGCTGCTGTTTTGTCAATTATATTGCATCCCCGTGGCAATGTCAATTATTGATACCGTGGTGGGCGTGGGGGCTGCTCACGTCCAGGGCCCGGAACACATAGCCGTTATTCAATCCCCAGAGTATTACCTGCTCCACCGCATTTACACTGTAGTCCTTTATATCGTGCTGCAGTACCACCGAGGCCCGCCGCCCGGCACAGCCCTCGGTAATGTTTTTCACTATAGTATCGGTGTCGGTAGTCTCACCGGCATCCCCGGAAGAGACGTTCCAGTCGAAATACTGATACCCCATATCCGTGAGAGAGGAAGCCAGGCTGGTCATTATGCCGGGGTTGAAGCTGCTCACGGTATTGGAGCTGCCCCCGGGGAAACGGCAAAGCTGGGTATAGCTGCCGGTCTGATTGTATATCAAGTCCTCCACAGCGTTGAAGTCCTGGAAGAAAGCCTCCTCGCTGGAGTATATGGTCTTGTAGTTGTGGGAATAGGTGTGCACACCTATAGAGTGGCCCTCCCTATAGGCCCGGCCTATCTGGTCGAAGTACTTGGAGTTGGCTCCGGTGACAAAGAAGGTGGCCTTTACATTGTATTTTGCCAGGATATCCAGCAGCTTGCCGGTGTAAGGGCCGGGACCGTCGTCAAAGGTCAGGTATATGGTGTTTACATCCGGGGAGACTATGTCGGGATTATTCACCGGCAGCACCGTCACCGTCCGTTTGGCGCTGACGCTGTCCCCGGTCTGGCTCTGTATATAGTAGGTCAGCTCATAGCTGCCCGCCTTATAGGGGCAGACTTCCCCGTCCACCTGCACCAGCTCCGTCATGTCATTGCCCATGCTGTCCCTGGCGCTGTAGCCCGGGTCGCTGTAATTCAGGCTGGCGTTGAGGCTTATCTCGCTGCCCCCCTCCAGGATTATCTCCGGCTTGCCCTGGGTATAAAGGGGCTCCCTCACCATGGTGGTGGTGTTGCCTGAGGAGTCGGTGACCGTATAGACCATGCGGTTATCCTCCAGGCGGCTTTCCACCTTGGAGGTGAGATCCCCGTCATAATTGTCAGTGGCCACAAAGCCCTCCTCCTGGTAGCCGGTCATCCAGCTGGCCTCATAGCCCTCCAGATATTTCAGCTCCAGTACCGGGGCTATTTTGTCCACCACCTTCACCTTTCGCTCGGTGCTGTACTCACGGAAGAAATAGCGTACGGTATATTTGATCGTATACTCACCCAGCTTGGTATTATCCAGATTCCCGGAGCTCTCCACATGCAGGTGCTTATTCCCCTCACCGAATATTGCCCCAGCGCTCACCGCATATATTCCCGGCTCCTGATAGGGTTCAAAGCACTCCAGCTCCAGCTCCTCCGGCCCGGTCATATAAAAGCGAACATGGCGGCCGTCCACTATCACCGCAGCAGCAGCCACGCCCACTGCATACACCAGCAGTATGGACAGCACTACCAGCCCGGTTTTCCCCGGCATTATTTTTTTTAGCTTCTTAATAAATTTCTTCATATATGTCTCTGCTCTTTTTTCTATATTATGTAACCTTGCTTATTATACACCTTTCCCGCCGGAATGGAAGAAACATTTAGTGAATTAAGAATTTTTAACTTTTCCTCCCTGGGGACTCCTCCTATATGACGATGAAAGAGCCCCCTTTGTGACAGCTTTGTCACTGTCCCATGCCTATTTTTTGTTGATATGTTGGAAAAATTCTGGTATATTTAAGTTGTTAAGAGTGTGCAAAAAAACTCAGGCACATCTCTCCGGCAGCCAGCCGGAGGAAAGGAAGTAAAATGAAAAACACAGAAAAGACAATGGAAAAGATCGTGGCCCTGTGCAAGAACCGGGGATTTATTTTTGCCGGTTCCGAAATCTACGGGGGCCTTGCCAACACCTGGGACTACGGCCCTCTGGGCGTTGAGCTGAAGAACAACATCAAAAAAGCTTGGTGGAAGAAGTTCGTCCAGGAGAATCCCTACAATGTGGGGCTGGACGCCGCCATTTTGATGAACCCCCAGACCTGGGTAGCCTCCGGCCACCTCAGCGGATTCTCCGATCCTCTGATGGACTGCCGGGAGTGCCACGAGCGTTTCCGTGCCGATAAACTCATCGAGGACTGGTGCAGCGACACCGGCTTTGCCCTGCCCAAGCCCATCGACGCTTTCTCTCAAAGCGAGATGAAGGACTTTGTGGAGGAGCACAATATCCCCTGCCCCACCTGCGGCAAGCACAATTTCACCGACATCCGTCAGTTCAACCTCATGTTCAAGACCTTCCAGGGCGTCACCGAGGACGCCAAAAATACCGTCTATCTCCGTCCCGAGACCGCCCAGGGCATCTTTACCAACTTTGTCAACGTCCAGCGCACTACCCGGCGCAAGCTGCCCTTCGGCATCGGCCAGATAGGCAAGAGCTTCCGCAATGAGATCACCCCGGGCAACTTCATCTTCCGCGTCCGGGAATTCGAGCAGATGGAGCTGGAATTCTTCTGCAAGCCCGGCACCGATTTGGAATGGTTCGACTACTGGCGTGGCTTCTGTCATAAATTCCTGCTGGATATCGGGCTGAAAAACGAAAACCTGCGTCTCCGTGACCACGATCCCGAGGAGCTGTGCTTCTACTCCAAGGCCACCACGGACTTTGAGTTTCTCTTCCCCTTCGGCTGGGGCGAGCTCTGGGGCGTGGCCGACCGCACCGACTATGACCTGACCCAGCATCAGACCGTATCCGGCCAGGATCTGACCTATTATGACCAGGAGCAGAACGAGCACTACATCCCCTATGTTATCGAGCCCTCTCTGGGCGTGGAGCGCACTGTGCTCTCCGTCCTCTGCGACGCCTACGACGAGCAGGTTGTTGGCCAGGACAAGAATGGCAACGACGACGTGCGCACCGTGCTGCACCTGCACCCGGCTCTGGCCCCCTTCAAGTGCGCGGTGCTGCCTCTGTCCAAGAAAGAGATACTCACCGGCCCCGCTATGGAGCTGTACAACGACCTGAGCAAGGACTTCATGTGCGACTACGACGAGACCGGTTCCATCGGCAAGCGCTACCGCCGTGAAGACGAGATAGGCACCCCCTTCTGCATCACCTTCGACTTCAACACCGTAGGCACCGACACCGACGAAGCCGACCACTGCGTCACTGTCCGGGAGCGTGACAGCATGGAGCAGGTACGTATCCCCATCAGCGAAGTCAAGGAATATATCAGTCAGAGAATTAAATTCTGATTTGAACATTTATTCGGGAGAAATATCATGAAGCATGGTTTTATTAAGGTTGCCGCCGCATCCCCTGTAATAAAGGTGGCGGACGCCGACTATAATGCCGGCAGGATAATAGAATGCATAAAGGCCGCAGAGGAGAAGGGCGTGAAGATCCTGGTCTTCCCCGAGCTGAGCATCACCGGAGCCAGCTGCTACGACCTCATCGGCCACCGGGTCATACTGGAGGGGGCCAGGGAGGCGCTGCTGAGGATAGTCAGGGCCACCGCCGGTATGGATATGCTGGTATTCGTGGGGCTGCCCATGGCTCTGGGCTCAAGGCTCTACAGCTGCGCCGCCGCAGTTTGTTCAGGGCAGCTGCTGGCTCTGGTGCCCCGCACCCAGGTTGACGGTTCCCGCTTTGCCGCGCCCGACGAGGAGGAGACGGAAACCATAATTGGCGGGGAGAGCATACCCGTCTTTACCGACATACTATTTGAAAATCAGATCATACCCGGCCTGTCCGTGGCTGTGGAGCTGGGTGCGGATATGGACGCCGTTGTCCCGCCCTCTCTCTGCCACGCCCTCTCCGGAGCAACTGTCATAGCCCAGATGGCCTCCTTCCCTGAGACCGTGGGCTCCACCGACGAGGCGGAGCTGAACATCCGCTTCATGTCCCGGCGCCTGCGCTGCGGCATGGTCATGGCCGCCCCGGGCAAGGGCGAGAGCAGTACCGACAATGTCTATTCCGGCCTCTGCCTTGTAGCGGAAAACGGCCAGATACTCTCTCAGGACGAGAGTGAGGACAGCCTGGCCATGAGCGAAATCGACATTGAATATCTTATGAACCTCCGCCGTGCCGACGGCCAGTTCGATGTGGGGGACTATCCCCATATCGTCTGCCCCTGGGGCGTGAAGGAGGAGGTCACCCAGCTCAGCCGCAGCTTCCCCAGGCATCCCCATCTCCCGGCAGACAGCTCAAAGCTGCCGGAGTACTGCCGCCGTATGCTGGATATCCAGATTTCCGGCCTGGTAAAGCGCATGGAGTATGCCGGTCTTGACCACTGTGTGGTGGGCATCTCCGGCGGGGTGGACTCCACCCTGGCGGTGATAGTCTGCTCTATGGCGGTAAAGAAAATGGGCCTGCCCTCTCAGAACGTGGTGGCCTGCACCATGCCCTGCTTCGGCACCTCCTCCCGCACCAAGTCCAACGCCATAGTTGTGGCCGAGCAGCTGGGCTGTGAGGTTCGGGTCATCGACATAAGCAAGGCCGTATACCAGCACTTTGACGACATCGGCCACGCTCATGACGACTACTCCGTAGCCTATGAGAACGCCCAGGCCAGAGAGCGCACCCAGGTGCTCATGGACATTGCCAACAAGGTAAACGGCCTGGATGTGGGCACTGAGGATCTCAGTGAATTTGTGGACGGCTGGTGCACCTACAACGGCGACCACACCAGTATGTATGATGTGAACCTTGGCCTCACCAAGACCCAGGTGCGGGCAAATGTGCGCTATGTGGCAGATGGCACTGAGGACAAGGTGCTGAAAGCCGCCCTATATGATGTGCTGGACTGCCCGGTGACTCCGGAGCTGCTGCCCATCCACGACGACAAGATCGAGCAGAAGAGCGAGGAGGCCGTGGGTTCCTACAGTCTCCAGGATTTCTTTACCCACATGATAATGATCCGGGGCTTCTCCCCGGAGAAGACCTTCCGTCTGGCCAAGCTGGCCTACGGCGGGGACTACAGCGATCAGGAGCTGATCCGCTGGCTGGAGAGCTATTGCAGGCGCTATTTCTCCCAGCAGTTCAAACGCTCCTGCCTGATGGACGGCCCGGCGGTGGACGCTTTTACCGTCTCCCCCCGCAGCGGTTTTCTCATACCCTCCGATGCGGAGAGCGCCATGTTCTTGAAGGATCTGGAAAAGCTGAAATAAGCACAGCCCCGGCGGCAATTTACTGTCCTCTGCCTGCCGGGGCCTAATGACTACAGGATAATCCTGCGGGAAAAAATAAATATTTCAGAGGAGGTCGTGTTATGTTCAAAAGCGAGTATCTGAATCGGGTCTACGCCGAGGTAGAGCGCAGAGACGCCCACGAGCCGGAATTCCTCCAGGCTGTCAGGGAAGTGTTTGAATCCCTGGAACTGGTGGTGGATCAGCATCCCGAGTGGGAGGCTGCCGGCCTGCTGGAGCGTTTTGTAGAGCCGGAGCGTGTAATCGAGTTCCGCGTCCCCTGGTTGGACGACAGTGGCCGCACCCGTGTCAACCGGGGCTATCGTGTCCAGTATAACTCCGCCATAGGCCCCTATAAGGGCGGCCTTCGCTTCCATCCCTCCGTCAACCTCTCGGTCATCAAGTTCCTGGGCTTTGAGCAGGTGCTGAAAAACTCCCTCACTACCCTGCCCATGGGCGGCGGCAAGGGCGGCTCCGACTTTGACCCCAAGGGCAAGAGCGACGGGGAAGTCATGCGCTTCTGCCAGAGCTTTATGACCGAGCTCTACCGCCACATCGGCCAGTTCACCGATACCCCCGCCGGGGACATCGGCGTAGGCGGCCGGGAAGTGGCCTACATGTACGGTCAGTACAAACGCATAGTCAACCGCTTTGAAGGCGGCGTGATCACCGGCAAGGGCCTCACCTTCGGCGGCTCTCTGGCCCGTACCCAGGCCACCGGTTACGGACTTTGCTACTATGCTGCCGAGGCCCTGCGCCATCTGAAGAACGATAGCTTTGAGGGCAAGACCGTTGTAGTCTCCGGCTCCGGCAACGTGGCCCAGTACGCAGCGGAGAAGTGCACCCAGCTGGGCGGCAAAGTTGTCGCCATGAGCGACTCCCAGGGCTATGTCTATGACCCCAAGGGCATAGACCTGAAAAAGCTCTTCGATATCAAGCAGAAGCGCCGCGCCCGTATAAGCGTCTACGCCGACGAGGTTCCCGGCTCTCAGTATGTTGAGGGCTTCAGGAATATATGGAACGTGAAATGCGACATTGCCCTGCCCTGCGCCTCCCAGAACGAGATGGACGCCGAGGGTGCAAAGGCCCTTATAGCCAACGGCTGCCTGGGCGTATTTGAAGGCGCCAACATGCCTCTGACTCCCGAGGCCATCGCCCTTGTCCAGGGCAGCGGCCTGCTCTACTCCCCCGGAAAAGCCTCCAACGCCGGCGGCGTTGCCACCTCCGGTCTGGAGATGAGCCAGAACTCCATGCGCTTGAGCTGGAGCTTTGAGGAAGTGGATGAGAAGCTCCAGGGCATAATGAAGAATATCTACCAGGCCTGCTATGACGCTTCAGTCAAGTGCGGCAAACCCGGCGACCTGATGGTGGGCGCCAATATTGCCGGCTTCCTGAAGGTGGCCGAGGCCATGATGGCCCAGGGCGTGGTGTAATGCTCCGTCACCTTTCCGATAAAAATAGATAAAAAATTCAAAAGGGCTGAGTTTTTTTCCTCAGCCCTTTTGAATATACTATAAGGAAACAGGCCACAAGCGCCCCTGCCCGGAACAATTGGGGCAGCTTAAACGTCTTACAGTCAAAGGAAAAATTCAGAGTGGAAGGATGAATGGAATGAAGAAACACCTGTCAAGAGCCGTCGCAATGCTTATCGCCCTGGCTCTGACTTTCAGTCTCTGCGGCTGCAGCATGGGTCTGAGTGAAATGCTGATAGTAAAACGAGCCTACCGCCATGTCGCCGACATGGACAGCGTCAGCTTCACCGCCGCAGGAGATCTTGATGCCTCTGTAGCCTCCATACCGCTCAAAGCCCAGGTAGATGCCGACTGCCGCTGCATAATCGACCCCGGCACCCTGTATATGGATCTGAGCATTGACATGGGTAAGCTGGGCACCCTGAGCTTGCCTGTATACCTCTTTACTCAAGACGATGCCCTTCAGCTCAGGATCGGGCTTGGAGAGGGGGACAGTGTTCTCTGGCTCAGCACGGACTTTCCTCTGGCCCAAGGCACGGGAGAGGGCAGCAAGCTGGATGTGGAAGCCGTGCTGACCATGCTTCAGGATGATCCGGAAGCGCTCAGCATAGGGGACAGTGAAACCGTGAACGGTATACTCTGCAGGCCCTTTATCCTTAAGCTCCCCGGTTCCCTGCTCATGGAAGCTCTGGGTGCGGCTTCAGCCCAGGAGGGGGCGGCAACCATTGAGGATACCGAGCTCACCATATGGATAGCCGAGGACGACGGCAGCCCCGTACGGCTCAGCGCCGATCTGGCCTCCGTCCTGCAATATATTCTGGATACTTCCGATTCCGCTTTTCTTCCCCAGCTCCAAATCAAGAGCCTGCCTGCTACGGTGGACATCACCGGCTTCAACGACGTAGACAGCATAGAACTGCCCGACGCTGCCTGAGCATACAGCTGCCCCGTGTTCCGCAACATGGAACGCGGGGCATTAATTTTTCTGTCTCAGTGAATTAAAACAAAAAACTCCCCGGAGCAAAGCTCCGGGAAGTACCCCGCAAATGCCGTGCCGGCCCAATTATAACCTGCACATAAGAGCAGGTGGGTCGCCTAAGTCCTGTTTCACTGCTTCCAACGTCCAGCTTTTGTAGGCCGGGAGGCCTGCAATCCGCAGATTCAAATCGGCATCCCTTATAAGAGATGTGGGTTTAATGGGCCAAAAAGCCTCTATAGGCAACACGCACACAGCAGGAATTATATTTATTTTTTCCTCGGGGCAATTCATCCTATGCAGAAAGGGCCCCTTTGATTACAGGAAACTTTTTACTCTTCCTCGTCGTCAAAGAGGATAAGTGAAAAATGCTCGTAGACATCCTGCAGCTCATCGTCGTCATCAATGGATTCAAAGAGTTCGTCACCGTTTTCATCCAACACGGAACGCAGGATAACGATGCCGTAATTCGGATCGTTCTCATCCATATCAGCGGGGAGGAAGGCCACAAAGGTCTGCCCCTTGTAGTCCATGGTGTCCAGTACTTCCAGCTCAAATTCCGTGCCGTCATCATCCACGATGGTGATAAAATCGCTGCCAAATTCTTCGCTCATGTTGTTCTCCATTCTGCTTTGATGGCTTTATTGTATACCATATTGCCGGATAAATCAACACCAAGCGCAATAAAATTTGTGAACCTTATTTAAATTCCTTGCTCTCCGCTTTTCAGGAACCCAGATCCTCCAGCAGGCTCAGCAGCTCTCTTTGGTCCGTCACGGGTATGCCCTTTTGAATAAGTGCCTTGTCGGTGCTGCGCAGGCTGCCTATCTCAATCTCCGTCACCGTCACGGGGACCTTTTCCCTCTGCCCGTCGTACACTGCCACATAGCCGTCACAGGGCCGGAGGAAAAACTGGGCCTCGTCCTCCCGGGCGCGGAACTGGGCATATACTTCTTCTGGTATTACCGTCTGGGCTGGTATTATGCTTTTGTAGGCTTCAGAGGCGGCAAAAGCGGCAGCTGCCACCAGACAGGTCATAAGCGCTATCCTGATTTTAAGGCCCATTTAAGCCCCTCCTTTTCAGAAACTTCATACCAAGTATAGTATCTCTTCCGGCAGAGAAAAATATACGCTATTTTCCTTTAATACTGGCTATACTATGGTTGTACGGGCAGCTTTCCTAAGAAAAAATTTACATTTTCTCTACCGTTGGGCGGAAAGCTGTGGTATAATGGCAAAATGTATTGATATGATTATTGGCCGCGCCCTGCGCATAAATACCGTTTCTACAAAGGAGGCGCCTTATTTTAATGAAAAAAAAGAGCCCCGAGATACAGGAGCCCGAAAAAAGCACCCCGGTACCGAAGCCGGAAAAAAAGAAGCGGCGTGTGGTAAAGAAGGCCGTCACCCTTACCGGCGACGTGATCTCCGGCTCCATCGGCGCCGTGCTCAAGGTCATCGGCACCATACTTCTGATATTTCTTGTGGCAGGCATGATGTTCACCTGTGTGTTCGCCTACTATGTAAAGACCTGCCTTGTGCCCAGCTTCGACCTGAGTCTGGAGGATTTGAAGCTAAATGAATCCAGTACCCTGTGGTATCAGGATGCCGGGGGTGAGTGGCGGGAACTGGCCACCCTCTCCGGCAGTGAAAAGCGTGTCTGGGTTGACTATGAGGATATACCCTGGTACATGGAAAAGGCTCTGGTGGCCATTGAGGACAAGCGGTTTTATGACCACAAGGGCGTGGACTGGTACCGCACCGCCGGCGCCTTTGTCACCATGTTTGCCAAAATGGATACCAGCTACGGCGGCTCCACCATCACCCAGCAGCTCATAAAGAACCTTACCGGTAAAGATGAGGTCACCATCCAGCGAAAGCTGGCGGAGATTTTTGGAGCTCTGGAGCTGGAAAAACGCTACGACAAGCAGGAGATAGTTGAGTGGTATCTCAATGCCGTTTACTTCGGCCAGGGCTGCTACGGCGTACAGATGGCGGCCCAGACCTATTTCGGCAAGGATGCCAAGGATCTGACCCTGGCTGAGAGCGCCGCCATCGTGGGCATTACTAACCTGCCCACCTACTATGACCCCTTCTACAATGAGCAGAACAACAAGGAACGCCAGGAGACCATCCTGCGGGAGATGTACGAGCAGGGATATATAGATTACCAGCAGTACAAGGACGCAGTGGCCGAAGAACTGGTATTCACCCGCAGCCCGGGAGAGGAGTATTCCCAGACCATTTACTCCTACTATACTGAAGTCGTCATCGACGATGTCATCAAAGACCTGATGCAGCTCAAGGGCATCAGCCGGGAGACCGCCCAGACCCTTCTCTATAACGGCGGCTACAACGTCTACACCTGTCTGGACGTGAACGTGCAGAACAATATCGACGCTATCTACACCGACCTGGAGGCCATCCCCAACACCTGGGGCAGCGACCAGCAACTGCAAAGTGCCATCGTGGTCATGGACCCCTATGACGGGCGCATTCTTGGTCTCAGCGGCGGCGTAGGTGAAAAGACCATAAACTTCGGTCTTAACCGGGCCACCGGTACCATGCGTCCCCCCGGGTCCTCCATCAAGCCTCTGTCGGCTTATGGACCCGCTATCGACCTGGGGCTCATCACTCCGGAAACCACCGTGCTGGACTCCCCCAGCGTGGTGCTCAACGGAACAGACTGGCTGCCTCAAAACGACAGCCGCAGCTATATGGGCGTAGTCTCCATCTATACCGCGCTGCAATACTCCATCAACACTGTGGCGGCCCAGATTGTAGACATTCTGCCTCAGGGTCCCCAGACTTCCTACGACTATCTGGTGAACCATCTGGGCTTCACCAGTCTGGTGCCGGAGAATGACATTGCCTATGCCCCCATGTCCCTGGGTCAGTTCTACAACGGCTGCACCGTGAGGGAGATGGCCCAGGCCTACTGCTCCATAGTGAATGACGGCATATTCACCTACAGCCGCACCTATACCATGCTAACAGACAGTGAGGGAAATATCGTCATCGACAATACCCCACGCACTATTCAGGCTTTTGAGCCCAACACTGCGTACACTCTCACCTATATGCTTCAGAATGCGGTAGAGAACGGCACCGGCACCGAGGCCGCCCTGTGGAGCGTGCCTGTGGCCGGCAAAACCGGCAGCTCCGGCCAGTACATGGACCGTTGGTTTGCGGGCTGCACCCCCTACTATGTAGCCGCTGTTTGGACCGGATACGACGAGCAGGAGGCAATTCAGGTCAGCGGCAACCCTGCGGCTCAGCTTTGGAAAAAGGTTATGTCCCCTCTCCATGACGGACTGGCTTGGAAATCCTTCACCTATCCCTATCTCAGCGGCGAGAACACCGGTATCTTCGGCTTCGTCGATGAAGAGGAAGAAGACTTCCTGGACGACTTCATTGTCACCGATCCTGTCAATCCAGACTCCGGCAATACCGGTGGGATCATAAGCGGTGGTGATG